>JAOARV010000002.1 GCA_025210395.1 Marinisporobacter sp.
AGGAAGAGGAACTATTAGAAATTGCTAATTTAGTAAGTTCAATATTTTTACTAGATCAAGATGTAGCAATAGAAGAAATACTAAAGAGATTAAAGCTAATAGGTAGAATTCTTGGGAAAAAAGGATCAAAAGAGCAAATAGAAGTATTTAATAGATGGATGATTAATGTATTCAAAAATAGATTTGATGAAAGAATAGGTGAACACATCTATAAGGCATTAGAAGAAACTAATCATATGGAGGTGGAGGAAATGATTAGCAATTTGGGTAGAAAGATTGAAGAGGAATTCAAGCATAGGGAAGAAAAAGGGATGCAAAAAGGAATGCAAGAAGGCATGAAACAAGGACAATTACAAGAGCGTAGAGGGATTGCAAAAAAATTATTATTAATGGGAATGGATATCCCCACTATTATCAAAGCAACAGGTTTAAGTAACGATGATATTGAAAAAATAAAATCAGAGATGAATTAAAGTTGATGATAAAAAATGTTTCTTTAGAATAGATAAGGGCAAAGATACAGTATAAATAGTATAACAAAAAATAATAAAAATCCGAGGCTAGTTTATTATTATATGTCCTTGGATTATTTTTTATTCCACAAATTTGTCTGTCTTTTAGAAGACATAGCTTCTGCTATGTCGTGCGTCACCATAATAGCTGTCTTTTTTTCCTTTTTCAATATACGACCAATATCATCACCAACTGCAAGTCGAGTTTGGTAGTCTAATGCCGAAAATGGTTCATCAAGTAAAAGTAATTCAGGTTGGATTGCTAAGGTTCTAATAAGTGCTACTCTTTGACGCATACCACCAGATAATTGTCTAGGATAATGATCTTTAAACTCACCTAATCCATATATTTCTAGTAGCTTTTCAGTTCTAGCTTTTGTATCTTCATTTAATTTGTCTTGTATTTCTAGTCCAATCAGAACATTGTTTAATATATTCCTCCATTCGAATAAATGATCCTTTTGGAACATGTATCCTATGCTTTTGTTTGTGCCACTTACTGGCTCACCATTTACAATAATTTTTCCAGAAGAAGGTTTCAGAAGTCCAGATATGATGGACAGAATAGTCGATTTACCACATCCACTAGGACCTACGATTACAACGATTTCTCCCTTGTACACTTCAAAAGATAAATTTTTTAATGCGAGTGTTTCACGTTCTAAAGTATGATAGTTCATGGATATATTTTTAATTTCCACAATTTTTTCCATAGGCAAACTCCTTTCGAAGCCGAAAGCTTTAATATATTTTATAGTATTCAATGGGAAAAATATTTGTTACTTTATGGACAGAGACGTTTCAAATGAAATAAACAGTTAATAATAAAAACATTAGATGTTTACAATTTAAGGGGTTGAATTCATAGGGTTTTAACAAGATTTCGTTTTGAAGTAATTTATTACAAATCAAATAAATGTTTAATAGGGACTGTAACCATATGATATAATAAAAAGAAAAAGATGGTGTAAAAATGAAGGATAAAATCAAGCATGAACATGATTTAGGATATAAGGAAATTCTTTCTCATAAGAAAACTTTTCTTGAATTTTTAAGAAGTTTTGTGAAGAAAGATTGGGTAAAATTAATAGATGAAGAGAATTTGATTTTAATAGATAAAGAATTTATATTGAAAGACTTCAAACAGGAAGAAGCGGATATTGTTTATAAAGTAAATATAGATGGAAAAGATATTATATTTTATGTGCTATTAGAGTTACAATCCAAAGTAGATTATAGAATGCCTATACGACTACTTATGTATATGACTGAAATATGGAGAGAAGAATTAAACAATGCAGAAAATAAAATCAAAAAAAGAAAAGATTACAGATTACCATCTATTGTGCCGATTGTTTTATATAATGGAAAAAACAAATGGACAGCAGCAAGAAACTTTAAAGAAGTTTTAAATGGATATGAGCTGTTTGAAGAAAATATTATAGATTTTCGATATATGCTCTTTGATGTAAATAGGATGAAAGAAGAGGAATTATTAGAAATAGCAAATTTAGTAAGTTCAATATTTTTATTAGATCAAGATGTAGCAATAGAAGAAATTTTAAAAAGGTTAAAGTTAATAGGCAGAATCCTTGGAAAAAAAGGATCAAAAGAACAAATACAAGTGTTTAATAGATGGATGATCAATGTATTTAAAAACAGATTTGATGAAAGAATAGGTGAACATATCTATCAGGTATTAGAGGAAACTAATCATATGGAGGTGGAGGAAATGATTAGCAATTTAGGAAGAAAGATTGAAGAGGAATTCAAGCATAGGGAAGAAAAAGGAATGCAAAAGGGGATACAAAGAGGAATGCAAGAAGGATTGAAAAAAGGGCAATTACAAGAACGTAGAGGGATTGCAAAAAAATTATTATTAATGGGAATGGATATTCCCACTATTATTAAAGCGACAGGATTAACTAATCAGGATATTGAAAAAATTAAATCAGAAATGAATTAAAATTGATGATAAAAAATTTGTTTAGAGTAGATAAGATAAAGTGCAAAGATGCAGTATAAATAAGTATTATAACAAAAAACAATAATAATCCGAGGATAACCTACCATTATATGTCCTTGGATTCTTTTTATGCCACAAATTTGTCTGTCTTTTAGGAGACATAGCTTTTGCTATGTCGTGGGTTACCATAATAGCTGTTTTTTCTTCTTTTTTCAGTATACGTCCGATATCATCACCAACTGCAAGTCGAGTTTGGTAGTCTAATGCCGAAAATGGTTCATCAAGAAGAAGTAATTCAGGTTGGATTGCTAAGGTTCTAATAAGTGCTACTCTTTGGCGCATACCACCAGATAGTTGTCTTGGGTAGTGATCTTTAAACTCACCTAATCCATACATTTCTAGCAGTTTTTCAGTTCTAGCTTTTGTATCTTCATTTAATTTGTTTTGTATCTCTAGTCCAATCAGAACATTATTTAATATATTTCGCCATTCAAATAAATGATCCTTTTGAAACATGTATCCTATACTTTTGTTTGTACCGCTTACTGGTGCACCATTTACAATAATTTTTCCAGAAGAAGGTTTAAGGAGCCCTGATATAATCGATAAAATAGTTGATTTTCCACATCCACTAGGACCTACGATTACAACAATTTCTCCCTTGTATACTTCAAAAGATAGATTTTTTAGTGCGAGTGTTTCACGCTCTAAAGTATGATAGTTCATAGATATATTTTTAATTTCCACAATTTTTTCCATAGGCAAACTC
>JAOARV010000008.1 GCA_025210395.1 Marinisporobacter sp.
AAGATGATATTCATAGTAATTATCCTCATTCCTCTTCTTACCAATCTTTTATTTGGTTATGAGTTTGGCAAGGATGTACTGACTAAGATACCCATGGCAGTATATGATGGAGATAACTCATCGATTAGTCGAATGATAGTGGAACAATTTAGAGAAAATGATATGTTTGATGTTAAGTATTACTTAAAAAACAGTGATGCTATGAAGGGTTTAATGGATGATAGTAAGATAAGGGTAGGAATGGTGATCCCCAAGGGCTTCGGTAAGGATGTGACAGGAACCAAGTCCCCAAGTATATTAATGGTATATGATGGCAGTCACATGCCCATGGCAGCTGCTGCCAAGAAAAGTGCATCGGAGATACTATTGACCTTAAAAACTGGTGTATTTATGAAGCTACTGGGGGGTAAGCTAAATCTTCCTGCCGACACAGCACAAAAAGTGGCTTTAGCCATAAATTTTAGCAGTAGAACATTGTATAATCCTACGGGGAGCTATAAGAACTTCTTAAACATAGGATTTGGAACTGCCATAGTACAATCAGGAATTGCCATAATGGCGGCAACAGCCATTAGGAGAGAAGAAATAGAAAAGGAAAAAAGTAAAAGAATAGGATATTTATTAGGGAAAATTATTTTCTATGGACTTTTAGGCTGGCTTTCCCTCGTATTATGTATATTTATTCAGAATAAGGTATTTAATATTCCACTTAGGGGACAATTCACCCATGCAGTGATACTCAGTATGGCACTTTCATTTGCAGTGGCATCCTTAAGTTTAATGATTTCCACATGGATTAGGGACTATATGTTTGCCACATTAGTAAATGCGGTCATATTCATACCTAATACAGTAATGGTAGGGTATACATGGCCAGTTTTATCTATGCCAAAACCCTATAGGATATTAGCTAATTTTTATCCCTTTTATCATTTTATAGATAATCTAAGGGACTTGTTCCTAAAGGGATTACCTATCTCAAAAATGGGTGGAGATATAGTATGGTTTATTAAGTTTACCATAGGGGCATTGATCATTGGTATATTAGGCATTTTGACGGCAAAGGGACGAGAATATATTGATGAAAGTTCTCCAGATAAGGGGGGAGAAGAAATTGTCATTTCTTAAGATGATATTTAAGGAGTTAAAAAATACGATTTTCGATAGAGATGTCATACTGCTGATTTCATTAGGCTCTATATTTCTGACTCTTTTATTTGGTGGAGTATATATAAACAGCTATATTGAGGATATACCCGTTGCCATATTGGACGAAGATAATTCTAGCTTGAGTAGGATGATCGTACAACAGTTTGGTGATGACGATAGATTTGATTTGACCTATCATATAAATACAAGGGAAGAACTCAAGGATTTGATTGATTCCAGAAGGGTTCACATGGGGGTGTATATACCGCCGAATTTTTCTAAGGACGTTATGACCTTGGAGTCCTCCGACGTATTGATTCTTGTAGATGGAACCAACATGGTTGTAGGGAACAATGCATATGCCCAGGCTGTAAGTATAATTCAAACAATAGCCGCGGGAACGCAAATAAAGCTGATAGAGGCTAAGGGAATAGTGCCGAGTTTATCATATAATGTAGCTATGCCCTTTCAATTTACCGATAGAATGTTATATGATCCAAAGATGACATATATGAACTATCTGATCGTAGGATTTATTGGAATTTTTTTGCAACAGGTTATGTTTTCCGGTGTGGGAATAAGCGTTGTAAAAGGAGGAGAATATTTTGCAGGTAAAAATACAATCAAAAAGCTTGTACCAAAGGTAATTGCCCTAGCCATATTGGCGCTATCATCTATGTGTATTGCGATTCACATAGCCCAAAGGGTTTTTAATGTTCCTATAAGGGGGAGTATAGGCATTGGATTACTATTTGCCTTTGTATTCATATTGGCAATCACCTGCCCGGCGATTATATTGGCTTCAATCGTAAAGGACAAATTGAAGTTTGCACAAATTTCATATATGCTGTCCCTACCTACCTTTGCAGCCAGTGGATACCTGTGGACCATTGATCAGCTGCCGGCACCGATGGTTGCTGTTTATAAATGTCTATGGCCCCTTATATACTTTGTAAGGCCCTTTGATGAGGTTATGGTAAAGGGCTTGAGATTTGAAATGATTAAGGGCAATATATATGGATTGCTTTTATATACCTTGATATGGATGCCCATAGCAATATTTATATTGAAAAAGAGATATAAAAGCACTGAATGTACAAACTAACTTTTGGGAAAAATAGAAAAACTTTAACAAAATTTTAAAATATTGATATATAATAGAGATATGGTCTAATATCAAAATGTTGAATGTTATTAGGGTAAGTTTCAATGGCTTTTGATTTTGGGGTCCGATCTATGATATGGGGACAGACATTTAAGTTATAAGTTCTAAGTTCAGAGTTCTAAGTATTTAGGTCAAGTCTTTTGGGTCTTCAAATACCTAAAAGGTTTGACATAAAACCTTGGAACTTGTAACTTAAAACCTCAAAAGCCCAACCCTTATAATTTATCACTTAGAACTGACAAAGCACAGCTTTGTCATAAACGGGGTGAATACATGGAAAATATAATTGATAAAATAGTGGATATAGATAGAAAGGCCCTTGATATAAAGGCAAAGACGGAAAAAATACTGCAGGACAACGGAAAAAAATTGAATGAAAAACTGGCTGAAATAGAAAAAAAGGAACTAGAAAATGCCAAAAAAGTTGGGGAGAAGAAATACCGAAAGCTTATAAAGCAAGGAGAAAATGAAAGGGATGAAATAAAATCCCATACAAAAAAAGAATGTAGGAAGTTAGAAGAAAGCTATACTAAGATTCATAAAAAATTAGAAAAAGAAATTTTTTCTGTAATATTTAAAGATAATTAACTGAGCAAATTGCGAAATCACCTTCTACAAAACCATCAAATATGCTTATATCTAATATACAAACCATTACTATAAAACAAACATTTCCATAGCATCTATTCAAATAATCATATCAAAATACTCTTATTTTTTCTTTATTCATACCAATATCTAATACAACAATCCAACTCCTAAATATACATATCACCCCATGGAATCGACCTAAATTTCATTTTCAACCATAGGAATGACCTGAAATTTTAATCTTAATCCATCACTAAAGACAATGCCACCAAAGCCCCCAACATCACTGAAAAAGGATGTGAAATCATGGGAAGCATAAAAAGATTTGCTGCTATAAATACGAAAATAAGGACATTGGAAGGACGACTTTTAACGGAGCATGACTACAGTAGATTGATAGCAATGAATAGTGTTGGTGATATAGCAAGATATCTAAAGGAGCATACTGCCTATACCACCGTACTTGAAGGCATTAATTTGTCATTGATAAATACGGATAAATTGGAGCTGTTACTAAAAAAATATATAGTGCAGCAATATCAAAGGCTCATACATTATTTTACCGATGAATATAGGAAATTGTTTAAAATACTTTTCACAAGGTATGAAATAGAGGATCTAAAAATATTTTTAAGGGCCATAGACCGAGA
>JAOARV010000009.1 GCA_025210395.1 Marinisporobacter sp.
GAGCTAGAGAAAATATAGACGTGTTGTTTGATGAAATTGCTTCTCTTTATGATCAATTTAATGAAGATAAAGAACTCATAAAATCTATTGTTTATGCTAGAAATTACTATTATGAATCAACAGAGGGAGTAATCGATGCTGTGTAAATAGGTCTAGCAATTTACCATTATCTGTAACGGATAACTAATCGTTAGAAGTGGTTTATCTATAATTCCTTTGAATTTTAGACTCTCTAATTCTATTTTTTCAAAGTACATATCTTTTTCAGGTAAAACTTCTATTCTCTCTATGTAGCTATTAACACTAAATTGCGGTACTCTAATTTTTTTATGCTTGTCGATAACTTCCTTTGCAAACAAATGTAAAGCTGTTTCTAGTGCATATTTACATTCTTCTATATAATGTCTAAAATGATATTCTTGTTTAGTTCCATTATTACATGCTATTAAATCTTGTTTGCAATGGGGACATATACAATTACAATCAAGTCCGTTTCTAACCTCCGAAATATGATATATCTTTCCATCCTTTTTATCTAATCCAAAAGATAACTTAATCAAACTTATCTACCTCCCCGCTACACAAAATGCAACGCTTTCCCATCTCCACTTCTTAGCATCCATCCTCTACTACTAAAAGTAGAACTCAAATCTGCATAATGAATCGTCACTGGAAGTCTTGTTTTTATCAATGAGCCTATATGCATAAAGGATAGATTATAAATATCTTCTACAATATCTTTTATATCCTTTTCTCCATATCTATGAACAATCTTAATGGGTTGTGCCATACCAATATGATCTCTTGGATTGGTAGAACAAAGATAAGCTGTGTTTTCTTTTATATAACTCATTCCTTGAATTGGCTACCACTTTCCCATTTTCCTGATGATTTTGATCTATATCTCTAACAGCTAATTCATATATGTATATGGGTAAATCTTTTGTATTTGTATCTAATATCCATTCTGTAATTACATCAAATGATTGTTCCAAGATATCCTACCTTTCAAGTCTTACTAAAAATATAATATCTTCCGTAGGTATACTTATTATCATTATAATCAATCAATTTTAACTATTTTGTAGAATATTGTCGCTCATACAGTTTTTTTCTCATTTTTTCTTTTAATTTCTATTTTTTTGTATGTTCCTCTAGGTGTATATTTTTTGCTATTTTTCATTTGGAATACTCTTAGGCGTTCCTCTAAAGAGGATTCTCTTTATACTACATAATAAAAAAAAGATATTTCCTTCCATTTAAGAAGTACTCTATCTTTTTCATCTTTTATATTAATTCATTTGCTTTTTTATATTCTCTATTTCTTCTTTTGTGTACCCTGAGGCTTTTATGATTTTTTCTATATCTACATCTACTAATAATAAGCTTTGTATCAATTCTATTTTCCATTTACAACAAGGTCTTTAAAATCTGTGTCTTTTCTTTCCCCTCCGCTACTCTTTTAGAGATGCCTTTGATTTCTATAGGTGGAGCTAGTTCTAATAATCGATCATAGGTCCGATCAATACGATCATTTCCTCTTAGTTTTTCTTTGAGCTGCTTAAGGTTTAAGTTGGTAGTAACGATGACAGGTTTTTTGTCTCTATATCTAGCATCTAATATGGAGTAGATGATTTGCTTTTCTTTTCCTGCTTTTGATGTGTATTCTGCACCTAAATCATCTAGGATCAAAAGACTTGCATTCTTTAATGAATTGATAATTTGGACTTCTCCTTGTTGACCGTATCTTTTGTAGCTATCATAAATACGGTTGATAATGTTAATCGTGGATATGGCAATGACTGGAACATAGTTTTGTAGGAGTCTATTGGCAATACAAAAGCTAAGATAAGTCTTTCCTGTTCCTGGTGGACCCCAAAAGGTAAATCCCATGTTTTTCTTTTTCATCTCTTGCCAACGATCACAATAGTTGATCCCTATGCGGTACATATTTTGGCTATTTTTATCATGTTTCCAATTTTCAAAGGTACAGCTCTTAAAGCATTCATCCATTAGGCTATGTTCTCTAAGTCTCTCTAGTTTATAAATCTTTTCTGTGTTTTCATCTATCATTCTTTGTTTTTCGTATTTTTCCTTCTCACATTTGCATAGGACAGGTACTTTTCGCATATTTCCTAAGATGTTGATCATCATGCTTTTTTTCCCTTTGCATTTTGGGCAATAATCATCAGAGTTCAATGCCAATTCCTTCGTATGGATCATTTTGTTGATTGTCTTCTCCACCACTTGCATTTTCATCCCTCCAATCTGATTTTGTATCGTATTTTCCTTCTAGGACTTTGACCATGTTTTCATCATTTTTGATGAGCCAGTCAAAATCAACCTTCCACTTTCTGTTGTTGCTCCCATTACAAAACTCACTTTTATTGACTTTTTTTAATACTTCTTTGAAAGTTTCTAGGTTGTAATCAAATTGTTTCCATCTTGCTTGTAGGTGCTTTTTGCGATTTACAGATATAGATCGTACCTTTGCTAGAGAGATGCAGGTTTCGTTAAAAAGTTTTTTGATCTTTTCATAGGGGACTGGGGGAGCATCCTTTTCTTTCTCTGTCTCTTGATCTATCTCTATATCTATCTCTTTCTCTTTCTCTATCTCTGGTGAACATTCGTCCAAAAATGTCCCTGATTCGTCTGGACATTTGTCCATATTTTGTCCTAACAATAGTGTCTTTTTTTGCTCTATGATCTTTTTTCTATATTTTCTTTTTCTTTCAGCTTCTGTGCTAGATTTTCCGATAAATTCTTGAATGGATAGCATAAATATGGTTCCATCATCTAATACTTCGATGAGCTTTAGCTGATTAAATATGGATATTGCTACTCTTACTGTATCAATATCCATACGTGTAACAGCTGCGATCATTTCTTCATTGTATGGAATGAATTCATTAAAGCATAGTTTCCCTTCATATTTTAATGATTGTAAATAAAGCTTTAAGAGTAAATTGCTGTATTTGTAGCCATTATCCATAGCTTCTAATACTTTGATTTCTTTACTATCAAAAAAGTTTTCTTTGAGTTTTAAGTAATAATATTTTTTATTGTCTGCCATATAGATTCCTCCCTATAAAAATAACTTAGGATATCCTAAGTCATAAGTTTATGTTATGGGTCTAAGCATAAGTGCTTCTATCTTATAGATGGTTATTTTAAGAATAGTTTAGTATTTAAATAAAAAAAAAGATATTTCCTTCCTTAGAAGTACTCTATCTTTTTTATTTTTTCTTAATGTATTTGCTTTTTAATCTTCTCTATTTCTTCTTTTGTGTACCCTGAGGCTTTTATTATTTTTTCTATATCTACATCTAATAATAATAAGCTTTGTATCAATTCTATTTTTCCTTCTATTTTTCCTTCTATTTTTCCTTCTATTTTTCCTTCTATTTTCCCTTCTTCTCTTGCTGTTTCA
>JAOARV010000010.1 GCA_025210395.1 Marinisporobacter sp.
AATTCAGCATTATAACGTTTACCATTATTCGCCATACTATCTACCTCCCACAGTTTTATTGTACCCTAACTCTACTGTGTCCGGCAAATCGGGTATGGCTCACTATTAATACATATTATTTTCTCTTTATCGACACACCGCACTCCATATGCGTGGTATGTAGGAATATGCCTTCAAAAATGATCTACAGTATAATTCAAAACACATATATCTTTATTGTGAAATAAATCAAATCTTTTATTCCCTATTGAAACTTAAATTTAGCTAATGCATCTGCAAGAGCTGTATTGATTGGTTCATTATTATTCTTTTGTTGTTTTTTTAAATATTTTGCTACATCTCTCTTATTCCCTTGATTTTTCTTTTCTTCTTTTCTCTTTTTAAAGGATGTTAATTTTTCTCTATGTCCACAAGAACATACAAATATTTGTCCTTCTCCTTGACCACGAAGTTCCATTTTTTTATGGCAATTAGGACATCTAGCATTTGTTTTTTTAGCAATCCCTTTTTTATAACCACAGTCTCTATCTTGGCAAACAAGCATTTTTCCTCTCTTACCATTGACCTCTAATAAATACTTTCCACATTCAGGACATTTGCTTCTTGTAAGGTTATCATGTTTAAATAGATCTTTACTATTTTTAATTTCCTTAACAATTTCTTTCGTATAATTTCTCATTTCACTAATGAAATTGTCTTTATTTAGCTTTCCTTTTGAAATAGCACTTAATTTCTGCTCCCACTTACCTGTTAATGCAGGAGACTTTAAATCCTCTGGGACTAAATTTAAAAGTTGTTTTCCTTTAGAAGTGATTAAAATATCTTTTCCCTTCTTTTCAATTAGGTAGCTATTGAATAGTTTTTCTATAATATCTGCTCTTGTAGCTACTGTTCCGATTCCTCCTGTTTCTCCAATAGTCTTAATTAAATCCTTCTTTTCATTAGTCATATATTTTACTGGATTTTCCATAGCTGAAAGTAAACTTCCTTCATTAAAAGGTGCTGGTGGTTTTGTTTCTCCTTTTGTTTGAGTAGTATTGGATATCTTTAAAATCTCTCCTTTATTTAAATTCGGTAAGGTTTGCTCTGAAATAAGATCCTCAGCGTCTTCTTCATCAAAATTGTTTTTATAAACTTCCTTCCAACCCTGTTTAATAACTATTTTTCCTTTGGCTATAAAAATTTCTTCTTCTATTTTAGCTCTTATGGTTGTTTGCTCATACTCAAAAGGTGGATATAAAACAGCTAAGAATCTTTTCACAACTAAATCATATATTTTTCTTTCTTTATCACTTAAATCCCTTAAATAAACGGTTTCTTCCGTTGGAATAATGGCATGATGGTCTGTTACCTTACTATTATCAACAAATGATTTATTTGATTTTATGGATTTTCTTAAAAGCTTTCCTGCTATAGCATTATAAGGACTCACACCACAGGCTTTAATCCTATCTTTTAGCGTATCTACTAAATCTTCTGTAATATATCTTGAATCCGTTCTTGGATAAGTTAACACCTTATGATGCTCATAGAGCTTTTGCATAATAGATAATGTTTCTTTCGCTGAAAAGCCAAATATTTTATTTGCATCTCTTTGAAGCTCTGTTAAATCATATAGTTTAGGAGCATAGCTTTTTTTATAGGCTTTATTGATTTCTATAACCTCAGCAGCTTTATTCTGTATAGCTTTTAATATTTTATCCCTTTTTTCCTTATCAAAAGTCTTGATATCTTTTGTTTTACCATCTTGCCATGTTAGCTTTAGTTTATTAGCATCTGCCGTAATTCCATAAAAAGATTTTGCCTTGAAATTTTGAATCTCCTCTTCTCTTTTAGCAATCATAGATAAGGTTGGCGTTTGTACTCTTCCACAAGAAAGCTGTGCATTATATTTACAAGTTAAAGCACGAGTAGCATTAATTCCAACAATCCAGTCAGCCTCAGCACGAGCAACAGCTGAAAGATAGAGATTTTCATACTCTTTTCCATTTCTTAATTTATTAAATCCTTCTTTTATAGCCTTCTCTGTAACAGAAGAAATCCAAAGGCGTTTAATTGGTTTTTTTACACGTGATTTCTCTATAATCCACCTAGCAACAAGTTCACCTTCCCGTCCTGCATCTGTTGCAATAACAATTTCTTTAACATCTTTTCTATTCATTTGTTGCTTCACAATATTAAATTGTTTACCCGTTTTCTTGATCACAACAAGCTTCAAATGATTTGGTAGCATGGGTAAATCTTCAATTCTCCAGGATTTATACTTTTCCTCATAGCTTTCAGGATCTGCTAATGTTACTAAGTGCCCTAAAGCCCAGGTAATGATATATTTTTCACCCTCTAAATATCCATTTGCCTTTTTACTACATTTTAAAGTTCTAGCTATATCTCTTCCAACAGAAGGTTTCTCTGCTAATACTAATGTTTTATTCATCATAACAATCCTCTCAAAATTAGTCTATCTAATCATAACACAAATCGACTTATTAAACTACTAAGTCCTCATTTCTATAAAAGGTTTCAGAATTTTTTACTCCTAATTAAGGATTTGTTCTCTTGCACCATTCCCTAAATAGTTCAAAAAGAATCTATCAAGGTTCAAATCATCATCTCCCCTTAATAGATTCTTTTATTTTTTTAGTCTATTTTATATGTTTATATTTTCTAATCTAAATCGTATTCATGAGCAATTTCGTCTCCCTTTAATACCCTAAGAGCACCTTGTGCAAGAGCTTTTAATTCATTCTCCCCTGGTGCAATCTGAACAGGTGCAATGAATTGTACTCGTTTTTGAATCCACTCTGTAATCATCTTCGAGTGAGCAATCCCTCCAGTAATAATAATTCGGTCCACATCTCCCTCTACTACCGTTGCAAGTTCTCCTATCCCTTTTGCTATTTGATATGCCATTGCTTCATAGATTAATTTTGCATACTCATCCCCATTTTTGATTTTTTCTTCTACTTCTAGTGCACTATTGGTTCCTAGATAAGAAATAAGTCCACCTTTCCCCCTTAATTTCTTTTTCATAGTATTTTTATCATACTTTCCTGCATAACATAACTGGATTAATCTCTTACAAGGAACTCTCCCAGCTCTTTCTGGTGAAAAAGGTCCTTCATCATCAGAAACAATATCTACCATTTTTCCTTTTTTATGAATACTCACAGACATGCCCCCACCCAAATGGGCAATAATTAGATTCATATCTGTATATTCTTTTCCTAATTCCTTAGCAACCTTAATACCTACAGCTCTCATATTTAATGCATGGGAGAAGCTATCTCTTTTGATATCAGCCATCCCAGAAATCTTTGCTATATCTTCTAGTTCATCTACTGCAACAGAATCATATATAAAAGCTGGTATATCTAAAGGTTTTGCCATTTCATAGGCAATAATTGCCCCTAAATTAGAAGCATGCTCAATTACTGGTCTTTTGGCTAATCTTTCTACCATAGATTCATTCACTCTATAAGCTCCAGACTGTACAGGAGGCAATAATCCGCCTCTCCCTACTACAGCAGCTAATTCCTTTACATCAAAATTAATTTCCTTTAGAAAGTTCATCAGTGCTTCTTTTCTCATTTCATATTGGTCTGCAACATGCTTATACTTTTCAATCTCTTCACTAGTATGTTCAATTGATTTTTTATAAATTTCTTTATTATTTTCATAGATGGCAATTTTCGTAGATGTTGACCCTGGATTGATTGCTAAAATTTTATAATTTTGATCCATTTTTTACCTCCTTCAAATCTTTTGTTTTATAAGCTTTCCATTCCTGCTTTTAAAGCTTTAATATTTATATCAATAAACTTTTCCTTTACCTCTCTTTGAATAATCCCTTCCCAATTGATCTCTTCAAGTTCCATGGCTTTCACTAAAGATCCTAAAAGAACAATATTCATAGTCCTTACATTTCCCAAGTCTTCAGCAATCTTAGCAGCATTTAATACAGTTGTATCTACTTTTTCTTTAATTCGATCAATAACCCCTTTAGGATATTCCTGTTTCCCTGTAAGTATAGGGACAGAAGGAATTTTATACTCATTAATAACCATTTTCCCCTTTGGCTTTAGGTGATCTAACCATCTTAAAGCCTCCATTACTTCAAAAGAAACCAAAATATCAGCTTCGCCTTTCCCAATGATGGGTGAATATACTTCTTCTCCAAATCTAACTTGCGTAGTAACACTTCCACCTCTTTGAGACATGCCATGAATTTCTGACATTTTCACATCATAACCTGCTTCCATTAAACCCGTTGATAATATTTTACTAGCAAGAATCGTTCCCTGCCCCCCTACTCCTACTAATAATATATTTTTCACTTCTGCCATCTTATTCACCTACCTTTTTAATTGCATGAACAGGGCATACTTGCATACAGACTTCACAACCCACACACTGAACCTTATCTATTTTTACCTTTTTGCTATTTCTATCAAAATGTAATGCTGGACATCCTGTATAGATACACTTTTTACAGCCTATACATTTTTCCTTATCAACTTTACACAATCCCTTATAATCACCAAATTCCTTGATATCTAAAGCCGAATGTTTTTTGAGTACACAGGGCCATCTTGTTATGATTACAGAAGGTACATCAAGGTTTAAAGCTTCATCTAATGCATTTTTCACATCCTCTAAATTTAGAGGATTTACAACTTTAACATGATCTATTCCAATAGCTTTACAAAGGGTAGGAATATCTATTTCTTTTGTTTTTGCACCTTGTAATGTATATCCTGTTCCTGGATTTTCTTGATGTCCTGTCATACCAGTAGTTCGATTATCTAGTATTACTGTAACCGTATTACTTTGGTTATATGCAATATCTAAAAGGCTGTTTACTCCCGTATGAAGGAATGTAGAATCTCCAATAACTGCCACTGCTCTCCTATCATCACCATATTTACTAAGAGCCTTTTGCGCTCCATGGCCAGCACTTATACTAGCCCCCATACAAATCACTGTATCTACAGCATTTAAAGGGTCTGCAACACCTAGCCCATAGCATCCAATATCCCCTGTTACAATAATATTTTTATTTTTAGCTAGTTCATAGAAAAGTCCCCTATGAGGACATCCTGCACATAGTGTTGGGGGTCTACCTACAAGGTCAGAAGTATCACACTCAATTAATGGTTTTTCCTCATCAAGCAATACATTTCTAATAATATCTCCATTCAATTCTCCTATTTGGGGAATTTTTTCTTTTCCAATACACTCAGTCCCCATGGCTTTTATTTGCTCTTCCATATATGGCTCCACTTCTTCAATGACATAAAGAGTTTGTACCTTAGATGCAAACTCTTTTATTTTTTTCATTGGAAGAGGAAATGTAAATCCAAGCTTTAAGTAAGATGCTGATTTTCCAAATACTTCTTTTGCATGTTGGTAAGCAACTCCCGATGAGATAATACCAATTTTCTTATCATTCCACTCAAAATAGTTGAGTGGTGTTTCTTCAGCAAAGCTTTTAAGTTTATTGATTCTTTCTTCAACTCTTACACGCATTTTTCTAGCAAAGGCAGGAGTAGTAGCATATTTTTGTGGATTCTTATTGTAAGGTTTTTTACCCACCTCATCCCTTTCACCAAGTTCAACTAAACTTTTACTATGACATATTCTCGTAGTCATTCTCAAAAGAACGATTGTGTCATAATCTTCACTAATCTTTATTGCAGCCTTTACCATATCTTTTGCTTCTTGACTATTACTTGGCTCAAGCATTGGGATCTTTGCAAACTTTGCATACATTCTATTATCCTGTTCATTTTGCGATGAATGAATCCCTGGTTCATCGGCTGATACCAAAACAATGCCACCATTACATCCTGTATACGCAAATGAAAATAAAGGATCCGCTGCTACATTTACACCTACCTGCTTCATAGCAGCAAAGGATCTTGCTCCTACAATAGATGCTCCAATGGCTGATTCTAGTGCAACTTTTTCATTTGGTGCCCATTCAGCTATAATTTCCTCTTTATATGGGGCAATATTTTCTAATATTTCTGTACTTGGCGTACCCGGATAAGCTGCTGCAAAAGTAATCCCCGCTTCATACACACCACGTGCAACAGCTTCGTTCCCAGTTAGTAACTTCTTCATCCTATTTCCTCCCTTATATTTTTAAATCCATACCATCTATCTGAACTATTCGTCTGAATTTTTAGAATTGAATTAATAGAGTTGCAAAACCCATGCCAATTCTCTAACTACTAAAAACCTCTATTTTATAAAGATCTATCCTATAAATATAATAAAAAAGGGTTAAAAGGTATTTTATTTTAATACCTTTTAACCCTTTAGTCTGTTTTCAAATACTTAAGTACCCGAATCCCATAGTCTGTTATGGTACTTCCACTTCTTCCTTTAAATATTTCTATCATCAAAAATTTTTCAAGATTGATTAATATACGTCTTATTTCTTGCTCACTAATAAAAAGTCCTTTTCCCTTTGCCAATTGGTAGATACTTCTTCTTCCTAACCTTTTTTTATTCATATAGCTCATATTTAATTGTTCTAAAACAAATATATATTTAGATATGTTTTTCCCAACCATCTCTGAAAATTCATCTATCAAGATCTTCTCTTCTTCCTCAAAAGCAATTCCTTTAAAGATTTCTTCATATTCAAAAGGTAAATCTTCTGCATCTACTTCCGCTAGTCCTAAATTAGCAAGATATTCAATACAATTTCTTAATTCTCTACTATTTCCTTTCCATTTGTATTGAAACAAAGCCTCTTTTGCTTGTTCTGTAAAGAAAAAATGGCTATCAAATTCCTTTTTCGCCTCGTATACAAGAGGTAAAATATCTTCCTTCCTACTTCGCAAAGGAGGAATTTTTAAGGGCAGTACATTTAGCCTAAAATATAGATCTTGTCTAAATGTTCCTATCTTAACCATTTCCTTTAAATTTCTATTGGTAGCTGCTATAATTCTAATATCCACATCAATGAGTCTATCTCCTCCTAGACGCATTACTTCTCTTTCTTGTAATACTCTCAACAGCCTTTTTTGGAGATCTAAAGGCATTTCTCCAATTTCATCAAGAAATAAAGTCCCTCTATGAGCTAATTCAAAAAGTCCTGGTTTTCCACCCTTTCGAGCTCCTGTAAAAGCTCCTTCTTCATATCCAAATAATTCACTTTCTAAAAGGCTTTCTGGTAATGCACCACAATTCACAGCTACAAATTGAAAATCTTTTCTTTTGGATCCATTATGTATTGCATGAGCAAATAACTCTTTTCCCGTTCCACTTTCCCCACTAATTAAAATAGATGAATTAGATGTTGCCATCCTTTTTGCAATGTCTTTACATTTATTGATTTTTTCACTTACTCCTATAATATCTTCAAATGTATATTTTGCCCGATGTCCTTTCCCGATTAATTGTGCTCTTAATTCATGTTGCTTCTTTTCTGTATCACTAAATTTTTTAAGGATCGCCACAGCACCATATAATCTGCCAGAATGAATAATTGGATCAACTGATAAAATCACATCATCTCCGTTAATTTTTATAAGTTTTTCTTTTATAGCCTTTTTATTTTTAAGTACCTGTTGAAAAGGAATTTCATCTAATATTTTGAAACTATTTTCTCCTACCACTTCTTCTTTTTTGCTTCCAATAATTTTTTGTGCACTTTCATTATAGGAATAAACCACCCCTTCTCCATTTATTCCTATAATTCCATCTTCTAAGATTTGTAATAATATATCTAGTTCGCTCTCAAATCTATTGATTCTTCCTAGGATCTTCGCCAGCCCAAAATTTGTTGTTACGCTTTCTTTATAAGCTTTTTTTATATTCTGCTTATTTAAAAGGTAATCTAATTTAAGCTTTACACCAATATCGATAATAGTATTCATATCTAAAAGGCTATTTCCAATATTGACAATTTCTCCTGAAAAATCTGATCGTTTCTTTCCTTTTCCTAATAACAGCATAATTTTTCCTTCTAATTTCTGTTGTTCTCCAGTATACATAGGAATCAGCTCTAAATGTCTTGCCCCTAGCTGATAAATAACGGATATCATCTCTGCTGCCATTTCTGCACTTTCATCTAGCAAAAGAACTTCCGTATTTTTAGGAATATTCATAATTTTTTCTAATCCTGATTTAGAAATGGTTCTATTAGCAATAATGATTTCACTCTTATTTTTTATATATCCTTTCACCTTCTTAAATACATCATAAGATGGTATGAGTACCATATCTGTATAGATGCCCTCTTTAATCTTTTCCGTATCCATACAAAATCTTTCCATAGACAGATTATCCCCAAATAGACTTTTAATTTGTTCATAATATATATCAACCGTCTCCTGACTATAGCTTACAATGGCTAATCTTTTCATATTACTCACTTTTCTCCTTTGATTAATCTTTTCTCTTTTTCTATATGGAATTTATTTTATCATATCATTTACACCTCTACACGTCCATGATGCTTCTGAACCCTATACAAAAAAACTCATTTCTAATCAAATCATTTTTTATTTTATTAGAAATGAGTTTATTTTTTATACTATATTAATTTTTCTTCAAATACACCTAAAAGATTCATTTTTTCAATTTTCTTTTTTAATACCTCTGTATCTGTAGTATACAAGTTTAATTCCTTCATTCTCTTAAAATACTCAGCACCTGCACAAGTATATCTAGTTTTGATTCCCTCTTCTGTTTTACTCTGTATATGCTCATATACAATTAAATCCCCAATACATAAATTTACTGGCAATTCTAAAGGAGACATTCCCTTTACTAAACGAACGCTATTATGACCTGCTAAACTTCCAGTGGCAATAGCTTCAGATATCCTCACTAGATTGCAATATTTCCACATAAGCTACCCTATCCTTAATTTTGAAAAGCTTACCCATGCCATTATTTATCATTCCTTGGAGCAATATATTTTTCCCTCAATACTTGCTTCAAGCTAAGATATGTATTAATCGTAGGTAAATAATTTATAATTCCATTAGCTTCACGTTTAATCTGAAACTTTTGATCTAAATCCCCATAAGGTATTGATTTACGCCCTCCCTGTAAGCTCTTCTCATAATAATGCAAAAGCATTTCTAATGGGATTAAATAATACTCATTATATATTTTGAAATGAACTAATATAAAACTTACCCCACCTTGCTCTGCATGTTCCTTAAGATCTTGTATTTGATGATCATGTATATTACTAAGGGGTAAGCTTTTTAATTCAGTCTCTTTCACATCAAAGGCAATAGAAATTTTTTGTGCAATTCCACTATAATCTACACAAGCTTTCTGTTCAAAATACGCCTTTGTAATCATCCCTTTGCTATCAATATCAATTACCTTTATAGGAACTGGATTCTTTTTTATATATGCTATTTTTTTTCTTCTATATAAGTCATTTGTCAGATCAATTTCATTTTCAGACGAATCTCCACGATGCCCTCTACTTCTCCAAGTGGTCATGACAAGCCTCCTTAAAATATGATAAAATACCTAAATCTATTTTATCATTATTTTTATTAAAATAAATAACCCTATTTTCCTTATGCTTTAAGAAAAATAGGGTCTTGTTTAAAATCAAAATATTTTTATACTACAAATTTCCTACCCTATAATATTATTTTATAACATATCGATTTTTTCCTTTTTCCTTCGCCTCGAGCATAGCATGATCTGCTTTATTAATCAGTTCATGAATGTTTATATTTTTATCTGATGCTGTAATGCCTATAGAACATGTAATCTTTTGATTCTTATTAATATACATTTTTTCATCATAATATTCTTTTATACTTTTAATAACAAAAGCATTATCTTTAATTTTTTCAATAATACGAACTGCAAGTTTTCGTGCTATATCTAAAGATAGATTAGGCAATAATACCGTAAATTCATCTCCACCCATTCTATATGTTTTACCCATATTGCCAACCTCAATAGACAGCAGATTTGCAAACTCTTTTATAATCAAATCTCCTACACCATGTCCATAAACATCGTTAAAATATTTGAAATTATCTAAGTCAATATACAGTACTGAATAAACATTAATCTGATCACTAGCCACTTTAACATTTTCTTCTCTAATTGTTTGATCCAGAAACTGTCTATTATATAATGAAGTCAATGCATCTCTAGTAGCTACATAATATAGCTTCTGATTCACTTCTTCTAGCTCTTTTGTTCTTTGTTTCACTTCTTGATCTAATGCTTTTGACCAATGTTCAATTCTTTCATAATTTTTGGATACTTGTATAGACATTTTCACAGTATTTCCGAGTACTAAAATTAAAGTCCCTAAATAAATATAATATCTATCCAAAAAATTACGTGTATAAAAAATATCATTTAGCACAGAAATCATAAACAATAATGTTGAATAAAAAGAAACACTTTCCCCTATAATGTTCTTGCAATATCTTCTAAAATTTTCTTTCATCTCTACAATAAAATACGCAAAAATCAAAATATACATTATCCATAATAACCTTGAATACCACCAAAGATCAGTAAAAATAATTAATATAGAATAAATTATGATAAAACCATATGTTAGTTTGAATATAATCCCTTTATAAAAGACTCCTTCACTATATTTTGATAAATATAATAAAAAGAATAAACAACCTAATGTAATTGTTAAATACTCTAATTTAGCGTGAATTTCTAACGGAATTTCATAAAATAAAGCTGTAAAAAGAGTATCCCCTGTTATCAAAATTCTTAAAGCCATAATTAAACAAAACAACCCAAAATACAATGAAGCTCTATTTTTTCTCTTATAAATAAAAATGATGAAATGATATATGCCAATTGCCAATATAAACCCAAATACAAAAAATATGACTCCTATTTTTTGTCCCCTACTATCATTAATATTCTTCTGTATTCCAAATTCAATATTTCCCCACACCATACCACCTTTTATATGAGAAAAATTGGACACATGTACCAAAATCTCAATTTCAGGATTATTCGTTTTAAAATATCTTACTTTTGTAGACCAACTTCCTTTAGTACTTTTTTTGTTTTTTGTGGGTATTCCATTTCCACCAATCAAATTACCATTTACATAAACCTTACATGCAGAAGAGACAATAGGAATTTTTATACCATATATCTTATGGATATCATTAATCCTTATAACCCCTCGATAAGTCCCATACCCTAAACTATTTTTCAAATTATTCCATTTACTTGGTACTCTTATATACTGAAACTTGTTTTCAATCTGCCCATCATTATTATGTTTTAGAAATATATTATCGTAAAACTCCCATTCTCCCTTTAATAAAATTGTTCCTTCATTCGTTAAATCCACACTTGTTAAATCTAGGTATCCTTTTTGCAAACTCATATCTTGTTTTTTTATAAATGACCACATGATAATACTCAATATACACATTATAAGAATAAATCCCATTATAAAAATATATATTCTTTTCAGTCTATCATTTTTCATTATATTTCTCCTCAATATAAGCTAACCCTACAATAGGCTCTTCATTGTATAATTACTCCCATAGTTATATACAAAAATTATAACAAACTAAATTAATTTTAGCAATTTACTATCACATTAGAAATCGTTTTCTTTCTAGATGTAAGAAAAACTCATTTCTGATTAATCAGAAATGAGTTCAATTTTTATAAAGATTAATGATGTCTTCCATTTTATACGACAAATTTTCTTGATCACATACTCCATATCATCTTCCTATTCTTTTAATGAAATATATATATGAATCTCTTGATTCTTCATATCTTGTGAGTTATTTTGATATTCTTCAAAATCACAAGTATATGCCCTATCTAAGTTCATTTGCCAAAGCTTCGTCCAAAATTGACCCACCGCTTCTTTTACATCTCCATTGATGACAAATTTAGCATATTTTCCTTTTGGAATAATTTTTTTAATAAGAGAAGCATCTAACATCCTATCATTTATTACTTCACAACAAGCTACAAAATCATATGGTTTAGTACAATCCCCTTGATAATCTGTATATAATCCTATTGCCTTATGATTTACTTTCCCCACAATTTTTTCATGAATTCCTGTAGTAATAAACTTTTGCCATACTTCTCCGATATCCTGAACACATTGTCCTCCTTCATTAGTGGTTTGCTTCATAATTCCTACTACTATCTTTTTGTTTAATGTTACCATTTCATACTTCATAATATACCCCCTATGTTTTTTCTTAATTTTACATAAGGAAATATGACAGCAGTATGTCATATTACAAAAATTATTCGTAAATTTTTAAAGCCAATCGTAAATCTTCTTTTATTTTTTCTCTAATAGCTTCTGGTTCTAACACCTGAACAAATTTACCAAAAGACAATATATACCCATAAATCCAATCCCCTTTAGGATAAGCTCTGCTCGCTTCTAATGTTCCATCTTCATGATGTATGATATTTTTATATTCAAAATCATCATAAACTCTATAAGCTACCTCTGGTTCAAATTTAAGCCTTAAAGTAACCATATGATCTTGATTTAGTGTAGTTGGTTCTATAGGCATATCTATTGGATAGTCTTGTTCAAAAGTTTCCTCCTTCACTACTAAATTATTAATTCTTGATATTCTAAATACCCTTATAGCCTGTTGATCTTGGCAAAATCCTTGTAGATACCACCCTTGCCCTTTAAATACAAGTTTTATAGGCTCTACCATTCTACTCTTTTTTTCTCCGTAGGAATTGACATAATCAAATCCTACTACACAACAATTTAGTATTGCACCTTTTAAGTTGCTGAATTTAGTTTTATTCTCACAGTCGCTTCCCCAATAGGAGAAATCAACCTCTACCCAATTATAGCTATTAGTATTTTTAAAAATGGCCCTAAGCTTTGTAATTACCTTATCTACTTCAGCACACTTTGTTGCTTTTATGCTATGAAGTGCAGCTATCATATGACATTGTTCTTCTTCTGAAAACAAGGATTTATTCATAGTAAACTGTGGTAAAATCCTAATGCCTCCTCCACTTCCTTTATTCGTATATATGGGAATATTCGACAGACTCAATGTATCAATGTCTCTATATATTGTTCTGGTTGACACCCCAAAATGTTGTGCAAGTTCTTTAGCTGTAGCTGTTTCTTTTTTTAATAAAATCATTATGATTTCAAACAATCGATTAATTTGCATACTTATCATCCTACTTCATTATATTTTTCCTTTTTTATTTAATACAATAAACAATATCTATTGTACTTTTATTTTTCTCAATCTATAAACGGAGTTATTTTCCCCGTATAATAAAGTACTAACTGATGCAATGCTCTTGTACATGCAATATACAATAGTTTTCTATCTAACTCATTTGAATAATTTTCACTAGAAGCATTATAAACCAGCACAACATCAAATTCTAAACCTTTTGCCATATATGCTGGAATAATTATCACACCTCTTTGTACCTCTTCATTTTCCGAATCTATTATTTTTATATTCACTAAATTCTTCAATCTGTTATATACTTTTTTAGATTCTTTAGCTGTTTTACAAATAATTCCTATAGATTGGTAATCTTCTTTTATAAATTTTTTTATTTTACTTATTATATCATTCTCTATACCTTCATGACTATTCTTAGCTAAAACAATAGGTTTTGTCTCATACCTCTGAAAGCTAACAATATCTTGCTCTAGGTTTAAAATCTTTTTTGAAAACAAACTAATCTCATAAGATGACCTATAACTCTTATCAAGAAATAGTTTTACAGATTTCTTTCTGTTTAAAATTTCTGCAATATGATCATATAATGACTCATTAACATTTTTATCAATAGATTGATGGATATCCCCAAGAACCGTAAATCTAGCTTCCTTAAATAGTAAATTGAAAACTTCATACTGCACTACAGAATAATCTTGTGCTTCATCAATAACAACTTGCTTGATTTGATAAAATAAATCATTTCCCTCAATCTTTAATTTCAAAAACATAAGAGGCGCACAATCTTCATAATATATGTACCCTTTGTCTAGATTACGCCTACTCATTTCAATAATTTCCTCTATATCGTCTGGTAACATAAGTCCTTTTGATAGTTTCAAAAAAAGATCTTTGTCACTAAATAAGGCACTGTATACCTTCAAATAATCAATCTGTGAGAATTTTCTTATTTTCTTTAATAATCTTCCTGATTCTTTTATTGAAAGAAGGCGACTAAAAGACTTTATTTCAAGTTGATGTTCATCCATCCTTTGAACAAGCTTTTCGATTTTCTTTATTCTCTCCTTTTGTAGAGGATGGATTTTATCTAATAAAATAATTTCAATTCTCTTCAATCTTTTGGCTATAGGTCTTCCAATTTTATCATGTAGGAATTGATTTTTAAGAATTTGCTTAGTCTCTATCATTCTTCCATGATAATATACATCTTCAAATTCAATCATATGTCTTTCATAATAGTGTATCCATCTGTTTAATATCTGTACAAAGACATTGGATTCCTTAAATTCTATACTACTTCTTCTTATTTTCATTTCTTGTGAATTTTTATTAAGAATTACAGCTTCAAGTTGATGAATTTTCTTTTCTGTTTCTAATCTACCTTTAATAAGTTTTGTAGCAAGATCATCAAAAGTTATCTCAGCTACATTCTCTTCTCCTAATTCAGGTAAAACATATGAAATATATTTACTAAAAACCGCATTTGGAGAAATAATAAGGATATTGTTTGAAGTTAACTTCGATTGCATACCATTATAAAGTAAAAAAGCAATTCTATGTAATGCAATAGAAGTTTTCCCACTTCCCGCAACACCTTGAACAATCAACACTTCATTATTTGTATCTCGAATAATTATATCCTGCTCTTTCTGAATCGTTTCAACAATATTTTTCATCTTAGAAGCTGCATTCCCACATAATATTTGTCCAAGTATTTCATCATTAATTTTTATGCTACAATCAAAGAAATCTTTAAGCTTCCCATTTTGGATTTTATACTGCCTTTTTAATAAAACATTGCCCTTTACAACTTTCGTTGGTGCTTTGTAAGATACCTTTCCTAATTCATGCTGATAAAATATACTCGCTATAGGAGATCGCCAGTCATATACAAAGATATTAAAGGATTCTGAATCAATTACATTATGAATCCCTACATATATTTTTTCTTTCTCCATTGAACCCTCTTCCACAAAGTCAAATCTACCAAAATAGGGAGATTTAATCATCTTCTCATACTTTTGTATTTGTTTATATACACTATCATAGCTTATAGTCTGAGTATTAAGTACAGATAGATATTGACTTATCTCCATTAATCGATCGAAATCATTAGAAAAGTGGACTGTATTATCCCACATCTCCCGTCTGCTTTCTAATAGTTCTCCTTTTCTGTTTGACAAAGTTTGAATCTCTTTATCTAATTCCTTACATATAAAACCTAATGTATCTTTAAGATATTTCTTTTCTTCTTGTATGTTTTTCTGATACATATCCATAAAATTGTTCACTCCCCTTGTTAAACAATATCTTCCTATGAATTTTATATTTATAAGTTGAAATGATCTATTTTAATAGTCCAGTAATGCCAAACATATGATAAACATTAATAGATTTTAAATGCTTCATTACTTCTTCAACAGTTTTTGCCTCTTCTAAAATCCTAAGAGTCATATGTATGAGATTTTCATAAATTATTTTCATTGCAAAATCATCCTTATTTACATCTACAAATTGATCATATTGTACTCTATAGCAATTTTTTACAGTTCTAACAATAAAATAAACTGCCTCTTCTTTTGCATTTTCATATTTTGTTCCTTTATTATTGTGAAATATAATCAGAATACGTTCACGATTTTTCACTATGAAGCGAATAAATTCATTATTAAGCAGCCAGAATTCATTATTGTCCTCAATAAATTCGAATTTTTTCTCCTTTATTGCAGAAACTTTTTCTACTAATAAACTCCTTATGCTTTCTGCAAAATTTTCTGGAACAACAGTATAAAAAATATCATCCTTACTTTTATAATACCTGTAAATATTTCCAACTGATATGCCTGCCTCTTTTGCTATATCTGAAATTTTAGTACCTCTATACCCTTTCTTTGCAAATACTGTCAGCGCTGCTTGATCAATGTTTTCTTTTATTTTCTCTTTTTTATATTGAACCATATAACCTCCCTATATAATCTCCCTATATAATCTTAAAATATCTTTTATTTACTCGCTTAATCTCAGTTTTTCATATTTATTCAAAAAGCTTTTATGAATTTCATTAGCATCTAGTGCTGAATAAGGGATGTTTTGGGTACAACAATAAAGCGTCTTC
>JAOARV010000011.1 GCA_025210395.1 Marinisporobacter sp.
ACGTAAGCGTCAAAATGCCCCCACCTAGTCAAGATGAGGGGCTTATATTATACTAATCTTTGTTAGAAACCTTGCACTCCTCAGGAATTGAGGATGACCAAGGTAATAATTCATCTAATTGATCCATATTTTCTACATTTATATTTGGTAGCCTTTCAAAAAGGTAGTTTAAGTAATAAAAGGTATTTAATCCATTGGCTTTTGCCGTTTCTACAACACTATAGACAATACTACTGGCCGTAGCACCCTTTGGAGATTTTGAAAACAGGAAGTTTTTTCTTCCAATAACAAAGGACTTAATCGCCCTTTCAGCTCTATTATTACTTATTTCTAGCCTACCATCTAGCATAAAGGCCTCAAGCTTTGGCCACTGATTTAGGCAATATTTGATTGCCTTTCCAAGGCTGCTTTTAGGTAGAACCTGTCTATCTTTGGTTTTTAGCCACGATAAGAAAGCCTTCAAAATAGGTTTGCTTTTTTCAAGGCGAATTTTATATCGCTCTTTAGGGGATTTATCCTTAATTTTTCTCTCAATACTAAAGAGTTTATTACAAAACTCTAAACCTTCTGAAGCAGTAGTCCTAGATATATCAGATTCCTTTGGAAGTGCTTTAATAGTATCTGTAAAGCCACGCCTTGCATGGGCAAAGCACCCAACCAAGGTAACATCCTCCACAGCATTGTATCCAGGGTATCCATCGGTTTGAAGGTAACCATTGAATTCCTTCAAAAATGCTTTGGGATGTTTTTTAGCCCGAGAGGGCTGATATTCATAAAGGGAAATTCCTTTTCCATAGACTCCAGAACTATAAAGCCACATATAAGATTTACTGGTAGGCTTTTTTCCTTTTTCAGCTAAAACCTGCATCGTGGTTTCATCGGCATGAATTACTGGTTCCTTTACGAGATATGTATGTAATCTATCGTAGAGAAGTTTAAGCCAATGATTTGCTCCATGCAAAACCCAGTTAGCTAGGTTTTGCCGAGATAAATCTATTCCAAAATTAATAAACTGCTGCTCCTGTCTATACAGGGGAACTGCTTCGCAGTATTTGCGATGCATTATATAGGACATTAAAGAAGGGGACACAAAACTACCCTTCAAAACAGGGTTTGGCATCTTAGCTGTAATAATTGGTGTAGTTATATTATCCTTTTCGCAATGCCGACAGGCATAGACATGACGAACATGCTCTACCACTTTAACCTGGGCAGGAATAACCTTTAGCTCCCTTCGGGTCTCGGTGCTCATTTCATGTAGGGAATGATTACATTCTGGACAAACTTTTTCATCTTCATCTAAGTGGTAATGAATAGTTTCTACAGGAAGGTCCTCAAAGGATTTTTTCTTTAAGCCTTTACCTTTTCTACGTTTGCAAGTGATTTCTTCAAGGTCAGGTTCCTCTTTACCAGTCGTGGATTCTTTTTCAGCTTCATTAAAGATTGATAGCTGATCAGAGTCTGTTTTCTCACTTGAAGCTCCAAAACATTTCTGTTTATTTAGCCTAAATTGTTCTTCATACCATTTGAGTTTAGCATTTAGCTCCTCAACTTCTTGTTTCAAAAGTGTACACTCATTCTGAAGTGCTAGGGTAGAAGATTCTTCTATATTAAGGTTTTTATCCGATTGCTTATCTAATGTTTTCATAAGTCTATTATATCATTTTGAGAGATTAAAAGATACTAAAAAAAGTCTTAAAACCACTATTTTTCAATATGTTCAAGACTTCTTGTACTGCCTTTTAAAATCATCTTTTTATTCTCTGGATTTATATAATTGTTCTTTCTTTTACTGCCCTATGGGCACCCCTCTCGTTTATAGATAAGCCGTCTAAGAGCCACCTAAACTGCCTATCATCTATTAAAATGGTTTTAGATTCTGATTTATCAGGCCACTGAAAAGTTCCTTTTTCAAGTCTTTTATAATAGAGCCAAAAACCATTATTATCCCACTCTAATATTTTAATCTTATCTTTCTTGCGGTTACAAAATACAAATAGGCTCCTTGAAAATGGGTCTAGATTAAAACTTTCCTGGACAAGAATAGATAAACCATCTATAGATTTTCTAAGATCTGTTGTCCCTAGTGCCAAATAGACGCCATCTATATGCTTTTTATTTAGCATTTCTCAGAAAGTATCCTTACAACTTCCTCGAAGACAGATGAATCAAATCCAGAAGAAATCTCAATAGATGCTTTTCCGATAGTTACTTTTATTGGATTTACATCATATACTACTGGGCTTGAAACCTCTACAGCTGCCCAATTAGAAGTAGATTCACTATTAGCCTTTTCTTTATTAAATTTATGTATCCAGTATCTAAGTCTAGAAATCTTATAGCCCTTTGATTCACACCATTTGGTTGCAGTTAAGTCACTGGATCTATACTCTTCAATTCTATCAGCCCACATATTTCTTTTTTGTATACTACTATTCATGTGATCATTACCTCCTTTGAGGGTATTATCTCACAGAATTGTTCCACTGTTAATGTGGGCTAGGTTTGACGCTTACTTACAACGTATATAGTTGTTGCAAATAATGTGAACATCGATATTATAGCTGAAACTATTGATATTAATATTCCAATTTGACTTTCATTAGCAGTCTCTAAATATTCAATAATTTGTCCTAACATTTATTCCTCCTTATTAAGTCGCAACAATTCACAATTTTTTAAATATAGGAATATATTAACACATTAAACTCTATTCTTAAAACTCAAAAATCAATTAAACAAAATATTTATTTTTAGTCATTATTTAGTGTGATAGTCTATATGTAACTATCAAGCCGTATATCCCAAAATAAGATATTCAAAAAGTAGCGAAAGCCTTCTTAAAAGCTCATCATAAATAGCAGTCATGTTATCAAATGATGTTATATTCAATGACTTTATAATATTATTTTGTATGCTTTCCTTTTTTTCTGCAGACAGCAAGTGATCGTAATACTGCCTAAAATCATTTAATAAATATAGCGGAGCAATTATGTCCTTAATATCATCTTTCTTCACTAGAATAACTTCTAAAAGAGCTTGATAAAATTTAATTGATTTCCATTGCTTATAATTCTTATCAGGAGAAGGAACAATTTGTAGGTATAATTTTCTAATCTCTGAAATATTAACTCCCTCAACTAAAACTTTATATAACATATTAATAGTCGGTTCGATAGTTTTTTTTGTGAGTATTATCGGTTTTACATAGTTGTCTTTTTGTTGCTTTATTTCATCTTCAAGATGGAATAATGATACATTATATGCAGCATGCAATGCTTCAAACAATGCATTTTTTTGAGTGCATATCCTTAGTTCTTTATTTGGCTCACTCCAAACACAACACATCTGTGCAGCAAAAAATTCTGAAGCTATTAATTGATGATCAGAGTCGATATTATGTGGCTTCATAATATTCAAGGTATGATCGTTCAGATGGTTCAAATCTCCAAGCCAAAATACTACTTTTCCATTTCTATTAATTCCAAATGGGATACCCCACTGATCCTTATAGCTAAAATATCCATATGTCTCTGCATCTAATCTAACTCTATAATCTGGATCCTGCATGAAGTAGAGTAAAACTTTTTTTGTGAAATATACCGGAGTTAAGAAACCTTCTACTGAATGTTCTTCATCAAAAGATAGTCCTGGAATGTTGTAATAATCTCGATGATCATATAAAAAGTCATGATTCACGCAATAATCAAACTTTTTCCTATACCCACGTAAAGTTTGTACATTTTCATAATGTCCTTCTTTTACCATGATTCTATAACATCCATCTATCATTTTCTTTGAGTACATTGGAATACAACTTGAGTTACATTTAATACAAGTGAGCATTAATAATTCTTTAAAATGCATTTTTCTATCTTCAATTTGAACATCAACATGATCTATTGATAATTCTATAACACCATCGCATTTTGAACACTCATGCATATGATATCTTCTATATTCTTTTAAAAAATCATCATATGTCTTAAATATATATTTCATCCAATCATCTCCATTCAAAATTATTCTAATATATCTTCAATTAGTGGATCTAGTCCAGTACTAACTGTTTGTTAAACTAATTGTTATATAACAAATCTATTTATATCAAAAGCAAGTTATCTTAAAATATTGGTATAAAAGCTAAGCGTTTCTGAAAATGTAATAATCACATTTTAATCTCTAAACTTCCTACTTATAGACATAATTACTATAGAAATACTACTAAAATTCACTGTCACATTAGTTGTTAATTATATCTAATTATAAATATTTATGTAAATATTATTAAATTCCTTTGACTATTTTTGTCGAACAAAAGAAATATTTCAGAATAGATTGTTGTTGTTCAGTAGCCAATGTTTTTAATCAAAAATTATTAAAGGGTAGAGCTAATCCCTACCCTACTTTTATCCTTATTAATCATCTCTACTCAAAGCATAAGAAAGTAATTTTTGCTCATTCAACTCATGAACTGCAGCTTCAATCAAAATATTCAACTGTTCAATACTAATCTTAATTCCCATCTACCTCAAGAAATCAATAATATACTGTTTTTTCTGTTCTCCCATACCTGGTTGATTGAGCATCTGCTCTGCTGCTTTAACAGCAAATGACACAATACCTTTGTCCCCTAGTGTCTTCTAATTCTGTTGCCTAACGTTCCTAGTGTTAACGACGTGCCCCACTACGTCTATTCCATATACTCCATTGTAACATTTTAAGTATGAATCAAAACTACCCGCTCAGCGGGTAGTTTGCTCAGCCCTATAAGGGCATGTTACCTGCTTGAGCCTTAAGGCTCTTTGAATG
>JAOARV010000012.1 GCA_025210395.1 Marinisporobacter sp.
ATGCAAAAATAATCCTATGAAATTAAATTATTACCATAATACTACAGTATTAATTTTGATATAATTACAATTTAAGGATAAAATCTGAATAAATCTATACTCACTGAAAAATATTTATGCATTCCGCGGAATATGAGTTATATAGCTATTTATGAATAAAGTTGAAGCTTGTGTAAAGCTTCAACTTTATTTTTACGAGAATCATAAATTTAATGTTTAACTTATTGATCTATAAATTCAAAGATCAATGATATACTATAAGTATTCATGATCATAAAGGCTGGGGGTAGTAACATGTTACAGGCACAAAAGATATTAAAAAAATATTATGGATATGAAACCTTTAGAGAAGGACAAGAAAAAATTATTAAGAGTATACTAGATGGGAAAGATACCTTTGCTATTATGCCTACAGGAGCAGGAAAATCTATTTGTTTTCAAATTCCTTCTCTTTTGTTAGATGGGTTAACCCTTGTGATTTCTCCCTTAATTTCTCTTATGAAGGATCAAGTAGATGCATTAAAGGGGAATGGAATTAAGGCAACTTATATTAATAGTTCATTAACAGCTAGAGAAGTAAGAGAGCGTATAGAAAATGCGAAAAATGGTGTATATACCCTTTTATATGTTGCACCAGAAAGATTAGAATCAGAAGGGTTTTGTCATTTACTGAAAAATTTACAGATTTCTTTAGTGGCAGTAGATGAAGCTCATTGTGTGTCTCAGTGGGGGCATGATTTTAGACCAAGCTATGGGCGGATTGCACCATTTATAAAAACATTGTCTCATAGACCTATTGTTACAGCTTTTACTGCAACAGCTACAAAGGAAGTAAAAGAGGATATTATAAATCTTTTAGGGTTTGAAAGTCCAAGCATTTATGTGACGGGCTTTGATCGTAAGAATTTATCCTTTTCTGTTATGAGAGGGGCAAATAAAAAAGATTTTATCCTTGATTATGTGAAATATAATAAGGATGAAGTGGGAATTATCTATGCAGCTACGAGAAAAGAAGTAGAAAATATATACGAAAATTTGAGGAAAAAAGGATATGCTGTGGGCAAATATCATGCAGGGCTAAGTGGTGATGAGAGAAAGGAGCGCCAAGAAGCTTTTATATATGATGACATACACATTATGGTAGCTACCAATGCCTTTGGGATGGGCATTGATAAATCAAATGTACGATATGTGATTCATTACAATATCCCTAAAAATATGGAAGCCTATTATCAGGAAGCAGGGCGTGCGGGAAGAGATGGAGAGGCGAGCCAATGTATTTTACTATTTTCACCTCAGGATGTATTACTTCAAAAATATTTAATAGAGCAAAATAATTTATCAGAAGAAAGAGAGAAAAATGAATATAGAAAACTTCAAGAGATGGTGGATTATTGTCATACATCTAAGTGTTTGAGAAAATACATATTAGAATATTTTGGAGAAGAAAAGGTAGGAGATACATGCCATAATTGTAGTAATTGTAAAGATGATAGTGAACTTATGGATAGGACTATAGAAGCACAAAAAATATTTTCATGTATTTATCGAATGAAGGAAAAGTATGGAACTTCTTTGGTGGCGCAGGTTTTAAGAGGTTCTAAAAATAAAAAGGTTTTAGGCTTTGGATTTCATGGGTTATCTACTTATGGAATTATGAAGGAATATACGGAAAAAGAGATCAAAGATATGATGAATATATTGATTGCCGAAGGGTATCTCCATCTTACAGAGGGACAATATCCTGTAGTGAGATTAGGAAAAAAATCTGTAGGGGTACTAAAGAACAAAGAAAAAGTATTACAAAAGATACAAAAAAGGAAAGAAGAAGTTATTATAGATCATTCATTATTTGAAGTTTTACGTAAACTACGAAAGGAAATTTCAACAAGAGAGAAGGTACCACCTTATATTGTTTTTTCAGATAGCACCCTTCGTCAAATGAGTGAATACTACCCAATAGACGAAGAAGCTATGCTGAGAATCAAAGGGGTTGGGGAAGAGAAGCTTAAAAAATATGGAGACGAATTTTTAAGGATTATAAAAAGCTATGTAAAGGAAAATCATATAGAGGATGTAAAAACATATACTAAAGAAAATATAAAAGAAACAAAAGATGAGAAAGTACCTAGTCATGTAGTTACGTTTAACTTATATAAGGAAGGAAACTCATTAAAAGAAATTGCACTCACAAGAGAGATGACACCTTTTACGATTCAAAACCATATCATCAGATGTGCAACAGAAGGACTCCCAGTAGATTTAGATGATTTTATTCCAAAAGAATATGAAGCCCTGATTATTCAAACAATCAAAAGTATAGGAGCTGAAAAATTAAAGCCTATTAAGGAAGCTTTGCCAAAGGAAGTAGATTATTTAGCCATTAAAGCTGTTTTGTGTAAATACAATAGCTAAAATAGAAAAACGATTCTGTTTATAAAAATGAAACAGGATCGTTTTTTAATACCAATTTTCATATATAGCACTAAATAATTTACATTTTTATTGGATTTTCAATATATTGATAAGATATAAACTGTAAATTACTTAGTAGGATTCATATAATTATATTTTATATTGAGATATAAAATATAGTTTTTTTCTATTGGATTATTCAAATAATAAAAAGTATAATAAAAATTGTAAAAGTATAGATAATTATGTAAAAAAGATAGATTTATTCCAATGAATTTTTTGTAAAGGAGGATGTGAGATGAAACATGATTTTGATGAAAAAATAAATCGTTTCAATACCCATTCTTTAAAATGGGATGGGTTAGAAGAACGCTTTGGAATAAAGGATCGAGAAGTACTACCCCTATGGGTAGCAGATATGGATTTTAAGGCACCTAAATGTGTGATTGATGTCCTTGTTAATAGAGCTAAGCATGGTATTTTTGGATATGCAGGAGGATATGACTCTTATTATAATGCAGTGATTCATTGGATGAAAAAGAGGCATAATTGGAATATCAAAAAAGAATGGATTGTATTTACGCCAGGAGTTGTCCCAGCACTAAATATGCTTGTAAAAGCACTTACCCATCCAGGAGATGAAGTTATTATCCAAACGCCTATATATCCTCCTTTTTATAACGCAATAAAAAACAATGGATGTCATGTTGTAGAAAATCCATTGAAGTTTGATGGAACGAAATATGTAATGGATTTAGATGATTTGTATAAAAAAATAAATAGTAAGGTGAAATTAATGATTCTTTGTAGCCCACATAACCCTGTAGGTAGAGTGTGGAAAGAAGAAGAGCTAAAAAAACTTGGAGAAATTTGCATTAAGCACAATATTCTTATCATAGCGGATGAAATACATGGGGATTTAATATTTAAGGAAAATAAACATATTCCATTTGCTTCAATAAGTGAAGACTTTGCTAAAAATAGTATTATTTGTACAGCACCAAGTAAAACCTTTAATATAGCAGGGCTTGAAACTTCTAATATGATTATTTCAAATGAAACAATAAGAAAAGCTTTTTTAAGAGCAAGAGAAGGGTGTGGAATTTCTAAACCAAATGTATTTGGAATTGAAGCCCTTAAAGCTGCTTATACATTTGGAGAAGAATGGCTTTGGGAGCTATTAAATTATCTAGAGGAAAACCTAAATTTTTTAATAAAATATATAGAAGAAAAAATACCTAAAATAAAGGTGATAAAGCCCGAAGGAACTTATTTAGTATGGCTTGATTGCAAAGATTTAACATTCAATAAAAAAGAGTTAGAAGAATTTTTTATGAAGAATGCAAAATTGATTTTAAATCAAGGGCATACCTATGGAAATGGTGGAGAAGGATTTGTAAGGATAAATATTGCTTGTCCACGCTCAATTTTAGAGGAAGGATTAAATCGACTAAGGAAAGCTATGGACTGTTTATAATATATAGGTATTCCTTAAAGATCAAAATTTTTAGAGAATACCTATCATATAAAAATAACAAGAAGAAGAAGGAGGATGCAGCATGTTTAAAAGCAAAAGATTAACAGTATTACTAGCAATGATCGTAATGATAACTATGATGTTTACAGGATGTGGACAAAAGGAAGTAGTACAAACAGATAAGCAAAATGAAAAGGAAGCTGTAGAAGTTGAGGAAAATAGCTCTCAAAAGGATGAAAAAGTTATAAGGGTTGGAACAGGTGGTACATATAAACCATGGTGTTTTAAGGAAAATGATAAGCTTCAGGGGTTTGAAGTAGATGTTTGGAATGAAATAGGAAAAAGAACAGGCTATAAGGTTGAATTTACTGTATCAAAATTTAGTGGATTAGTTGGATTGTTAGACGCAGGTCAAATTGATACTGTTGCACACCAAATGTCGATTACAAAAGAAAGATTAGAAAAATATGATTTTACAGAACCTTATGCTTATAGTAAATATGATTTTATTGTGAAAAAAGATAGCCCTTATACAAAAATAGAAGATTTAAAAGGAAAAAAAGTGGGTGCTTGGTTAGGTGGAAATGGAGAAAAAACATTAAAAGAGTTAAATGAAGCCTATAAGCTTGATTTAGATATGTCCTTTTATGATGGAACACCTTTAGAAAAAGAAGTAGAGATGGAGAGATTGGATGCATGCTGGCAAGGAGCTATTAAATCTCAAACAGTTATTGTACAAGGTAATCTTAATTGTGAATTAATGGATATAACTACAGAAATAGGATCTGAAATCAATGCGTATCCATTTACAAAAAGTGAAAATAGTAGTGAAATGACAGAAACTATTAGTAAAGTGATCAAAGAAATGCATGAGGATGGAACATTAACTGAATTATCTATGAAATGGTTTGCGTTAGACACTACAAAAAAATAGAAAAATAATAAACTGTTGCTGGTGGTGGAAATATGGAAGTTTTTAGCTTTGATTTTGCATGGGGTTTACTACCGTTGATGCTAAAATATTTGCATGTAACTCTTATTATGTCGATATTGTCTTTACTATTTGGTTTAATGATTGCAATAATTATAACATTAATTATTCAGCGTAGATTGAAAATTTTGTATCCAATAGCAAGGGTCTATGTTTCATTTTTTAGAGGAACACCACTAATTGCACAGCTTTTCTTTTTATACTTTGGACTTGTTCAGCTTTTTCCAAGTCTAAAAGGGATGGATGCATTCACAGCTGCAGTGATAGGACTAAGCTTGAATGCATCTGCATATATGTCTGAAACTATAAGAGGAGCTATTTCTTCTGTAGATAGAGGACAAATGGAAGCTGCCTTATCTGTTGGAATGACTTATATTCAAGGAATGAGAAGAATTATACTTCCCCAAGCTGCTAGAGTAGCTATACCAGCTTTATCGAATAATTTTATAGATATCATAAAAGGCTCTTCTCTAGCTTTTACATTAGGTGTTACAGAAATAATGGCTACAGCTCAAATGGAAGGGGCAGCTGCCTATAGGTTTTTTGAAGCCTTTACAGATGTAATTATCATATATTGGGTTATGATAGGATTCTTTGGATATTTACAGAAAAAAATAGAGATAAAGATGAGCAAGGCTTATTAGGATGTGTTTACTATGATAAAAATAAAAAATTTACATAAAAGCTTTGGGGATCTAGAGGTTTTAAAGGGCATTAATTTGGAAATAAAAAAAGGAGAAGTAATTGCTGTAATTGGTCCTTCGGGAACAGGTAAATCTACACTTCTTCGGTGTATGAATTATTTAGAGACACCAAATAAAGGAGAAATAGAAATAGAAGATTTGAAGATTTTTGTAGAGAATATAACAAAAGAACAAATTCATTCTTTAAGAAAAGCTACTGCAATGGTGTTTCAGAGCTATAATCTTTTCAAAAATAAAACAGCAATACAAAATATTATGGAGTCACTATTGGTAGTAAAAAAGATGAAATATCAAGATGCAGAAAAAAATGCATTAGAGATCCTAGAGCAAGTAGGGCTTATGGACAAGAAGGATAGTTATCCTTCTAAGCTATCAGGAGGACAACAACAGAGAATAGGTATAGCTAGAGCTATGGCAGTGAATCCTAAAATCATGCTCTTTGATGAACCCACATCTGCGTTAGATCCTGAACTTGTAGGTGAAGTTTTAGATGTGATAAAAGGATTAGCCAAGAGACATATGACAATGATCATTGTTACCCATGAAATGAGATTTGCCAAGGAAGCTGCAGATCGAGTAATATTTATGGATGATGGAAATATTGTAGAAGAAGGCACTCCAGATGAAATTTTTAATCATCCTAAGAATAAAAGAACTATAAAATTTTTAAATCAAATAATCATATGAAAAGCTTTGAAGGGGCTCTCTAGTGAGAGTTCTTTTTATGTTTTAGGGAATTATAAAATTCAAAATCCTTGGATTGTTAATGGTTGAGAAATCAAATATATTTATTTCTATTTGTATTTCTCCATTAATTCAAGTATTATTTAGAGGATACTCCAATTAAGTAGACTTTTGAAATGTTAAATATAAACTGAATGATTGATAGATTTATGATGTAAAATAGGCGTTATATGTGAATTTTTTCATATAAAAAATAATAAAAACTTAATAAGCTTCTAATTGTATAGATAAAAAACTCAGATAATCTAAAAAAAGAAACGTTGAAAAAAGATATTAAGATAAAATGTGAGAAAACAGAGGGAAATATAAAAAGTGTATTGAAAATGGTACAAATAAATAAATATGGGTATTAATAGTAAGGAAGTAGATAAATAGTGAAAGGATGATCTTGTTGAAAAAGTTTAAGGATTTAAAGACGGGAATGAAAATTGCCTTATTAGCAGGTACGATTCTTTGTCTAGCTATTACGATGATTTTTTATATTTTAAATGACTTAAAACAGACAAGCCTTACTAAAACAAGTAGTATGGTGGTAGAGACTTCTAAAAAAGAGTCTGAAAAAGTATTAAAGGAAATAAAGCTTGTAGAAAAATCTGTAGAGGATTTAGCAAATACTATGGGAATTTTAGCAGATAAAGGAGTATTAAGTAGAGAAGCAGCTATTGAAATGTTAGGGAAAAGTGTGGATAGGAATAGGAATATTATTGCACATGGGTCGGGGTGGGAGATCAATGCTTTTGACCAAAAGGATTTAGCTTATATAAATAGAGAAGAACTAGGAAGTAATGAGGAAGGAAGATTTCTGCCTTATATATATAAGGATGAAAATGGAAAAATAGGCGTGGAGCCTTTAGTGGGCTATGATGTAGAAGGGGATGGAGATTGGTATTTGATTCCTAAGAAAACAAAGAAACCTATTTTAACGGAGCCCTATATATATCCAGTGAATGGAAAAGATGTATTAATGACAACCATAGCTTATCCAGTGATTAGTAAGAAGGGAGAGTTCTTAGGAGTTGTAACAGCAGATATTGGTTTAGATTATTTACAGGATAGAATTACAGGAATAGAAAGCATCAATAAATTAGAAGGAGTAGGCATGCTTGTATCGGATGGAGGGACTTGCATTGCTAGTGGATTAGACAAAGAAATGATTATGAAAAATCTTATAGATGAAGGATTTTTAAGTGGAAAAATTATAGGAGATATAAAATCAAATAAGGGAGATTCTTACTTTGAAAAGATAAAAAAAGTTAATGAAGAAGCTCTAATCACTTATGAACCGCTATATTTTGAAAGCTTAGAAACAGCTTGGTCTATTTTAACCTTTGTACCAAAGAATAGAATATTAAAGGATTACAATCAGCACCTTACTATCAATATAATTTTAATAGGCATTATTATACTTACTTCTATTATGATGATTATAGGAATTACAAAGAATATCAATGGGTCTATTCAAAAAATAATGGGATTGATGAAAAAAGCAGAAGAAGGAGATTTAACAGCTGTAGCAGAGATACAAAGTAAAGATGAATTTGGACAGCTTTCAAACAGCTATAATGATATGATGAAAAATATAAAAGAGCTGATGCAAAATGTCAAAGCATCTTCTGATACGGTATACGAAAGAGCAGAAAGTCTAGCGGAAATAGTAGATCAATCTTCTCAAGCAACAGATCAAATCTCTAAAGCAATAGAACAAGTAGCAATTAGTTCATCAGAACAAGCCAAGGATGCAGAACAAATAACCTTTAAAACAAATGATTTGGGAGATAATATTCAACAAATGGTAAAGCTTGTTGGAGATGTATTTAATCTATCTCATGATTCTAATGAACTAAGTGAACAAGGATTGAAAATCATGGGAGTTTTAAATCAAAAAACAGAAAAAACTACAGAAAAAGCTGTACAAATTAATGAAATTATTCAGCAGGTAAATAAATATGCTAATAAAACAGAAATGATTATTACTTTGATTGATAATATTGCAAACCAGACAAATCTTTTAGCTTTAAATGCGTCTATAGAAGCAGCAAGAGCAGGAGAAGCAGGTAGAGGATTTGCTGTAGTGGCAGATGAAATTAGAAAATTGGCTGAACAAACATCAGAAGCTACCCATGATATAAAAGAAATGATTGATAATATTCAAAATCAATCACAAAATGCTGTAGTGGTTATGGATGATGTGAAATATACACAAAATGAGCAAAATGAATCTATTCAGAGGACAGAAGAAATTTTTAGTAAAACAGCAACATCCCTAGTCATGTTAGTGAATAAATTAGATCAGGTAAGAGAAAATACACAAAAAATAGAAGAGCATAAAAATGAAATTATTGAAGCTATAAGCAATATAGCAGCTATAACAGAAGAAGCTTCGGCTACGTCAGAAGAAGTTTCTGCTAGTACACAGGAGCAAGTAGCTTCTATGGTAGAAATGAATGGACATGCACAGAAAACGAAGGAATTGTCAGAAATGCTGATAGAGAATGTAAATAAATTTAAATTTTAGACAAAAGAGAGGATAGATTAAAAAATCTGTCCTTCTTTTGAAGCTACCATTTGCGACCTAGGCTAATGGGACCATAGTTGAAGAATTTCCTATCTTTTTTTTGTGGATTATTTTGCGGTGCAAGATTTAGCCATAGATTTTCGTATAGCTGGTTTCTAATATTATTTAGATGAACGGTTTTATAGACTGTTGAAAGGGCTATAAGTCCTTCAATCCTAGAAATAATATCTATTACAGCCATATCCTTATCAAGAGCATCCTTGATCAGGTTTTTCTTTTGCCCTTGTGTCAGAATATCTTTTAAGATATAACTAATTTTTTCATAATATTGATTGATTCTTTCAGAAAGCTCCTTGAATCTATTGGAATGAAGCTGAATCATTGTAATAAAATTAATAGAGTTATTACAATCATTACCAATCATTAAAGAAAGCTTATCGTTAAAATCAAAAATACATTCAAAAAATGATTCTAATTGTTCTTTAGGTGTATTTGAACGCGTTACTGAATGGGTGATTTGTTCTTCTAAAGTATTTAATATAAAGTAAATGCTATGAAATAATAAGCCTTCTTTTGATTTGAAATGATAATAAATAGAAGGTTTTTTTATATCTACTGCATCTGCAATCATACTTAAAGTTGTGTTTTCATACCCTTCAATTAAAAAAAACTTCAACGAAGCCATTAGAATTCTATCTTTTGTAGTCATTAGATCACCTACTCTCTATTTGATAATATTATATCTCAATATAGAAAGATATTCAAAAAAAGAATTAAATTGTAAGCCTCAGGAAAGTAGTATATAATGAAATCAGTAAACTCGTTCAGTAAAATTGAACATGCAAGATTCAGATGGATAGGCTATTTTATCTGAATTCATTTACTAGAAGGAGGAAAATTTTTTGAATGAATATGAGGAGAGGACATAATGGCTAATAATTACAAGGGGTTTAAGCCATTTATAGCTGCAGATCAAATTCTTCCTGAATTGACTTTTATATCTGTTATATCAGGAGTTATATTAGCAATAGTATTTGGTGTAGTAAATGCATATTTAGGGTTAAAGGTTGGTATGACAATCAGTGCTTCCATACCAGCAGCGGTTGTAGCAATGAGTGTAACGAGAGTAATTATGAAAAGAGACTCCATATTAGAAAGTAATATGGTTCAAACTATTGGGTCAGCGGGTGAATCATTAGCTGCAGGAGTGGTTTTTACAATTCCTGCAATGTTTTTATGGGCAAATGAAGCAGGTGTAGATGCACCAAGTGTTAAGTTTGTAACATTAATTTCTTTATTTGGTGGGATTTTGGGAATTATGTTTATGATTCCTTTAAGAAAAGCATTTATTGTAAAAGAGCATGGGTATTTACCTTATCCTGAGGGGACTGCTTGTGCCAATGTACTTTTAGTGGGTGAAGAAGGTGGAGAGAAGGCAAAAGCAACCTTTGCAGGAATAGGCTTTGGAGCAATATACAAGATGTTGACAGATGGTCTGAAGCTGTTTTCATCGAAATTAGAAATACATATTAGAAATCCTTTTTCTACATTAATAGGGATGGATGCATTACCTGCTGTTTTAGGAGTAGGGTTTATCATAGGAAAAAGAATTGCAGGGTTTATGCTAGCCGGTTCACTGATTGGGTGGTTTGTGATTATTCCTTTGATATCCGTATTTGGAATGAATAGTCATGCTATTATATTTCCTGCATCTAATGAAATTGGACAGCTGAATAACTGGGATATATGGAATGCATATATAAGATATATAGGAGCAGGAGCTGTAGCTTTTGGTGGCATGATTAGCCTTATAAAATCTATACCTATTATCTATGAAACTATTGTAGAGACGATAAAAGATTATCATGAAATTATAGGAGGGAAAAGTGCCCTTCGAACAGAACAAGATATACCTTTATCCACAGTAGGATTGACTATTTTATTTATTATATTTGCAATAACCGTATTACCATCTATTAGAATAGGTATAATGGGGACTTTATTAATCGTCATATTTGGATTTTTTTTCGCTACTGTATCTTCTCGAATCGTAGGGCTTATTGGAAGTTCTTCTAATCCAATCTCTGGAATGACTATTGCTACATTGATTATTGCATCTTTAGTATTTAAGAAAACATGTGGTGTTGGGAATGAAACGATATTGAATGTATTTACTGTAGGGGCGATTATTTGTATCATTGTAGCTATGGCAGGAGATACCTCTCAAGATCTCAAGACAGGATTTTTAGTAGGAGCAACTCCTTATAAGCAACAAATAGGAGAAATAATAGGTGGTGTAGTAAGTGCTTTGGCTTTAGGGTGTGTATTGGTTTTACTAAATAAAGCATGGGGATTTGGTTCGTCTGAACTACCTGCTCCCCAAGCAACCTTAGTAAATTTAGTAGTGGAAGGGGTTATGGATGGAAATTTACCCTGGTCTTTAATCTTTATTGGTGTAGGAATTGGAATTGTTATAGAGCTTTTAGAATTACCAATTCTTCCTATAGCTATAGGTCTTTATCTTCCTATTCATCTTACGACTACAATTTTTATTGGAGGACTTATAAGGGGATTGTTAGATTTAGAGTGGATTCAATTAAGTGATTTTGAAAGACATGGGAAAATTGATTTTGGTATTTTATATGCATCAGGCATGATTGCTGGTGAAGGGGTAGTAGGTGTACTATTAGCATTATTAGCAGTATTACATATAGACCTTTCCATCGGGATAAATATTGGTGCTTTTGGAACGGTTATTTTATTTGGAGTCCTTCTATATATGCTTATGAGATGGTCTATTTTTAAAAAGATTCAAGACTAGGAGCAAGAGTAGTCGGGAAGATTGCTTTTTTTTCATAGGATTAAAATAGCACTTTTCTTTAGTAAAGTAATGAAATAGAAAAAATATTTATTCGACAATAATGCATAAATATGAAGAAATTATCACAGGAGCTTTATCGAACGTTGTTAGATAAAATAAAATCCTTTTATGAAAATAGCTATAAAAAAGATATAGGTGACCAAAAGCTCTTATTATACCTATATACCGACCGGTAGATAAAGAAAAAATCAGGTGTTTAATCTTTGTTTTGATTTAGAAAATAAATGGGTTAATAGAAGAAAATTTATAAAAATAAGGAGTGTAATGGGGATTTGACTTTCAAAAAAAAGTTATCTATACTACAATTAAGGTTGCAACCGGTTAATAAAAATGAATGTTCATAAATTTTCGCAATATTCGAAAGAACTAAAACAATTAAATAGGAGGGAAAAATATGGCAAGTGAAAGTAAGACAAAAGAATTTAAACCTTTTATTTCTGCTGATCAAATTTTACCAGAATTTACTTTGACTTCTATTGTATTAGGTATTTTACTAGCAGTAGTTTTTGGTGCAGCTAATGCATATTTAGGATTAAAAGTAGGGATGACGATTAGTGCATCTATCCCTGCAGCAGTTATATCAATGGGACTTATTAGAGGTGTTTTTAAGAAGGAATCTATCCTTGAAAATAATATGGTTCAAACAATTGGATCAGCTGGAGAATCTCTAGCTGCAGGAGCAATCTTTACATTACCTGCTCTTTATATTTGGATGCAGGAGTGGAATATGGGATCTCCTGATTTAATAGCTATAACAGCTATTGCTTTATGTGGAGGACTTCTTGGCGTACTTTTTATGGTTCCTTTAAGAAAAGCATTAATCGTAAAAGAACATGGTGTATTGCCTTATCCTGAAGGAACAGCTTGTGCGGAAGTTTTACTTGCTGGTGAAGAAGGTGGAGAAAAGGCAAAGATTACATTTACAGGGCTTGGAGTAGGAGCAGCATACAAATTTATTGCGGGTGGATTTAAATTATTCCCAAGTGAAATAGAAACAGCAATCCCAGGATACAAGGGAGCAGCTATTGGTGCAGATGTATTACCAGCCTTACTAGGTGTTGGATTTATTATAGGACCTAAAATTTCTGCATATATGTTAGGCGGAGCTGTACTTGGATGGTTTGCATTTATTCCATTGATTGCAAATATCGGAGATATGGGAAATGTTATTATGTATCCAGCTTCTGTACCCATCAATGAATTAGGATATTGGGGAATCTGGAACTTCTACATAAGATATGTAGGGGCTGGAGCTGTTGCTTTTGGTGGTGTATTTAGCTTAATTAAATCTTTACCATTAATCGTTCAGACTTTTAAAGATGCTATGAAGGATTACTCTGGTGGCGCAGGTGGAAATGCAAATATTAGAACAGATCATGATATGTCTATGAAGATGGTTTTAATCGGTTCATTAGCAGTTGTTTTAGCTATGATGATGTTACCAATTATACCAGTAGGCTTTGGTGGTGCTTTATTAATTGCTATTTTTGGTTTCTTTTTTGCAACTGTATCTTCAAGAATCGTAGGTTTAGTTGGTAGTTCATCTAACCCTGTATCAGGAATGACTATTGCAACATTAATTATTACAGCAATTATATTTAAGGCAAGTGGAAATGATGGGCAAACAGGAATGATTGCAACATTAACTGTTGGTGCTATTATATGTATTATTGCTGCAATGGCAGGGGATACTTCTCAGGATTTAAAAACAGGTTTCTTAGTAGGGGCTACACCTTATAAACAACAATATGGTGAAATCATTGGTGCAGTAGCATCTGCTATTGCAATTGGTGGGGTTTTAACATTATTAAATCAAGCATGGGGATTCGGATCTACTGAATTACCAGCACCACAAGCTACTTTAATGAGATTGGTTATAGAAGGGGTTATGGGCGGTAACTTGCCATGGGCTCTTGTATTTACTGGAATAGGTATAGGCGTTACAATAGAATTATTAGGATTACCAGTTCTTCCAATCGCTATTGGTCTATATTTACCAATTCATTTAAGTACACCAATTATGGTAGGTGGTATTGTTCGAGGAATATTAGATAAAAGATTAGAAAAACCAAGTGAAGATACTCATAGCATTAAAGAAAAAATCGAATGTGGTATTCTTTACGCATCAGGTTTAATCGCAGGAGAAGGATTAATAGGAATATTACTTGCCGTATTTGCAATAATACCAGCAGGTGTAAATGCTTTAGGGAAAGAAATCTTTGTTGCAGATGTTATTAATCTTGGAATTGATTTAGGGCAAATAGGAGCACTACTATTCTTTGTAGGTCTTACCTTTACCCTTATGAAGTACTCAGTATTCAAGAAAACAGCATCTAAAAAGCTTTAAGAATTAAAAAGAAAATAGTATAATATTTGAAAGAATCAAAAGGGGATATTTTTAATATCCTCTTTTAAAGCTATAATAAAGAGGTGAGAAAATGGCTAAGAAAATAAAGAAGGGTGATAATTTTTTAGAGCTAGTGCCTTCTAAAAATAAGCATCAAAAATGGGCAGAAAATGATGCAGGACGCATTCAACTTATTATTCCAAGGGATGGGGTTTTAGATAAATGTGTAAGATTTTTCTTTAAAACACCTAAGGTAATGCGAATTGACTTAGATGCTCATGGAAGCTGTGTATGGAAAGCGATTGATGGCAATAGAAATATTGAACAAATTGGTAAGATCATAAAAGGGGATTTTGGAGAAGACGCAGAACCCCTATATGAAAGACTTGGGACTTATATCAATATTTTAAGAAATAATAAATTTATCACATTAGAGAAGGTAAGTGAATAATATGATAGGATTTTTAGGAAAGGTAGTATTGTTTGGTGTGACTATTACATTTTTACTTGCGTGGGGATATGTAAAACAACAGAGAAAGACAGAGGAATTATTAAAGCTATTATATAAAAAATGTGAAGATCAAATTGTAAAAGAATTAAAAAAGAAAGAGACCCTTACGAGTAAGGAAATTGAAAAAATTATTCATGGAACAAAAGCCTCTTTATTTTGGAGTAAAAACAAATTACAAGTGACAAATCCTAAAATCGTTATGAAGGATTTGATTTTGAATTTACTAAATAAAGGTGTCATTGAGGAAGTATTGGGTAAGAAACCTAAAAAATATAAATTAAAGTGCTGAACTGGTTTAAAAATAAAAGAATAAAGGTATAAATCTTTTTGTGTGATCATAAAGATTTATACCTTTATTTTTATTTTGCTGAATCAAATTTTTTCTTTGACCAGAAGAAAAAGCCTTCATTGTCCATAATATTTCCATCAGCATCCATCATTGGCTTAGGAGGGTCTAGCTTTTGCGTTACTAAAGAACCCATAACAAAGGCTATGATACTTATGATAAATGCAGGAACGGCAGATATATATATGGTATCCCACATGGCCCAGCTATTGAAGAAGACCCCATCAATTATATTTTGGGGGGCAATCTTTGGATAAATCAATATGTATCCCAGAATCCAAGAGACCAACCCACCAATAAAGGAACTGAAGGCACCATAGGTATTTGATTTTTTCCAGAATAATCCTCCTATATAGGATATGGTAGTAGTAGGGAATAATAAGACTCCTGCGAAGACGATAAGTTTATAAACACTTTTAAAATAGATGCCAATACTCATAGACAAAAGACCTAATACGACAATAGCTATTCGAATAACTACTAATACATTTTTGCTTGTAGCATCTTTTTTTAGTAATCGATAACCATTATGACCAATTAATGTTGAAGCGGAAAGTAAATTATTTCCTGTGCCACTAACAACGACTGCTGCTAAGGATAAAATCAAGAAGACAGAAATCCAAGGAGGTAAATATTTATTTGCAAACCAGGGAAGCACATGTTCTGCTTGGCTTATGGGGAAATCTGGGCATAAAATATATACACTCATACCAATAAATACAGGAATCATTCCAATAAAAAGATATAATAAGCCACTGGTAATAAAGCTAAAAGACGCTGTTTTTTCATTTTTAGCAGCAAGTGCTCTTGTAATTAATGTAGAGTTGTTTAAATCTCCTAAGCTCATGACAGTCCAAGCTGAAATAAAGTAGGTGAACCCCATAATGCCGAAATATCCTTTAAAGCCTCCATTTTTTGGAGAAACAGGAGTTAGGGCGAATGCTGGAAGATTTCTATAGTTGCTAGCCTTTTCAATGAAATGACGAATTCCCCCTACTTCTTTTAAAGCAAAAGGAAGCATAATAAGCAAACTAATAATGATCAAACTAATAGATATAGCATCAGCTCTAGATAAAGCCCATAATCCTCCTAGAAGGATGACCATAATAATTGTGATCGTGCTTATGAATACTGCTGTATTCATAGAAAAACCAGTTGAAAGGTGGATGATTACCCCAAGGGCTACGAGTTCTCCTGCAATCCAAGAAAGTCCTGCTAAAAACTGCATGATCACGAAAACAGCTCCCATTTTTTTACCATAACGGTTCGTATAAAAATCTACAATAGTTGTATACTTAGCTTTTCTAAGACGATATGCAAAAAATAATCCTGTAAAAACTAAAGTGAGCATTGGAGACCAAGGATCGAAAATAACACCTTGCATACCAAAAGTAAAGGCTTCACCAGCTCCTCCTAAAATAATGCCAGCTCCCATCCAAGTAGCAAGAATAGAGGCTACTAAAAAGGGATAAGTAAGTCCTCGACCAGCTAAAACCAAATCATCTGATTCTTGTACTTTTTTAGAATAGTACCACCCAGCCAAGAGAATGGTAAAAAAATAAAGGAGTAGAAAAAATAATATCCAGTTTTTTAATTTAAAAACCGTAATCATTTCCTGTTCCAAGAGTAACTCACGTCCTTTTCTATAAGAAAATATATGTAATTTATTACAATTATAGCATATATCTATGTATTTGAGAGAATTTATGTAATAGATAGGATTGCTTTTGACAAAAAGATCAAAGATGAAAAAATTATCGTTAGGATTTGATTGATTTTGTAAAATCAAATAAAAATTTCCTAGGAAATATATTGTACATGTAGAATGAATGAGGTACGGATCTTAAATAAAGTGAGAAATAGGGTTAGGATAGCGCGTAAAATACGCTAATCCTACCCCTATTTACTTTTATAAAATAATCTTACTTTCGATAGGTGACGATAAAATGATGGATGTTTTTGTATTCCCCATTTTTTTGATGGAATCAATTAAGTATTCTAGTTCTTCCATGCTTTCTACCATAACTTTTAGAGTCATACAATCTCCACCTGTAACATGATGACATTCAATGATACTTTTTTTATTTTGAGCATAATCTAAAAATTTTTTATAATGGTCTCTATCCATTGAGATATCTATGAATGCTTGCACAGTTTTGTTGAGCTTTTGCGGATTAACAATAGCTTTATATCCAGTAATCACTCCGTTTTCTTCTAATTTTTTTATTCTTTCTGATACAGCAGGTGAAGTTAATCCTACTATTTTCCCTAAATCCTTCATAGAGATTCGACAATTTCTTTGTAGTAATTCTAAAATTTTTAAGTCTGTAGCATCCATAATGATCCTCCCCTTAAAAAAATAAAGAAAAATTAGATAATAATTATAATAATAAAGCAATAACAGTATAACACTTTTTGTAGAAACTGTACATAAAGGGATTAGGTTGATAAAATAATATTGAAATAAGGAATATACAAGTTTATCCATGCTATTGTGCATAAAAATGAAAAAACATTGATAGATACATTTTGGAAAAATTGAAAATAAAAGGAATATAATTTTGAGAATGATTCGAATTAATTGGGAAATGAATAATGGGAGGCAGAAATATGGCAAAAGTTAAAATAACAGAAACGATTTTAAGGGATGCACATCAGTCATTAATTGCAACGAGAATGAAAACAGAAGAGATGTTACCTATATTAGAACAATTAGACGGAGTTGGATATCATGCTTTAGAAATGTGGGGAGGGGCAACCTTTGATGCTTCCTTAAGATTTTTAAGTGAAGACCCATGGGAAAGATTGAGAAAGATCAGAAAGAAAATAAAAAATACCAATCTACAAATGCTTTTAAGGGGACAAAATATTTTAGGCTATAAGCATTATGCAGATGATGTAGTGATTGAATTTGTTAAAAAATCTATTTATAATGGAATAGACGTGATAAGAATATTTGATGCGCTAAATGATGTGAGAAATTTAAGAGCAGCAGTAGAAACAACTAAAAAAGAAGGTGCTCATGCACAAACAGCTATTTCCTATACAACAAGTCCAGTTCATACAACAGAGACTTATGTGAAATTAGCAAAAGAAATGGAAAGCATGGGAGCAGATTCTATCTGTATAAAGGATATGTCAGGTCTTTTGACACCCTACTATGCTTATGAATTAGTATCAGCACTAAAAAAAGCAGTAAAGATTCCGTTAGAACTACATTCTCATATGACGAGTGGTTTAGCAGATATGATTTATTTAAAGGCAATTGAAGGTGGGGTAGATATTATTGATACAGCTATTTCACCATTCTCTATGGGAACAAGCCAACCACCTACAGAAAGTTTAGTTGCCACATTAAAAGGAACAAAGTATGATACAGGGCTAGAAATTGAAAAGCTTAATGAAATTGCGGAGCATTTTAGACCCATAAGGGAAAAAAGTATAGAAAGTGGTTTACTAAATCCAAAGGTATTAGGGGTAAATATTAATACATTAATTTATCAAGTTCCAGGAGGAATGCTTTCAAATCTTGTATCACAGCTGAAGATGCAAAATGCTCTTGATCAATTTGAAGAAGTATTAAAAGAGGTACCAAGAGTGAAGGAGGATTTAGGTCATCCACCACTTGTAACACCTACAAGTCAGATCGTAGGTACTCAAGCAGTGTTAAATGTACTCACTGGTGAAAGATATAAAATGATTCCAAAGGAAGTAAAAGCTTATGTAAGAGGCATGTATGGAAAGCCAACTGTACCAATTAAAAAGAAAATCATTCAAAAAATTATTGGGGATGAAGAAGTGATTACCTGTAGACCAGCTGATTTAATTCAACCTCAATTAGAAAGCATAAGAAATGAAATGAAAGAATACCTAGAGCAAGAGGAAGATGTATTATCTTATGCTTTATTCCCGCAAGTAGCTATAGAATTTTTTAGATACAGACAGGCTGAAAAATATAAAATAGATAGTGAATATACTGATAAGGAACAAAAGACTTGTCCTGTATAAAGAAAGGGGAATGATCATGAAGGATCAATTATCAAGAAAAAACAAGAAAATATCTCCATCTATTACATTAGCCATTACAGCAAAGGCAAAAAAAATGAAGGCAGACGGTATGGATGTAGTAAGCTTTGGAGCAGGAGAACCGGATTTTAATACGCCTCAAAATATACGAGTTGCTGCTATAGATGCAATGGAGAAGGGGTATACAGGATATACTGCTGCATCAGGTCTTCCAGATCTAAAGCAGGCTATTTGTGATAAATTGAAAAAGGATAATGATTTAGCATATAAACCAGAGAATATCGTCATTTCTAATGGAGCAAAGCATTCATTATTCAATGCATTACAAGCAATATGTAATCCAGGAGATGAGGTAATCATACCTGTTCCTTATTGGGTAAGTTATCCAGAACTTGTAAAGCTTGCAGATGCTACGCCTATTCTTGTTGAAACTTCAGAGGAAGAAGGCTTTAAATATACAAAAGAAACCTTATTAAAAGCGATCAATGAAAATACAAAAGCAATTATTTTAAACAGCCCAAATAATCCAACAGGAACTGTATATACAGAAGATGAATTAAAAGAAATTGCAGAGATAGCAGTAAAAAATAATATTTTCATTATATCTGATGAAATTTATGAAAAATTAATCTATGATGGAAAACATGTAAGCATTGCTTCTTTAGGAGAAGATATAAAAAAATTAACCATTGTGATCAATGGTATGTCAAAGGCTTATGCAATGACAGGATGGAGAATAGGTTATTTAGCAGCGGATAAAGAAATCATTAGCATTATTAATAATATTCAAAGTCATGCTACTTCTAATCCAAATACCATCGCACAATATGCAAGCATTGCTGCTTTAGAAGGAGACCAAGAGCCGATCAATAAAATGATTGAAGCCTTTGTTGGAAGAAGAAATTATATGGTTGAAAAGATCAATAGCATTGATGGAATATCTTGCAGAAAGCCAGAAGGAGCATTTTATGTAATGATAAATATATCAAAATTAATAGGAAAAACCTTCAATGGATTTACTATTAATGGATCAATGGATTTTGCAGAGTATTTATTACAAACTGTAAATGTAGCAGTGATTCCAGGAGTAGCTTTTGGAGAAGACCATTATATTCGATTATCTTATGCTACTTCTCTTGAAAATATTGAAGAAGGATTAAAAAGAATTGAAAAAAGCACCCATTTGGGTGAAAGTTAATAGTTAATAAAAACATATACAAACATATATAAACATATTCAAAAATATTTATAGGTAATCACCGATGTGATATACTAATTATAGAGGTGATTATATGAAAGTTTTAAAACCGAAAGAAGTTTCTGAAATGCTAAATGTGGCAGTTATTACACTTCAAAGATGGGATAGAGAAGGTAAATTGAAGGCTTTCAGAACTCCTACAAGTAATAGACGATATTATACATTAGAACAAATAAATGAATTTTTAGGAGAATCAAATGCACAAGGAAAAACAGTTATTTATGCAAGAGTGTCTAGCAATAAACAAAAAAAAGAATTAGAACATCAAGTAGAATTTCTAAAAGAATATTGTAATAGTCGTGGAATTATTGTAGATGAAGTTATTACTGAAATAGGTAGTGGCATGAATTACAAAAGAAAGAAATGGAATAAACTTATAAGAGAATCTTCAAAAGGTGAAATTAAAAACATTATAATTGCTTATGCTGATAGATTTGTTAGGTTTGGCTATGATTGGTTTGAAAATTTTTTGAAGGAATATGGAGTTAATTTTATAGTAGTAAACAATGAGAAGTTGTCCCCACAAGAAGAAATGGTCAAAGATTTAATGACTATTATTCATATATTTTCTTGTAGGCTTTATGGATTAAGAAAGTATGGTAAAAAAGTTAAAGAGGAATTTAAAAATGTTGAGGAATAGAGTATACAAAACTGAAATCAAACCATCAGAAGAACAAAAAATCTTAATTAATAAGCATATAGGTTGTTGTAGGTTCTTGTTTAATCATTATATTGCGAAAAATAAAGAGCAGTATGAAAAATATAAGAATGGAGAAGTAGATAAAGGTTTTATTGGTGCTAATGAATTTAACAAGTATATCAATCATGAATTATCTAAGGAACTACCTTGGATTAAAGAGCATAATGCTAAAGCTAGAAAGAAGGCTTTAGAAAATGGAGAAATCGCTTTCAAAAGATTTTTTAAAGGACTAGGTAGATTTCCTAAATTTAAGAAAAAGAAAAATCAAGATATAGGAGTTTATATCTCAAAGTCTAGCCTTAAAAGTATTGAGGTTCAAAGGCACAGAATTAAAGTTCCTAATCTAAAATGGATACGAATAAAAGAGTATGGATATGTACCTAATGGTTATCCAACAAGTGTTACTATTACTAAAAAAGCCAACAGATATTATATTTCAATTCTATATAAAGAAGAAATAGAAATTCCTAAAAATGACAGTATAGAAGGAATAGGAGTAGATGTAGGTTTGAAGGAATTTGCAGTATTTAGTAATGGAGAAATCCACAAAAACATTAATAAAACATCAAGAGTTAGGAAGCTAGAAAAAAAGTTGAAAAGAGAGCAAAAAAAGTTATCGAGGAAGTATGAAGTTAGAAAGAAAGGCGGTGAAGGCTACAAGAATATACAAAAACAAATTTTGATTATACAAAAACTTCATCAAAGACTTGCCAATATAAGAACTAATCATATCAAAATGGTTGTAAATGCTTTGATAAAAACCAAACCAAAGTATATAACTATTGAGGATTTGAATGTTAGGGGCATGATGAAGAATAGGAATTTATCTAAAACAATAGCACAACAAAAATTCTATGAATTTAGAACTAAACTTGAATACAAGTGTAAATTAAATGGAATTGAATTAAGAGTTGTAGATAAGTTTGACCCTTTCTCGATAAATTGGACACTCTAGAGTTAGAGTTTCTCTGTTTTTCTCATTATTTCTCGTGATTCTGATTTTCCACCCATTTATTCCACAGTTCTCTTGACAATGAGCCTCTCATGGCATGTATTTATGCTTCAAGGCACCACCCATTCTGAACAGGTAGCAGGGCTCTGGAGCATGGTTGATGCCTAGCATACAAGCCTATCATGCCATGTACTCATTATC
>JAOARV010000013.1 GCA_025210395.1 Marinisporobacter sp.
CATAAATACATGCCATGAGAGGCTCATTGTCAAGAGAACTGTGGAATAAATGGGTGGAAAATCAGAATCACGAGAAATAATGAGAAAAACAGAGAAACTCTAACTCTAGAGTGTCCAATTTATCGAGAAAGGGTCATAGTTTTTTAACTATATTATGTAGGGATGTAGGAAAAACTACTCTAAGGAAAGGTCAATCAGAGAAAAGATGAAGTCTTACGAGAATTATATGTAAGACTTCATCTTTTACTTATATTTCAGAAGAACGTGAAGAAGTTGCTATATAATATAAGTATGATACTTCTGGGCATATGTATTAGAATATTGATATTTTAAATAAAAGCACTTCAAAACTCTACGGAGCGTTTATTGAAAAAATACCTATTTCAAGTTATTCTTTATAGGTGGGGGTGATTACATGGATTGTATTAAGGCTGGAAAATTAATTTTAAGCCTTCGCAAAGAAAAGAATATGACTCAGAAAGAAATTGCGGAAGCTCTAAATATTAGCGACAAAACTATATCCAAATGGGAACGTGGTTTAGGTTGTCCAGATATATCTTTAATTAATGAGCTGTCCAATATTTTAGGTGTAAATGTTGAAAAATTATTAATAGGTGATTTGTCTCCTAATAGTAAGGATACAGGTAACTTGAAACATATTAAATTTTATGTATGCTCAAACTGTGGAGATATTATATATAGTACTGGTAGACCAGATATTTCATGTTGTGGTAGAAAACTTGTACCTTTAGCTTATAAAGAGCATGACAAAGAGCATAAAATAACCATTGATGAAATTGAGAATGATTATTATATCACTATTGACCATGAGATGACTAAAAATCATTATATTTCGTTTGTTGCTTATGTGTCTTTTGATCAAGTACTATTAGTAAAACTATATCCGGAACAGAATGCAGAGGTCCGTATTCCAAAACAAAAAAAAGGAAAGATATATGTATATTGTAGTAAACATGGATTATGGAGGAAGGAGAATAAATAGAAATGAATACAAATTTTAATCCTATAGATATTCAAACATGGTCTCGTGGGCAAATGTTTCACTATTTTTCAGTAATGGCACCAACTAGTTATTCTATTACGGTTGAATTGGATATAACGAATTTTAAAAATGTTTATGATAATCTAAAATTGGTTCTTTCCAAAGTTGGTTGAAGAGTGTTTATGATAATCTATAGATACCTACATTTAAAATTTAGATGCATAATTTAATAATTAATTTTGTTTATCTATAGTAGAAATCAATTTTATAGAGTTATCTAAATTCAATAAATTGGAAGAAAAAATTTAAAGAGGATAGACTATAAAGATGGTTAACTTCCTTTAACACAGATATTTCAGGAGAAGAATTAAAGGAGTTGTAGATATTATTTCAAAAATAACAGGGAAAAGCATTTATCAATTATCACCGAGAAAAGCAACGGTAGAGGAATTACCACAATTTATGAAATTTTAGATTAGTTATATATTTATTTTCAACCTTTATATGTTTGACAACTATTATATTGATATAATGATTTTAAGGAAAGGAGATGAATTGTATGAAGATGGAAAAAATAAAGTATAATGGTCATAAATTATTTAATAATTTAGAGATAGATTTTAAAGATTCAAATGAAAATATATTGAGTACCATTGTTATTATTGGTGAAAATGGAACTGGAAAAACTACTTTATTAAAAAATATTTATGATGCTTTTGATATAGATGAACGAGGGTATAAAGAAGTAGGAGAAGGTAATGTAGAGTTAACACCAGATTCGTATACAGTAACTGTAAAGTTGAATAAGAATGAATATGGCGTGCTACATCCAGATGGATACAGTTTTGATGTTAACGATGGTGCTAGTTTTCATAAAGTTGTATATATGCCAACAGAAATCAATTTTGAAAAGGTCAATAAAGTGGATAATACACTAAATTTTAAACCAGACTTTCAAAATGTGATTGATCAAAATATGACTCAAAATATACCCTCATTTATAGCAACGAAAATAAATAAAGAAATATTTAAAAATAGAAATAAAACCATAGGCGAGGTTATAGATAAAGTTTGTAATGAAATAAATAGTGTATTTTCTGTTATGGATTTAGATATTAAGTTAGTGGGGCTTTCTGAAACTAGTGAAACAAAGCCTATATTCAGAAACAGCTTAGGAAAAGAATTTGATATTACAGGGTTATCTTCGGGAGAAAAACAATTATTTTTGCGTGCATTGTCATTAAAATTTTTAGAAGTAAACAATTCAGTAATTTTAATTGATGAGCCAGAGATATCTTTACATCCACAATGGCAAAGAAAGATTATTGATGTATATGAAAGGATAGGTAAAAATAATCAGTTGATTATAGCAACTCATTCACCACATATTATTGGAAATATAGAATCAAAGCAACTGCGTGTTATGAAGAAAGATCAAGAGGGTATTAAGCTTGTTGAAAATAATGAGTTAAATGAAACTTATGGCAAAAATATAGGGGATATATTAAGTACAACTATGAGGTTGGATAGTTTACGAAATGAAGATATCACAATAAAATTAAACAGAGTTTATGAATTATTAAATAAAAATTTATATGACACAAAGGAATTTAAAGAGACATTTAATTATTTAAGGAGATATTTAGGAGATTTAGACAAAGATATTATGAGGATCAGAGTAGATATATCTGTTAGGAATAAAAAGAATGCTAAAGGTTAACAAAGGAAAAGAACCAAACTGTGTATTGGAATATAAGAAAAAATACTCTCCTAAATCATGGAATGATTATAATAAGGATAATATAAGAACGAATATTAAAGAAAATATTTTAGTTATAGAACAAGAAGAATATTGCCCTTATTGTGAAAAGAGAATATATGATATCAATGATGGGCATATAGAACATATTAAACCACGAGACAGGTATCCAAAAGAGTTTCAAAATTATGATAATCTTTTAGTGTCATGTAATCAAAAAAATAGTTGTGGAATATATAAAAAGAATAAATATAATGATAAATTTATAAATCCAGTTATAGACAATCCAGAGCAGTACTTTAATTACAATATTGCTAATGGAGAGATCATTCCAAGAAATAATGATGAATCTAGCAATGAGCATATGAGAGCAACCTATACAATAGATGCTTTAAATTTAAACTGTTATGAATTAAAAGAGGCAAGAAAAGCATTAATAGATATACTAGAGGTTTATAGAGAAAATTATGTGGAATATAATGAATATCTACAATTTTTTATTGATGATGGTCATAATTTTCCTAGCTTAATAAAAACATATATGCAATTGTAGCATGGGGGAAGGGGAAAATATGCTGTCTAAGGAGAATTATTTTTTAGAAGGATATGAACAGGGAGTTTTACAAGAATGTGAGCGTTTGTTATTATTAACAAACTAGATTTAAAAAAAATAAGGAGATTATATAGGGAGATTATAAAAAAAGTATTCAATAATTTTGTAAAAGCGTGTATAATGGAGTAAGTGAAATAAAATTGCACAGATTTTGTGCAATTTTTTATTTGTCAGAAAGAGAGGAGGACGTTATACAAATAGTTGTATAACAGATGAATTTGATTACAGTTACAGGTATAGGATTAAGATATGGTGATAAAAAATTATTTGATGATGTAAATGTTAAATTTACTCCAGGAAATTGTTATGGAGTCATTGGTGCAAATGGTGCAGGAAAATCAACTTTTTTAAAGATTTTATCTGGTGATGTTGAACCGAATGAAGGAAATGTTTCTATTACTCCAGGGGAAAGATTAGCAGTACTTAAGCAAAATCACTTTGAATTTGATGAGTTTGTTGTTTTAGATACAGTTATTATGGGACATACAAGACTTTATGAAATCATGCAGGAAAAGGATGCTCTTTATCAAAAAGAAGATTTCACTGAAGAGGATGGAATCAAGGCATCCGAGCTAGAGGGTGAGTTTGCAGAGCTTGATGGTTGGGAAGCTGAAGTAAATGCAGAAAAACTACTAATGGGCTTAGGCATTACTAAAGATTTACATGATAAGACTATGAAAGAATTAAAGGGTGATGAAAAGGTAAAAGTTTTATTAGCTCAATCTCTTTTTGGAAATCCAGATATTCTTTTACTAGATGAGCCTACAAACCATTTAGATTTTAAAGCTATTAACTGGTTAGAAGAGTTTTTATTAGATTATCCGAATACAGTAATCGTAGTATCTCATGATAGACATTTTTTAAATAAAGTATGTACCCATATGTTAGATATTGATTTTGGAAAAGCAAAATTATTTGTGGGGAACTATGATTTTTGGTACGAATCGAGTCAATTAGCATTAAGATTAATGAAAGAACAAAATAAGAAAAAAGAAGAAAAAATAAAAGAATTACAGTCCTTTATAGCAAGATTTAGCTCTAATGCTTCAAAAGCAAGGCAAGCAACTTCTAGAAAGAAGCTTTTAGATAAGATTAATATAGAAGATATACAGCCATCATCAAGACGATATCCATTCGTTGGATTTACACCAGAAAGAGAAGCTGGAAAAGATATTTTACAGGTAGAGGGGATTAGCAAAACCATTGATGGGGTAAAAGTTTTAAATAATATTTCATTTACTGTAAATAAAGGGGACAAAATTGTACTCCTAGGGAAAAATGAAATGGCGAAAACGGCTCTTTTTAAAATTTTAATGGGTGAGATGGAACCGGATGAAGGTACCTTTAGATGGGGAGTTACCACTACTCAAGCTTATTTACCAAAGGATAATGCAGAATACTTTGAAGAGGTTGATTTGAATTTGATAGATTGGTTAAGACAATATTCCGAAGAAAAATCAGAATCCTTCATTAGAGGATTTTTAGGAAAGATGCTATTTTCAGGGGAAGAGCCTTTAAAGATGGCAAAGGTCTTATCAGGAGGAGAAAAGGTAAGATGTATGTTCTCTAAATTAATGCTTTCAAGTGCAAATGTATTGCTTCTTGATCAACCAACAAATCATTTAGACTTAGAATCTATTCAAGCAGTAAATGATGGTTTGATTGCTTTTAAAGGAACGATGATTTTTACATCTCATGACCACAAATTTATTCAAACCATTGCAGATAGAGTGATTGAAATTACACCAAGTGGGATTTTGGATAAGCAAACTACTTTTGATGAGTTTTTAGAAGATGAAGAAATTCAAAAAAGAATTCAAGAAATGTATGAATAATAAAAAAAGCGGGAGCAAGAGCTCCTGTTTTTTTTAGGAGAAAAATACGATGATTCAAAGGCTTAAAATTATAGAAATTTACAATAGAAGAACAAGTTCCGAGTAGTAATATAAATATAGAATAAAATATTGTACTTTAAAACATAATTTGAAAATAAATGTAAAATATATTTTATAATACAATATAAAGATTACTTAAAATTCCTATTTTTATAAAGCATTATGCTCGAATATCTTATATAATATAATAGCTATGATTTCAACAGGAATATAATATAAAACATTTAATATACTCTTACTACTACAAATAGATAACATACACATCATATCCTTTGTCATATTTTTAATATATACTATGAAAAAAGAATAATTACTGTTACATATAAAAAACAGGTTTTTATAAAAAAATTATTACAAAATCATAATATAAAAAGAAGAAGAATATCCTTTTCATATAATAAAAATATGATAAGGAGAAGATCAAATGGATGAAAAAATGATAGCTTTATTAGAAAAAATAGATGAAAAGTTAGAAAATATTTATAGTATATTAAAAAGCTTTGATAAAAAACAATCATTAAGTACAGAAAGTAACAAGTACAAAACAAAAGGAAAAAACCAAAATAAAAAAATTAAAAAAAGTGAGTATGATCATAAAAATGATGTTCTAAAAAATTGGGAAAGTAAAATGCCGTATGATGAAGTCCTTAAAAAAATGTATACCAATAAAAGTTTAAAAGAATAAAGGAATTGAATATATTTGAAGAAAAGTTAGTATAAAATATATAATATACTTATGATATTCCCTTAACCAAAGAAAAGGAGAGAGTTTTGTGAGATTGCAAAAATATATAGCATATTGTGGAGTTACATCTAGAAGAAAAGCAGAAGAATTAATAAAGGTTGGCAGGGTGAGCGTAAATAATGAAATCGTAAAAGAAATGGGAGTAGTTATAAATCCTGATAAAGATATTGTTTCTATAGATAATAAGATTATTCAGTTAGAAGAAAATAAAGTATATATCCTACTCAATAAACCAGAAGGATATATAACTACACTATCAGATGAATTTGATAGATCTACTGTAGTAGATCTTACAAAAGATATTCATGAAAGGATTTATCCTGTAGGTAGATTGGATTATGATACTTCAGGTTTATTAATTATGACAAATGATGGAGATTTATCCTATCGACTCACACATCCGAAACATGAAATCAAGAAAACTTATATTGCTAAAATCGAAGGAATACTTAATGATAAAGAACTTAATTGGTTTAGAAAAGGTATGGATATAGGAGGGTATGTAACAGCTCCTGCATCTATTAAGGTTTTAAAAGGAGAAAAAAACTATAGTATTGTTGAGGTAATGATTCATGAAGGAAAGAATAGACAAATTCGAAAAATGTTTGAAAAAATCAATCATCCTGTAAAACGATTAAAAAGAATTGCTATTGGTAAAATTAAACTAGATCATTTAGAAAAAGGAAAGTGGCGAAATTTAACAAAAAAAGAGATTGAATACCTAAAATCATGTTAAAATGATAGTTGTATTGTATAGAGCTTATGTATTTTTATCGGGAGCATTTAAATAGCATAAATGAAGTGCTTTCTTATAAGGAGTTGGAAGGATGTTAGAAATTAAGGCAGCAAGTCAAGAAGAATTATCTATTATAGAAAAGCTAATAGAGGAAAGTCATCTAAAGATAGAGGCAATAGAAGATTACATTACAAATTGTATGATTGCTTATGACAATAAAGAGGCTGTTGCAACTGCTGGATTTATAAAAATAGAAGACATAGCAATTCTGAAATTTGTAGTTGTTTCAAAAAATAGAAGAAGAGAATATTTAGGAGATGGTATTGTAAAAGCTACTTTAAATTTAGCAGATAAAAAAGGAGTAAAAAAGGTATTTGTAAATATTGATCAAGAAGAGATATTTTTTGAAAAATTAAGATTTGAAGAAGTTCCCTTAAATGAAGTAAGAACATGTTATGAACCTATCAATACTTTGAATGAGCTTGATGGAAATAGGATAGGACGAGTAATTTTACCAGATTATTTTTTAAAAGCATGTAAATCCCATCAATAAAATGAGGTGTTTCAAATGAATACAAAATATTTAACAAGACCTACAGAAGTAGCTAAATCATTTTTAAAAGAAACGTTGAAAAAAGGTGACGTAGTAGTGGATGCTACAATGGGGAATGGAAATGATACATTATTTTTAGCAAATATGGTAGGAGAAGAAGGAAAAGTTATTTCTTTTGATATACAAGATTTAGCCATTTCAAATACAAGAGAATTATTAGAGAAGAATCGCCTAAGTGGTGTAGAGCTAATACAAGATGGACATGAAAATATGGATACTTATATTAGGGATGAAATTAGTGGAGCTATGTTTAATCTAGGGTATTTACCAAAGGGAGATCACCATATTGTTACAACGGCTGAAACGACTATTGTTGCCATTGAGAAATGTTTGACCTTTTTAAAGAAAAATGGAATTGTTACTATTGTCATATACTATGGTCATGATGAAGGAAAAATTGAAAAAGAAAAGGTTATAAATTATGTTGAAACCCTTGAGTCAAATAAATTTCACGTGATGAAGGTCGATTATATCAATCAAACAAAAGAGCCACCTTTATTGATTACTATTATTAAGAAATAAAACTCCTATATTTTTGGAGTTTTATTAACAGTTTAGATGCAGATAGATCGTATTTGGTTTATTACTATGATATTTAATTACTTTGACATTGGTATTGTCATTGATTTTATTCCAACATTTTAGGCAATTGTATTTGCTGTGTTTAAGATAAGTGGTTTCTATTTGTAAATCAAGGTTACCGTATTTTTTCCAACTTTTCCAACCTGTTTTACAAAGGGAAATCCGCTCATCATAATCTGCATAGACCCATCTAAGCAATCGATGAAAGTGAAAAGGATATTTAGTATAGGTTAAGAATTCATGAGGAAGACCTAGCGAAACGGTATACTCTTCAAAAGTATTTTCAACTTGAGATTGAAGAGGTTCTCCTATTGTGGTGCTAGAAAAATTGTATTGATTTTCCTTCAAAAATATTCTTAATTTGTCAAACATATAGCCTCTACATATTTCTATTTCTTCATCTTTAGATACATTTAATGCTTTTAGAAGGGAAATGGCTATATCAACAACTTTATCTAGATACAATTTTTTTTTAAATGTATTTGCATGATAATATTCTAAAGGGATGATATCATAAACATATTCTTTTGTTTCAGAACGCATAGCGCCAATACAAGTACCACCGATTAAACTACCGCTTCCTGAGTCATCAATTTGAATCAAATTTATCACTCCTAATGAATAAATGATTAGTTTTTATATTAGTATTTGTTTTATATGAAATTACTATTAAAATATTTGAGTAAGTAATGTGTAGCCTATTAAAGGAGGGAACTATTTTGAATATATTAATTACAAACGATGATGGTATTTTTGCAGAGGGAATATATAAGCTAGCTTGTGCACTAGATAAAATTGCAAAAGTATATATTGTGGCACCAGATCGTCAGAGAAGTGCTACAGGGCATGCTATAACTATGCATGAGCCTCTTAGGGCAGAAAAGGTTAAGTTTTTTGATAAAGATTTTGATGCATGGGCAGTTAGTGGTACGCCAACAGATTGTGTTAAACTTGCTATTGAAGCATTGCTTTCAGAGAAAATAGATATTGTTTTTTCAGGAATCAATAAGGGACCCAATTTAGGAACAGATGTACTTTATTCAGGTACGGTTTCGGCTGCTATTGAGGGGGCTATTTTAGGATATCCTGCTGTTGCAGTATCTCTTGCGGATTTTAAAAATGTAAATTATAATGTTGCGGCAAAGTTTAGCATTACTGTAGCAGAAAAAATACTAAAAAACCCATTACCGCCAGATACATTGTTAAATATAAATGTACCTAATTGTAAAGAGGAAGAGATCCAAGGAGTGAATATTACTAATTTAGGTGCAAGAAAATATAAAAATTCCTTTATAGAAAGAATTGATCCAAGAGGGCAAAGTTATTATTGGTTAGGTGGAGAAGTAATTGATACAAAGGACAATGACGGCAGTGACATACATAGTGTAAAGAATAATTGTATCGCTGTTACACCTATTCACTTTGATTTAACAAAATTTGATTTAATTGAAAAAGTGAAAAAATGGAATATGCAAGTAAAATAAAGGCGCAATAGGCGTCTTTATTTTTTTGCGGATAATTGTATGCCATAATAACAGAAAACATGAATAAGGAAATTCATGTGTGCAATTTGAAGGAAAAATTGCATTATTGTATATTTTTCAAAAAATGTGAAATAAAAATTGCAATCCGACATTTTTTTTGTTATCATAAACATGTGGAAAACATTAACTTTGGAATGGAGTTGAATCGAATGGCAAACCAGAATGAAAAGAAATTAATCGTAAAAAAAAGCTGGTGTAAAGGCTGTGGAATTTGTGTAGAATTCTGCCCTAAAAATGTGCTTAGCTTAAAACATGAAAAAGTTGAGATTGTAGATATGGAAAATTGTATTAAATGTGGTTTATGCGAAGTACGCTGTCCTGATTATGCAATTTATCTAGGAGGTATGGAAGATGAAAAATAATAATATAAAATTAATGCAAGGGAATGAAGCCGTTGTAGAAGGTGCCATTGCTGCAGGAATGCGTTTTTATGGAGGATACCCTATCACACCTTCAACAGAAGTAGCAGAAGGTTCTGCACAAAAGCTTCCAAGAGTAGGCGGAAAGTTCATTCAAATGGAAGATGAAATTGCTGGTATGGCTGCTACAGTTGGAGCTGCACTTACTGGAGTAAAAGCTATGACTGCAACAAGTGGTCCAGGATTTTCACTAAAGCAAGAAAATATTGGATACGCTGCTATGGCCGAAATTCCATGTGTAATTGTAAACGTACAAAGACATGGTCCAAGTACAGGACTTCCAACTTCTCCATCACAAGGTGATGTAATGCAAGCAAAATGGGGTACACACGGAGATCATCCTGTAATTGCGTTAGCTCCATCATCAGTAAAAGAAGCATTTGATTTAACTGTTAGATGTTTCAATCTTGCAGAAAAATATAGAACACCTGTTATCCTATTAATGGATGAAATCGTTGGACATATGAGAGAAGGAATTAGAATTCCTGATGCTAGTGAATTAGAAATTATTGATCGTAAAAAGCCTGCAGCTGATGATAACGATTACCTAGCTTATAAAGTTTTAGAGGGAGAATGTGTTCCACCTATGGCAGGATTTGGTGATGGACATAGATATCATGTAACAGGTCTTGTTCATGATGAATCAGGATTCCCAGTAAATAGCAATGTAGTAGCAGATAAGCTTTGTACAAGACTTATGACAAAAATCGAAGATAATGTAGATGATATTGTAACATATGAAGAATTATATATGGAAGATGCAGAAATTGTTGTATTATCTTATGGTGGAACAGCAAGAAGTGCAAAGAGTGCAGTGAAAAAAGCTAGAGAAAAAGGATTAAAAGTAGGTATGTTTAGACCAATTACTATCTGGCCATTTGCTGAAAAGCAAGTAAAAGAATTTGCACAAAAAGCAAAAGGAATCATCGTTGCAGAACTTAACTATAGACAATTGGTTCAAGAAGTTGAAAGAGTAGTAAAAGGAGCATCTGATATTTTCCATATTGGAAAAGTTGATGGTGAGATTATTACTCCTGACGAGATATTATCTAAAATTGAGGAGGTAATTTAAAGTGGCTAGCACATTAATTCAAAATAATTTTAGAATGGATAAATTACCACATATTTGGTGTCCAGGATGTGGGCATGGAATTTTAATGAGAAGTATCGCGCAAGCAATAGAAAACTTAGGATTAGATAAGGATAAAGTATGTATCGTATCAGGAATTGGTTGTTCTTCAAGAGCACCTGGATATATGGATTTTAATACACTTCATACTACACATGGTAGAGCATTAGCTTTTGCAACAGGCGTAAAATTATCTAGACCAGAGCTTGAAGTAATTGTAATCACTGGTGATGGTGATGCATCAGCAATCGGAGGAAACCATTTAATCCATGCTTGTAGAAGAAATATTAATATTACAACAATCGTTTTCAATAATAATATTTACGGAATGACAGGTGGTCAGTATTCTCCAACAACACCTACAGGAGATCTAGGTACTACAGCTCCTTATGGAAATATTGATAGACCATTTAATATTCCAGAATTAGCAGCAGCTGCAGGAGCTACATATGTTGCTCGTGGTACAGCTTATCATGCAAATCAATTAACAAAGCTTGTAGAAAAAGGTATCCAAAACAAAGGATTCTCATTAATTGAAGGACTTAGTGTGTGTCCTACTTACTATGGAAGAAAGAATAAAAAAGGATCAGCTGTAAACATTATGCAGTGGCAAAAAGAAACAGCAGTTGATGTTAAAGTTGCAGAAAAACTTTCTCCAGAAAAGCTTGAAGGTAAGTTTTTAATCGGAGAATTTAAAAACACTACATTACCAGAATACACTGAAGAGTATCAAAAAATAATTGATAGATTCACAAAGGAGAGATAGTATGTCTAAGCAAATGGAATTAAGATTAACTGGTTCAGGCGGACAAGGTCTTATTTTAGGTGGAATAATCCTAGCTGAGGCAGCAATCATGGACGGTAAGAACGCTATTCAATCACAATCTTATGGTCCAGAGGCTCGTGGAGGTGCTAGTAAAGCAGAAGTTCTTATTAGTACTGAAGAAATTGATTTTCCAAAGGTTCAAACAGCTGATCTTCTATTGTCTTTAACACAAGTAGCTTGTGATAAATATGTTGATTTAATTGGAGCAGAAGGTTTATTATTAGTTGATTCAACTGTAAAAGTACCTGAGAGTACAAAAGCTGGAGAAATTGTTCAAATCCCAATTCTAGAAACTGCTAGTGAAGTAGTTGGAAAGCCAATGGTTGCAAACATTATTGCAATTGGTGCTATTAATGCATTATTAAATATTGTATCAAAAGAATCTCTTGAAGCTGCGGTATTAAATAGAGTACCAAAAGGAACAGAAGAACTAAACAAACGTGCCTTAGAAGAAGGTTATAAGCTAGGAACTAGAGCATAGATTGAGTTTAGAAAGGGAATTCCCATGAAAAGTGATCGTACAGATTTAATTAAAATTATTCAGAAAAATTTTTCGAGGCTCAGTAAAGGTCAAAAATTAATTGCGCAATTTATTACAAATAATTATGATAAAGCAGCATTTATGACTGCTTCAAAATTAGGAAATAAAGTAGGTGTTAGTGAATCCACCGTCGTAAGATTTGCTAATGCATTAGGATATGACGGGTATCCTCAACTACAAAAAGAATTACAAGAACTAATTAAAACGAAATTAACAACTGTTCAAAGATTAGAAATGTCAGCTGATTATTCAAATGAAGGTGCTGTTCTAAAGAAAGTATTGAAAGCAGATATGGATAATATCAAAGCAACTATTGAAGAAATAGACGATGAAGTTTTTCAAGATGTTGTAAATAGTATTTTTAAAGCTAAGAAAATATATATCTTAGGATTAAGAAGTTCAAGTACCTTAGCAGAATATTTAGGATTTTATTTAAATTTGATTCTAGACAATGTAAAAATTGTTACAGCTGGTGTTAGTGATATTTATGAACAGATGTTAAGAGTTGGAAAAGATGATTTAGTCATTGGTATTAGTTTCCCAAGATACTCTACAAACACTTTAAATGCTTTAAATCATACAAAAGAGCTAGGGGCTACTGTAGTAGGTATTACAGATAGTCAAGTTTCTCCAATTGCAGCTATTTCTGACCATACATTAGTAGCAAGAAGCAATATGGTTTCCTTTGTAGATTCATTAGTTGCACCTTTGAGTTTAATTAATGCATTGGTAGTTGCAGTGGGAATGAGAGAAAAAACTGAAATATCAAGTACTTTTGATAGATTAGAAAAGATTTGGGAAAAACATAATGTTTATAATGATAAAAATACACTATAGTGAATAATAGATAAAAAACTACGGGATGCCGTAGTTTTTTATCTATTGTTACAGGTTTTATCTTTATATAAAAATGGAAAAAATAATTAGAAAAGCTCTATTTAATGGTATAATAGATTTGGTATTTTAAGGAGGAAAAAATATGACAAAATTATACTTAGTAAGACATGGACAAACCAAATGGAATATTGAATCTAGAGCACAAGGATCAAAAAATGTCGAGCTTACAGATGAAGGACGTAATCAAGCGATTCTTTTAGCAGAAAGAATGAAAAACTATAGAATTGATGCAATCTATAGTAGTGATTTAGATAGAGCATATGAAACAGCCAAGATTCTTGGAAATACTTTGAATATAGAAGTAAAAAAAATAGATGGATTAAGAGAAATGTCTTTTGGAGAATGGGAAGGATTAACGAATGAAGAAATTCAAAAGGACTACAAAGAGCACTATACAGTATGGAGAAATGATCCTCATAAAGCGAATATTCCAGGAGGGGAAAAGCTTTTAGATGTACAAAAAAGAGGATTAGCTGCAATTTATCGTATTGTAAAAGAAAATAAAAATAAAAATATTATTGTTGTATCGCATGGTGTTACTATCAAATCTATTATACTTGGAGTAATGGATATAGATCTTTCTTATTTTTATAAGATTAGACAAGATAATACGTCTATGAATTTAATTGAATATAAATCTTATGGACCTGTACTTGTAACATTAAATAATACGAGTCATTTAGAAAATATGAAGTAGAGGGTGATAAATAATTGGAAAAAGTAGTAGTAATCGGAGGCGGTGCGGCTGGTATGATTGCAGCAGGTACTGCTGCATCTAGAGGGAAACATGTTATATTATTAGAAAAAAATGATAAACTAGGAAAGAAAATTTATATTACGGGTAAAGGAAGATGCAATGTTACCAATAATAGTGACATTGAGGAATTGTTAAATCATGTAACAACTAATAAAAATTTTTTATATAGTGCCTTTTATACCTTTACAAATGATGATTTAATTCAGTTACTGAATAAGTATGGTACATCTACTAAGGTAGAAAGAGGGAACAGGGTATTTCCTAAATCAGATAAAGCAAGTGATGTTATTAAAGCTTTAGAAAAATATATGGTGTCTTATGATGTGGATATAAGACTAAATACAGAAGTAAGAGGAATATTAACACAAGATCAAAAGGTTATGGGCGTGAAATTAGCTAATGAAAAAATTATAAATTGTGATAAAATTATTATTGCTACAGGTGGAATGTCTTATCCTACTACAGGTTCAACAGGAGATGGATATAAATTTGCCAAAAAAATAGATCATACGATAAAGCCGTTAAAACCAGCTTTAGTGCCTCTCGAAATAGAGGAAGATTGGATTAAATCATTACAAGGATTATCCTTGAAAAATGTTTCGCTAAAAACAATGTATAAGAATAAAGAAGTTCATACAGAATTTGGCGAAATGGTTTTTACACATTTTGGTATATCTGGTCCGATTGTTTTGAGCATGAGTAGTTATATTAGTGATTATTTAAATAATAAAAAAATCAATGCTTTTCTCAATCTAAAACCTGCTTTAGATGAAGAAAAGTTAGATAAGAGAATGATTAGAGATTTTGAAAAATACTCTAAAAAGCAGTTTAAAAATGCTTTAAGTGATCTACTTCCTTCCAAATTAATCCCCGTAATTATTCAATTATCAGGCATACAAGAAGATAAATATGTAAACCAAATAACAAAAGAGGAGAGAAAAGGATTAGTTAATTTATTTTTCAATTTACCTATAACAATAACTAAAACAAGACCTATAAAAGAAGCGATTATCACATCAGGAGGAATCGACATAAAAGAAATTAATCCATCTACCATGGAGTCTAAAAAAATGGAAGGATTATATTTTACAGGAGAAGTATTAGATGTGGATGCTTTAACTGGAGGGTACAATCTTCAGATTGCTTTTTCAACTGGTTATTTGGCAGGAATAAGTGTATAAATAAAAGAACAGTAAAAGAAAGGATATGTACCATGAAAAATATAAGTATTGCTTTAGATGGTCCTGCAGGAGCAGGGAAAAGTACTATAGCAAAGATCATTGCTAAACATAAAAATTTAACTTATATAGATACAGGAGCTATGTATAGAGCTATTGCACTAAAAATATTAAGGGAAGGCATTGACGTTGATCAAGAAAAAAGTATACAAGATGTGTTAGGGGTAAGTAATATTGATCTAGAAGGCAATGATATTTTTCTTGATGAGCATTTGGTTACGGAAGAGATTCGTACACCAAAGGTAAATAATTTTGTTTCTCATGTAGCAAAAATTCCTTTAGTAAGAATGAAAATGGTAGAGCTTCAAAGAAATATAGCAGCAAATAAAAACGTTATTATGGATGGAAGAGATATAGGAACCTTTGTAATTCCTAATGCCACCTATAAATTTTATTTAACAGCATCTATTGAAGAAAGAGCAAGAAGAAGGTTCATAGAGTTAAAAGACAAAGGTTTTGATACAACCTTTGAAATTGTAAAGGAAGAAATAAAAAATAGAGACAAAATGGATACAGAAAGAGAATTTGCACCCCTAAGGAAAGCAGAAGATGCTATTGAAATTGATACAACTGGTAAATCTATACAAGATGTAGTTGCCGAAATATTACATTGTTTAAAATAAAAGTTATTTTATAAGCTTTTTTATTTATTTTAAGAAGGATTTTTGTAATAATATGTAGAATCTAATAAAAATGGGCTTAGGAGGGATAATAATATTGGAAACAATTATTGCTGACAATGCAGGGTTCTGTTTTGGTGTAAAACAAGCGATGAATAAAACAATTAATGCTATTGGTAATACAAACAGTAAAAAAATATATACCTATGGACCTTTAATACATAATAATCAAGTGATTACTAAATTAGAAGGTATGGGGGTTTCTTCTGTAGAGAACTTGGAGGATGCAAAAGATAGTATTTTAATCATCCGCTCTCATGGGGTGCCACTAAATATATATGATCTAGCTAAACAATATAATATTCAAATCATGGATGCAACTTGTCCCTTTGTTCGAAAAGTGCAAAAGACTGCAAAAGAATATTATGATCAAGGATATACAATTGTTATTATAGGAAATCCTAAGCATCCAGAAGTCATAGGTATTAATGGATGGTGTAATAATAACGCATATATAGTTCAAAATGTAGAAGATATTGATCAAATTAATCATTGGGATAAAATATGCGTTGTAGCCCAAACTACTATAACATTAGAGTTGTGGAATAGTGTAGTGGAAATGCTTCATAAAAAAGCAACTATTTTAGAACAAGTAAATACTATTTGTACTGCAACAAAGGAAAGACAAAAAGCTTGTGAGAATGTTGCAAAAGCTGTAGATGCAATGATTGTCATTGGTGGCTATCATAGTTCAAATACGCAAAAGCTTGTACAGATAGGGAAAAAATATTGTGAAAATACTTATCATATAGAAACTGCTAATGAATTACCAATAGAAAAGTTAAAAAAAATAAATAAAATTGGAGTTACAGCCGGAGCATCTACACCGGACTGGATTATTAAGGAGGCTATTGAAAAAATGAATAACATGGAACATGAAAATAATGAAATGATGAAAATGATGGAAGAGATTGAAAACAGCTTGACAGTACCAAGAAGAGGGAATACGGTGAATGGTACTGTTATTCATGTAACAGACAAAGAAATAATGGTTAATATTGGATATAAATCGGATGGAATTATTCCTAAAAATGAAATTTCAAATGATCCTTTAGTAAATCCTCATGACATTGCAAAAGAAGGAGATGCTATTGAAGCATATGTTTTAAGAACTGATGATGGGGAGGGAAATATTCTTCTATCTAAGAAAAGAGTGGATGCAGAAAAGGATTGGGAAAGCTTAGAGGATGTAAAAAAAGAAAATGCTACAATAAAAGTAAAAGTCCTTCAAGTTGTTAAAGGAGGAGTTATTGCTGTATATAAAGAAATTACAGGTTTTATACCAGCATCACAATTATCAACAAGTTATGTAAATGACTTGCAAGAATATGTAGGGAAAGAGTTGCATGTAAAAATTATTGACTTAGATTTCAGAAAGAAAAAAGTTGTATTTTCAAGAAGAGTAGTAAAGAAAGAAGAAAACGAAATTAAAAGACGTTTACTATGGGAGAGTATAGAAAAAGATAAAATTATTGAAGGGGAAGTAAGAAGACTTGCAGATTTTGGTGCTTTTGTTGATATTGGTGGAATGGATGGATTAGTTCATATTTCTGATCTTTCATGGGGTAGAGTAAATCATCCAAAAGAAGTCGTAAGCATTGGAGATAAGATTAAAGTTGTTGTATTAGATTTTGATAAAGAAAAAAATAGAATTTCATTAGGATTGAAGCAAATGCAACCTGAACCATGGCAAGATATTGAAGAAAAATATAATATTGGAAATGTCGTAGATGGAAAAGTTGTAAAATTAGTAGATTTCGGAGCTTTTGTTGAACTTGAGCCTGGTGTAGATGGATTAGTTCATATTTCTCAAATATCTGATCGTCATATTGCTAAACCTTCTGAAGAAGTCCATATTGGTCAAAAAGTAACAGTAAAAATACTAGATTTAAATAAAGAAAACAAAAGAATTAGTTTAAGTATGAAAGAAGCTGTAGTAGGTGTAGAGGATACAACAGTAGAGATTATTAATGAAGATGAACCTACTACAATAGGTGAAATTTTAGATGCTAAAGAATAAGGAAGATTCATCTTCCTTATTTTTTTTCTTGAAATTTAGAGTGTTTTATAAGAAAATAGAAGGAAGAAGAGTCTTTGACAAAAAAATAGTAAAGGGGATGAAAAATGATTAATTACGAAAAATTCAAAGAAAAAATATATAAAAAAACAGGAATTAATCTATCCTATTATAAAGAAAGACAGATGAAAAGAAGAATTGATTCTTTAATTAAAAGAAATAATTTTACAAATTACGATGATTATTATGATGCTATGAATAAGGACAAAAAGTTGTTTGATGAATTTATTAATTACCTCACCATAAATGTTTCAGAATTTTTTAGAAATCCTAATCAATGGACTATATTACAAAAGGAAATATTTCCTGCTCTATTAAAAAAGAAAAAAAACTTAAAAATTTGGAGTGCTGCGTGTTCTACAGGAGATGAGCCATATTCCCTTGTAATGGCATTAAGTGAATTAGTACCATTAAATTCTATAAAAATATTAGCTACGGATATTGATAAAGAGGTCATCAATAAAGCAAAGAATGGTATATATTCTAAAAAGAGTATTGAAAATGTACCAAAGCATCTAGCAAATAAATACTTTGAAAAGATTGGAGATTCTTATAAAATTACTGATGCTATTAAAAATTGTGTTCAATTTAAACAACATAATTTATTGAAGGATAAATACCCAGATCAGTGTGATTTAATTGTATGCAGAAATGTGATGATTTATTTTACTGAAGAATCTAAAGAAATCATGTATAAAAAATTTCATGATGCATTAAATAATGAAGGTATATTGTTTGTTGGTAGTACAGAACAAATTATTTTACCTACAAGGTATAATTTAGATTCCCATAGGACTTTTTTTTATAAGAGAATATAATTGATTTTCGACGTAATACTATATGTTTGTATATCCTTTTTACAAATATATAGTATTTTTTATTTATGTGTGGGAATGTATGTAAAATGCTGACCGAAATTGCTATTGAAATTCATGGTAAATAGAGAGGATTTAAAGAATGAATAAAGAATAGAAAGAATAGATGGGAGGGAGACTAGTGCTTGATAAAGAGAAAAGATATTCTATTTCTGAAGTTAGTAAAATAACAGGATATGAACCCCATGTACTAAGATATTATGAAAATGATTTCAATTTAGAAATACCAAGAACAGATTCGAATCGGAGATATTATACCTACAAAGAAATTGAACAAATTATTTATATAAAAGAACTTCAACAAAAGGGGTTAACGAATAAACAGATCAAACTGATTCTTGAATCACCAGAATTAATTGTATCTGCATCAAATGAAGTTGCTGTTACTAGTTCAGAAGAGTTAAGTATTATGGAAGATTATTCTTCAGATATGATACAAATGGTATGTAGTCATATGAATGAGACTATTAATAATAGCATGAGTTCTAAGTTTGCAGAGATGAAGGATGAGATTATATCCTATCTAGATGAGAATGTAAAAGAAAACCCAGATTCAGAACATATGGATACAGTGAGAAAAGAAAAGGATGTTTTAATCTGTGAAAATGCTAGATTGAAGATGAAGGTAAAGGAAAAAAGTTATGAATTAGCTCAAATAAAAGAAAAAATGAGTCATTTAAGTCGAAAAAAATTGCCATTGTGGAAAAGAATATTTGTCAAGTGAGCTATATAGTTTATATACTTATGATTCTGAAAATTAATTATGAAAATTCTTTTCCGAACAATTCGAATGTTAAAAATCGTGAAAAAATGGTTGTGTTCCTTTTCCTGAATATGGTATAATGCATTTAGGACAAGCACTAATTATAGTGTTATCATAAACAAAAATTTTAAGATGAGGTGATTGACATGATAGTAGGAATTCCAAAGGAAATTAAAAACAATGAGAACAGAGTGGCTATAACTCCAGCTGGAGTAGAGGCATTTGTAAAGGCTGGTCACGAAGTGATAGTTGAGAACAATGCAGGTGTTGGCAGTGGGTTTAGTAATGAAGTTTATGAAAATGCGGGTGCCAAAATAATTCCTACCCCTAAGGAAGTATTTGATCAAGCGGATATGATTATCAAAGTTAAGGAACCTCTACAAGAAGAATATAGTTACTTCAAAGAAGGACAAATATTATATACATATTTACATTTAGCTCCAGAACCAGAGTTAACAAAAGCACTTATGGAAAAGAAAGTTATTGGTATTGCTTATGAAACAGTTCAACTTGAAAATCGTTCTTTACCACTACTTGTTCCTATGAGTATGATAGCAGGAAGAATGGCAACACAAATTGGTGCTCAATTTTTAGAAAAGCATGAAGGTGGAAAAGGTGTGTTACTTGGAGGTGTACCAAGTGTTGCTCCAGCTGAAGTAGTAGTAGTTGGTGGTGGGATCGTTGGTACAAATGCGGCGAAGATGGCTGTTGGTCTTGGTGCAAATGTAACTATTTTAGATGTAAACATGGAAAGACTTATTTATTTAGATGATATATTTGGTGGGAAAGTAAAAACTGTCATGTCAAACAGTTATAATATTGCAGAAGCTGTAAGAAAAGCAGATTTAGTAATTGGTGCTGTATTAATTCCTGGAGCAAAAGCACCTAAATTAGTAACAGAAGATATGGTTAAAACAATGGAACCAGGTTCTGTACTTGTTGATGTTGCTATTGACCAAGGTGGTTGTATAGAAACAATTGATAAAATTTCAACTCATGATCATCCAACATATGAAAAGCATGGTGTACTTCATTATGCAGTTGCAAATATGCCAGGTGCAGTAGCAAGAACATCTACTTTAGCATTAACAAATACTACTTTAAAATATGGACTAGATATAGCCAATAAAGGTTATTTACAAGCAATTAAAGATGATAAAGCATTAGCTAAAGGGGTTAATGTAATTAATGGAAAGGTTACTTTTGAAGCAGTAGCACAAGCTCATGACCTTCCATATACTCCACTTGAAGAAATTATTGGTTAATCAAATAACTCACCTCGAGCTTTGAGGTGAGTTATTTTTATATCTCTATTACTTAAACATAAATGAGGAAAGGCTAAATTAATGATCTTGTTAATGAAATATTGATTTTGCTTCAGGAAAATCATGAGGTTTTAAATTTTTAGGAATATTCTGCGTACCTAAATTGTTACCAATATAATACCTTGCACAATCTTGATGATTCCCATAACAATAATAGCATTCTAGCATATTTACAAATTTCTCTGGATAATCTGCAAAATGATCAATATAGGAATGACATATCTCTTTAAAAGGACAATCATTCATAACATCATCTCCTTTAAGAATTATAAATATTTTTTCCAGAATAAAAGTTATTTATACTATCTTTTGGATGAAAATTTGGAAAATTCTCAAAAATGCTTTAAGTTTTATTAATAGTATTTATTGGTTTTTAATATAAATTTTTTGAATCATATATATGTGCTAAAAACTAAATACTAATAATAAATAAAGAATATAGAAAGGAAATATACAATGGAAAAAGTTAAAGTGTTCACTACAAAAACATGACCTCATTGTACAACTGTGAAAGAGTATCTTTCAGAAAAAGGAGTAGCTTTTGAAGAATTGGATGTAACAAGTAATGGAGAAGCAAGAAAAGAGTTAATGAAGAAAAGAATTATGGCAGTACCTGTTGTGAAAATAAAAGATGAGTATGTTGTTGGTTTTGATAAGGAAAAAATAGATAAACTCATGTAAAAATCATGCCTTATATAGGCATGGTTTTTATGTTATGTGAATTTTAGTTTTGCAATAATTTGTGCGTTCATTTTATAATGTATTAAGTTAGTCTACTTGAAATAGTCATATGATTCTATTTTCTTTTAAAGTGGCAATACTATTAATACTATTGCTTTGTAGGGAAATAATATATAAACAAACCCTTGAGCATAAAAAAGTTTATAAGGATATTGTCAAAATCTATAGTACAGTGTTGAATATGATTACACCAAACTGATATAATATGATATGATATTAATCGAGTTAGATTTAAAAAGGATTAATAGTAAGAAGGAGCGATAATTTAATGAGCGAAAGAAAAAAAGTAGAAGTCTCAGCAGATGAAATAGCATTACAAGATAAATATATAGAGAAAGTAGCAGAGCAAAACATAGAGTATTACCAAATGACAGGAAATAAAAAAAAGGTATACTTAGTGACTTATGGTTGTCAAATGAATGAGCATGATTCTGAAGTTTTGCTAGGAATGCTTGATTATATGGGATATATTGAAACGGATCACTTGAATGAAGCGGATTTAGTGATTTATAATACTTGTTGTATTCGTGAAAATGCAGAATTAAAGGTTTATGGAAATTTAGGACAATTAAAGAACATGAAGAAAAAAAGAAAAGATTTAATGATTGCTGTTTGTGGATGTATGATGCAACAACCTCATGTTGTTAAGGCAATAAAAACTAAATATAAACATGTAGATCTAGTCTTTGGAACCCATAATCTGCATAAGTTTCCTCAATTAGTAGCAGAAGGAATGAAATCACAAAATATGGTTATAGATGTATGGGATGAGGAAGGAAGAATTGTTGAAGGTCTGCCTGCTATGAGAAAACACAAATTAAAGGCATTTGTAAATATTGTATATGGATGTAACAACTTCTGTACATATTGTATTGTACCCTATACAAGAGGTAGAGAAAGAAGCAGAGAACCTGAAGATATTATAGAAGAAATTAAGGAATTAGTTGCAAATGGTACAAAGGAAGTTACTCTTTTAGGACAAAATGTAAATTCCTATGGAAAAACATTAAAAGAAGATATTGATTTTGCAGGTCTTTTGCATAGAATCAATGAGATTGATGGATTAGAAAGAATTAGATTCATGACGTCTCATCCTAAAGATTTATCCTTTAGATTGATAGAAGCCATGAGAGATTGTGAAAAGGTATGTGAACATATGCATTTACCTGTACAAGCAGGAAGTACAAATATCTTAACAAAAATGAATAGACACTATACAAGAGAAAAATATCTTGAGCTAGTAGATGCTTTAAAAAGAGAGGTTCCTAATGTGGGAATTACAACAGATATTATTGTAGGATTTCCGGGAGAAACAGAAGCAGACTTTGAGGAAACATTAGATTTAGTAAAAAGAGTTGAATATGATTCAGCATTTACTTTCCTCTATTCTATTCGAGAAGGCACACCAGCTGCTAAATTTGAAGATCAAGTACCTGATGATGTAAAGCATAAGCGTTTTGAAAGATTATTAGCTGTTTTAAATCCTATTGTTGCTGAAAAAAATAGTGGGTTTAAAGATAAAACAGTAGAAGTTTTAGTAGAAGGATATAGTAAAACAGATAAGACGAAGTTAACGGGACGTACAAGAACTAGTAAACCTGTGAACTTTACAGGACCTAAAAGTTGTATAGGAAAGCTTGTAAAGGTAAAAATCACAGCACCTAAAACCTTTAGTTTGAATGGGGAATTTATTGAAGAAAATTAAACCATAAAACCAGGGAAAACCCTGGTTTTATGTAGTTTATCATAGGGATATTATGTGTGATAGGAGGATTTTTATGAGTAAGCTAACTCCAATGATGAAACAATATTTGGATTTAAAAGAAAAGTATAAGGATTGTATTTTATTTTTCCGATTAGGTGATTTTTATGAGATGTTTTTCGAGGATGCTATTGTAGCTTCGAAAGAGCTAGAAATAACTTTAACCGGTAAAAATTGTGGATTAGAAGAAAGAGCACCTATGTGTGGTGTACCTCATCATTCTGCAGAAAATTATATTGCAAGATTAATTGAACGAGGATATAAGGTTGCTATTGGTGAACAAGTAGAAGATGCATCTGTAGCAAAGGGAATCGTAAAAAGAGATGTAGTAAGGGTAATTACTCCTGGAACAGTAATAGATAGTCATATGCTGGATGAAAAAGAAAATAATTATATTATGTCAATCTATATAGATGAAAATGGTGCAGGTATATCCTTTGCTGATATTTCTACTGGAGAGTTGAAAACAACAGAATTTATAAAGCAGCAGTTTATGAATCCTCTATTAGATGAAATAGCTAAAATCAATCCAAAAGAAATTATCATCAATACGGTAGAGACGGATGGACAGAATATAAAAAAAGACATAGCAATTGTGTCTACTCCCTATATAGATGTATTTGATAGCTGGGCTTTTGAAAAAGATTATGCGATTAAAAAAATTAAATCTCACTTTAATGTATTAGGGATAGAAGGCTTTGGAATAGATGAACATGAATATTCTATCTCAGCTACTGGAGCTTTATTTGAATATTTAGAGAAAACTCAAAAGAGTTCACTACTTCATATAGGGAATATTAGCTATTATTCATCTGAGAGTTTTATGGTGTTAGATAAATCCACAAGAAGAAATTTGGAGCTTACAGAGACCATGAGAGATAAAAAGAGAAAAGGATCTCTTCTTTGGTCGTTAGATAAAACCAATACAGCGATGGGTGGAAGAATATTAAAAAAATGGGTAGAAGAGCCTCTAAAGGATGTTCATGAAATACGTTTAAGATTAGATGCTGTGCAAGAGCTAAAGGATAATCTATTAGCCAGAGATGATTTAAAGGATTTACTAAAAAATGTCTATGATCTGGAGAGATTGGTAGTAAGAATATCTTATGGAAATGCCAATGCTAGAGATTTAATTGCATTAAAAGCATCCCTTAAAGCTTTACCTCAAATAAAAGAGCTTTTAGATGAATTTCAAGGAGAAAAATTAAAAAATATATTGAAAAATATAGATTTAGTAGAAGATGTAAAGGTTTTAATAGAAAAAGCTATTATGGATGAGCCTCCAGTTACTATAAAAGAAGGAGGAATCATTAAAAAAGGATATAGTCCTGAGCTAGATGAATTAAGAGAAATTGTAAGCAACAGTAAAGAATGGATTGCAAATTTAGAAAATAATGAAAAAAATGCTACAGGAATAAAATCACTAAAAATAGGATTCAATAAAGTGTTTGGGTATTATTTAGAAGTAACTAAATCAAATTTAAATCTAGTACCCGCACATTATATTAGAAAACAGACTCTTGCTAATGCGGAAAGATATATTACGCCAGAGTTAAAAGAAGCAGAGGCGAAAATTTTAGGTGCAGAGGATAAAATTATAGAATTAGAATATCAACTTTTTATAAAGGTGCGTGAAGAAATTAAAAAGTTCACAAAGGAAATTCAAGGAACAGCTACAGCTATTGCCGCGTTAGATGCTTTAGTATCTTTTGCAGAAGTGAGTGATCGTTATGGCTATACAAAACCAAAGGTGAATAATGAATTGCTTATAGAGATTGAAAATGGAAGACATCCTGTAGTGGAGCGGACTATGAATTTAGACATGTTTATAGGAAACGATACATATCTAGATGGAGAGGAAAATAGATTTTCAATCATTACAGGACCGAATATGGCTGGAAAATCTACTTATATGAGACAAGTGGCTTTAATAGTACTCATGACACAGATAGGATGCTTTGTTCCAGCAGATGTAGCTACTATTGGTATTGTAGATAGAATTTTTACAAGGGTAGGAGCATCAGATGATTTAGCACAAGGACAGAGTACCTTTATGGTTGAAATGAGTGAACTCGCTAATATCTTAAATAATGCAACCAATAAAAGTCTAATTATTTTAGATGAAATTGGAAGAGGGACAAGTACTTATGATGGACTAAGTATTGCTTGGGCAGTTGTAGAGCATATTAGTGAAAAAGCTATTTTAGGTGCAAGAACACTATTTGCTACCCATTATCATGAATTAACAGAACTGGAAGGACTCTTAGAAGGTGTAAAAAATTACTGTATATCTGTTAAAGAAAGTAATGATGATATTATCTTTTTACGAAAGATTATTAGAGGGAGTGCAGATCAAAGCTATGGTATTCAAGTAGCAAAGCTTGCAGGGGTTAGAGATGAGGTTATTTTTAGGGCTAAAAAGATTTTGACCCAATTAGAAGAAAATGATCTAAACCATAGGAGTATAGAAGAAAATAGTCAAGAGGCTGAATTTCAAAATACTCAAAAAGAGGAAGTCGTACAAGAAGAAATAGCTGTTGTATGTGAAGAACAAATCAGCTTATTCAATAATAATGATCAAAAAGTTATAGAGGAATTGAGAAAAATAGATATTCTAGATGTTACCCCTATGGAAGCTATGAACCATTTATATAAGCTTATAAAAATAGCTCAAAATAGAGGAGCGTAAAAAATGAGTAAAAAAATTTACAAATTAGAAAAATTTATTGCTAACAAAATTGCAGCAGGAGAGGTGGTAGATCGACCTAGTTCTGTCGTAAAAGAATTGGTTGAGAATGCTATTGATGCAAAAGCTTCTAAAATCATCATAGAAATCAAAGAAGGTGGAAAAAGCTATATACGAATTACGGATAATGGTGTAGGGATTCATGAAGAAGATATGGAAATCGCTTTTGAAAGACATGCTACTAGTAAGATTAAAAATGTTAAAGATTTAGACTCCATATTATCCTTAGGGTTTAGAGGTGAAGCATTAGCAAGCATTGCATCTGTATCTCAGGTTGAATTAATATCTAAGACGAGGGAAGAACCTTCTGGAACTTATTTAGAATTACATGGCGGACAGATTATTGAGCATAAAGATATGGGATGTCCTAATGGGACTACCTTTGTTATAAAAAATTTATTTTATAATGTACCAGCAAGACTGCAATTTATGAAATCTAATGCTACAGAAACAACCTATATAAGTGATTTAATTAGCAAATATGCTTTAGCTTACCCAGATATTTCTTTTCGCTTTATTAATAATGGAACGATTGTATTCACCACATCTGGTTCAAGTAGTATTGTCAATAATATTGCTAGCATTTACGGAAAAGAAATGGCAAAGAATATGCTTTATCTTGCAAATAAGAAAAGTGATACCTTTTCTATACAAGCATATATTTCAAAACCAACTACAACTAGAGGGAATAAACAGCTTCAAGTATTTTTCGTAAATGGGCGATACGTAAAAAATAAAATGATTAGTCAAGCTATAGAAGAAGCTTATAGAACCCTCATCACAATTAATAGATTTCCCATATGTTTTATTTATTTAACTGTGCCTCCGGATCAATTAGATGTAAATATACATCCTACAAAAACAGAAATACGCTTTAATAAAGGATTAAACATTAAAGAGTTTGTGAAAGATACATTAAAAGAAAGATTGCTTCGAGAAAATTTAATTCCTAATGTAGGGTTTGAAAGACCTAAGAAAAAAGAAGATGGACATCAAGAAAGAATAATAGATTTACCCAAATTTAAAAAGATGAGTGAACCAAATGAAATAAAACCTTTTAAAAAAGAAGAAAAAATAATACGGCCTATACAGGTGGAAAAGGTAGAAAATAAAAAGAATATAAAAGATTTAGTTTTTGAGGATAAATCAACCTATCATGTAAATAATAAAGACGAGAAAAATCATAAAGAAATATTTCCTAAAAAAGAGAAACATTCGAATATTCAGACAGAGAATCGGAAAATAAATAGAAAAACTATTGATAATCCACCAATAGATTATCAAAAAACGAAGGATCAAATAGTTACTAATGAAAGAATTCATAAACAAGGAATTGATCACAAAAAAGCAAAGCATATAGCAATAAATGAAAATAATATAGAGGTAAAGCATTTAGAGGAGAAAAAACACAATAAAAATACAGATAAAATTCTTGGAATTCGTATATTAGGTCAGATTTTTAATACTTATTTGATCGGGCAAGACGGTCAGTCTATGTATTTGATTGATCAACATGCAGCCCATGAAAGAATCATGTACGATCAATTAATGAAAAATTATCAGAACCAATCTGCTATAAGTCAGAAGCTGCTAGCGCCTATTTTAGTAGAATTGTCTTTTGCAGAATTTGAAATTGTAAAGAAAAATATGAATATGTTTACTCAATTAGGTTTTGAAATAGAAGAATTTGGGATAAATGCATTAATTTTAAGATCTGTTCCTGTTTTATTTGGAAAACCAGAAGCAAAAAAATTCTTTATAGAAATTGTAGATCATCTTCAAAAGAATATTCAATCTAGCTATGATATGAAAATAGAAAAAATCATATCTATGTCATGCAAAAAAGCTATTAAGGCAAATGATCGATTAGATTCTTTAGAAATTGATCAACTTATGAAACAATTATCAGAGCTTGAAAATCCATTTACATGTCCTCATGGAAGACCTGTTATTGTTGCTATGAGTAAATATGAAATTGAAAAGAAATTTAAGAGAGTATAGGAGGGTGATTATGAAAAAACCTCTTTTAATTATTGTTGGTCCTACTGCTGTTGGAAAAACGGAAACATCTATTCACCTTGCAAAAAAATTAAATGGTGAGATTGTTTCAGCAGATTCTATGCAGGTTTATAAATATATGGATATTGGTAGTGCAAAACCCACAGAAGAAGAAAAGTCGGGCATTCCTCATTATCTAATGGATGAAATTGATCCTAGAGAAAAATTCTCAGCAGCAGATTTTAAGGAAAAAGCAGAAGAATATATGGATAAGATTCTTGAAAAAAATAAACTACCTATGATTGTTGGTGGAACGGGTTTATATGTAAATTCTATTATATATAATGTTGACTTTACACAAACTACGTCTAACTGGGAATTTAGAAAAAAACTAGAAGATATGGCAAATGAATTTGGCAATGAGTATCTACATGAAAAGCTCATGGAAAAAGATGAAGAAGCAGCAGCTCGTATTCATCCTAATAACGTGAAGAGAGTTATTAGAGCACTAGAAGTCATTGAAAATGGAGAAAAAATGAAAGATTTTAAAAATGATCTAGTGGAAAATGAGGAATATAATTATGTTTTAATAGGTCTTATGAGAGATCGACAAGAGATTTATGAAAGAATCAATATGAGAGTAGACTTGATGATAAAGGGTGGGCTGATTGAAGAAGTAAAGAATTTGATGAAGTTAGGGCTTGATGAAGAAGCTATATCCATGAAAGGTTTAGGATATAAGGAGATGATTCGATATCTAAAAGGAGAATATGACCTTGAGGAAGCTACAAGAATCTTAAAAAGAGATACACGTCGTTATGCAAAAAGACAAATGACATGGTTTAAGAGATATGATCAAATGAAATGGTTTGATTTTGGTAATTACCCATCGAAAAAAGAATTAGAAGAGGATATTCTAAAATATGTGGAAGGAAAATTAAACTTTTTATAGAATATTTTAACTAAGGACATAACAAGGAGGGGTATTAATGAAAAATGCAATCAATCTTCAAGATATATTTTTGAATCAAGTTAGAAAAGAACATATTCCTATTACTGTATATTTAGTAAATGGGTTTCAAATAAAGGGAACAGTAAAAGGATTTGATAGCTATACTATCGTATTAGATAGTGATGGAAAACAGCATATGATTTATAAACATGCTATTTCAACGATTACACCGTTAAAGGCTATTAATTTTGTACAAAACAAAAAGCAAGAACATGAATAAAGAATCCTCAAATAAGAACAGCTAAATGTTGTTCTTATTTTTTTTGAAATTATTCTCACTTTTAGGCATATGTTATTATAGTAACTATTTTGGGGTGATAAAATGGGACATGGTCATAAAGAGCAGGAAGATCTATTAAATCTTCTAGAACATGGTAAAATTACTACTGAGTATGCTATTGGGAGAATTGCTAAAAGCAAAACGACAAAAGAAAGTAATCAGACAAATGAAGAAGATTTAAAAGGAATGATGGAAGAGTTAGACGGATTAATAGGGTTAGGAAGTGTAAAGAAATTGGTTAAAGAGATTCAGGCTTTCATATGTATTCAAAATAAACGAAAAGAAGAATCTCTTATTGCTGATCCATTGGTGCTACACATGATTTTTAAAGGAAATCCTGGAACAGGTAAAACTACAGTAGCAAGGCTTTTAGGAAAGATTATGTGTGCTATGGGTGTTCTTGAAAAAGGTCATGTAGTAGAGGTGGAGAGGGCTGATTTAGTTGGAGAGTATATTGGTCATACGGCAGTAAAGGTAAGAGAGCATATAAGAAAATCTTTAGGTGGAATTATGTTTATTGATGAAGCATATTCTTTAGCGAGAGGGGGAGAAAAGGATTTTGGAAAAGAAGCTATAGATGCTATGGTAAAAGGAATGGAGGATTATAAAGAAAATCTGATCCTTGTTCTTGCAGGATATAGAGATGAAATGGAAAAATTCTTAAGAACTAATCCAGGACTTAAATCACGATTTCCTATACATATAGAGTTTCCTGATTATACTTTAGAAGAGCTTATGAAAATCGCTGAGACAATGGTTGAAAAAAGACAATATAAACTTTCTATGTCTGCTAAAGCAAGACTTTCAAAAATTATATCAAAAAAAAGAATAGAAGATCCACTCAGTAGTGGCAATGCAAGACTTGTAAGAAATATTGTAGAAAGAGCTATAAGAAAACAAGCAGTAAGACTACAAAAGTCAGGTAGTTTTAAAAGAGATAATTTAATTACGCTAATCAGAGAGGATATGACAGAGGGGGATGATTGATGAAAAAGTGTCTTATAGTTGGAAGACCCAATGCAGGGAAGACACTATTTATGATAAATTTTGCTGAATATGTGGGACTAAAAAATATAGAAATTAAGTTTCTTGGAAGAGATAAACCCTTAGATTATCAAAAATACACAATAGAAGAAGCAAGAAAAATATTATCTTCAGATATTCCTTACAAGACAAATTGTCTTCAATCTATAGAAATAAAAATTCCAGTATTAAAAGGAAAAAAAAGCCTAAGGCTTATGGATAGTAGTGGTTTAATTGATGGCATCCATAAAAATATTCAAATTCGACGAGCCATGGCGCAAACATTAGGAGCTATTACAGAAAGCAATATGATCTTACATATGATGGATGGTTCGCAGATAGATGAAAAGAATATTAAAAGCTCTATTGGAGAAGTAGATTATCAATTAGCACAATATGGTCTTATGAAAGAGGGATATATGATTTTGGCCAATAAGGTAGATTTACTTGAAAGAAAAACACCTATTATACAGCTTCAAAAAGAATTTCCTGATCATTACATTATTCCCTTATCCGCACGAACAAGAGAAGGATTTGGGGAGGTGAGAAGCTTTGTATGTAGGAGGCTATGATGTGATTTTTAAGTTTATTGCGAGCTTACTTAGTGGATTTACTATAAAGCTTATAGATGATTATGTGGATGATGAGCTTAATGATTTAGATCAAATGAATATCTATAAAACCATTCTCCTCTATAGTATACTTTTTATCATAGTGGCCGCTGGAATTCATGTAGAATACACGGTAACAATCATAAGTTCTTGTTACATGGTGGGGATGTTCCATGACATGTATATGAAGTTACCTACTAAACTTAGAGGATATCAGGAAAGTATCCTATTATTTTTAATCAATGTGTATTTATTTTCTTTTTATGCTATTATTACATCCCTTATAGCTATAAGTATTATACAATTGATAGATGATTTATGTGATAGAAAATGGGATAAAAAATATGGCTATAAGAATTTTGCTAATCAGTTTGGAAAAGTTGAAATTATTATCATAAGTTTTATTTTGATTATTTTATTAGCAATGCTAGAGTATAGAAAGTTACTTATTATAATGATGGCTTATACTTTGATTCATTTCATGTATAAAAAAGCTTTGCATAAAGTTAAGAGGAGAGAAAACATATGATTTATGGTATTTATAGTATCATAGTATTGTTCATTTTTTTAATAGGGTATGCCTATGGAAGAAGAGTCGGAATCAAAGAAGGGTATGAAAAGGGACTCGCTTATTCTCCTTTGAAAATAAAAGAAGATGTATACAACGACTTTAGTTGTCCTCTTTGCACAGACAAAATTGATAATGATGAGAGAATGTGTTAAAATACATAAGGATTACAGTTATAGCAGTTGATAGATAAACTGGCAAATACAATGGACGGTGAGAAAATGAAAAAACATACAGAAGATTTTTTAAAAGAACAAATGCATATTAATAGTAAAATATACAATTTAGCACTAGAAGTAGAAAAAGAGATTGAAGAAATCTTTAAGCATATTGATGAGATTAAAGAGTATAACCAATATAAAGTATTAAAAGTGATGCAGGATGCAAAAATTAGTGACATGCATTTTAACTGGAATACAGGATATGGATATGACGATGCAGGAAGAGAGGCAATCGAAAAGGTTTATGCAAATCTTTTTAAAACGGAGGATGCCATTGTAAGACCTACTATAGTAAATGGTACCCATGCTTTAACTTTATGCCTTACAGGAATCATGAGGCCGAATGATGAAATAGTATCAGCAACAGCAAGACCTTATGATACCTTAGAAGAAGTAATAGGCATTAGAGGAGAAGGAAAAGGTTCATTAAAAGAGTTTGGGGTAACTTATAAGCAAGTAGACTTTAAACCAAATGGAGAAGTGGATTTAGAATTATTAGCACAATCTATTACAGAAAAGACAAAGATGGTCTATATTCAAAGGTCAACAGGATATAGCTGGAGAAATGCATTAATGATTAAAGACATCAAAAAAATCGTAGAAACAGCCAAAGCTATTAAACCAGATGTCATCTGTATGATTGATAATTGCTATGGAGAATTTTTAGATATCATAGAACCTACCGAAGTAGGTGTAGATATTATGGCAGGATCTTTAATTAAAAATCCTGGTGGTGGATTGGCACTTACTGGAGGATACATAGTAGGAAGAAAAGATCTTATAGAATTGATTGCTTATAGAATGACTTCTCCTGGGATCGGAAAGGAATGTGGATTGACCTTTGGTCTTACAAGAAGCATGTTTCAAGGACTTTTCATGGCACCAAAAGTTGTTAGTGAAGCCATAAAAGGATCTATTTTTTGTGCAAGACTTTTCGAAAAGCTAGGGTATGAAGTAGCTCCAAAATGCAATGAAAATAGAAGTGATATTATCCAGTCTATCAAAATGGGAAACCCTGAAAGTGTTATTGCCTTTTGTCAAGGAATACAAGCAGCCGCTCCCGTAGATGCTTTTGTAACGCCAGAGCCTTGGGATATGCCAGGATATGATAGTCCTGTGATTATGGCAGCAGGTGCTTTTGTACAAGGTTCCTCTATCGAACTCAGTGCAGATGCCCCTATTAAAGAGCCTTATATCGTATATTTTCAAGGGGGGCTTACTTACGAGCATGCTAAGTATGGGGTAATGAAGGGACTTCAAGCTATGCTGGATAAAGGGTGTGTAGAGTTATAATTGTGTTTTTGTGAAATAAAGTTACAAACTGAACTTGCAAAACCTAAAAGCGTTTTGCAAGTTTTCTTTTTTGTTTTTGGCGGAATAATTTTTGCACTTTTGAATAATTTAATGCTAGACTTTATATAGCATATCCAACATACGTAAATCATATATTTAAGGAAGGATATTATCAGAGACAAATAAAACGAAAAGGGTGATATTTGATGAAAAATAAAAAAGAAAAAGTTATGAAATTTAAGTTGTTAATTAGTGTATCAATAATAATGGTCATGTTTATGACAATAAGTATTATTAATAACAATAATTTTGTAATGGGATATACGTCAGTAGCAGCAAGTAATAATGAAGAAACAAATAAAGATAACACAAGTGAATTTTATGAAAAGCCAAATATTATTAAACATCAAAACGATAAGCCTTTAATATTCATTTATCATACGCATGGGACAGAATCATATAAGTCACAAAGTGATAATAACTATCATTCTTTAGAAAAAGAAGATACAGTAATAAAAGTTGGTGAAGAGCTAAAAAAACAACTTGAAGACTTAGGGCATATGGTTATTCATGATGAAAGTATTAATGATTACCCCAAATTCAAAGATTCGTATAAAAATGCACTCGCTACTGTTGAAAAAAATCTGAAAGAAAATCCTAGTCTAAGATTGATTTTCGATATTAATAGAGAGTATATAAATAATGTTGATAATTTAGAAAGTGAAGAATATAAAAAAATAAGAAAAAATAGTGTTACTAAAATAAATGGAGAAAATGTAGCAAAATATAGCATAGTTATAGGATGTAAAAACAATAATGTTGAAGAACTAAAAAAACTTGCCTATCATATTAGAAATATAAGCGAAGAGTTATATCCTGGATTAATACAACCCCTTGTACTTAAAGACTTTAAATACAATCAATATAAATCAGATTATTCTACTCGGTTTTTAATAGGTAATAATATCACAACTATAGAAGAAGCTGTACAAACAACAAAATATTTAGGAGAGATTATAAATAAAGCTATGGAAAACTTTGTAGTAAACGATAAAATGGACGATTAACAACAATACTCCAAATACAACAAATAAAAGAATCCTAAAAATGAGGGGACGCCTACATATGCGTAAAATCTCAGTAACTAAAAAAAGGGTAAGCGTTATTTTAAATCTTGAGCAAGACAATTAAGAAAAAGAAAAATAAGTAGCGTTAAAGAGTGTGAAAGTTTGAAAAATAAGATAGCAAATCCAGTAAGAGAATTGACTCTTACTGGATTAAATTTTATTAGGTATTAAATTTAATTTCTATGATGTAACTATTAAAAAGCTATTTTAATATACCTTTTTCTTTTGCATCACTAATCCACATAGGAAATTCGTTTAAAAGCCTATCGTATAATTCTTCATCAGAAATTTTATCTATATCATCTAGTTCAAACAAATTAGCATTATCTACATATCTATTAGATAGAGTATCTAATTTTTTCAATATGCCATAATTAGATCTTCCGATATCTACAAATTGCCAAAATAGAGGATGCTTTGAAGACTCAATAATAATATTTTTCATATCTTTACCGCTACGAACACCACCATTAGAGATGAAGACTATGAATGCTGAAAATTACTAAGTTCTTCATTTATATATTTTGATACAACATCTCTCATCATTGGAACCTTATGATTACGACCAAACATTTCCTTTCTCCTGAACTTATTTAAGATTTCTCTGTTGAATATTATTCTCTTTAAAAAACCTAACGAATGCGATATTATATACAAATCAGAACAAATGAGCCATACCCGATTTGCCGGACACAGTAGAGTTAGGGTACAATAAAACTGTGGGAGGTAGATAGTATGGCGAATAATGGTAAACGTTATAATGCTGAATTTAAAGCAGATATTGTACGTCTAGTAAATGAAGAAAA
>JAOARV010000001.1 GCA_025210395.1 Marinisporobacter sp.
GTAACAATATCTTTATCTTTTACAAATTCACAGTATTCTCTTAAAGTAGGTATTTTATTAATTCCATATTTTCCAGTATATATATATGAAGCATCTAATTTTGAAAGTTCTTCATATGTATAATCTTGTACTCGTCCTTCTGCTCCAGTTGTTCTGTTAACAGTTTCATCATGAATAATAACTACTTCACCATCTTTTGTTAATTGAACATCTAATTCAATACCATCTACACCAATTTCTATTGCTTTTTCAAAAGCAATCATTGTATTTTCAGGATATTTTCCACTAAAACCTCTATGTGCAAAGTTTTTAATCATTTTCTTATCCTCCTAAAAAATATGTTTTATTTTGCATTAAAAAACGATTTCACGAGGGGTTTGAACAGCTCAATCAAGTTTTCCATACTATTGACTACTGCAATAACAGGATTTACTTCTATTTTCTCATCTAATTGATGATTCATATACATCCCCTCCTAGAGTAGTTTCAATACTTTTAACCCCATCAATAGATATTGATGCCTAAAAAAGCGCACAAAATAAAACCCATTTTCATAGGTCTATTTGTACGACTCTCCATTTCTCATGCCTTTTTATATTAAATTCATGAGTATTATATCATATGAAAATTCTTTTGTAAATATTTTCTTTGTAGAATTTTGTCAAGCATGTTGATGCTCTATAAAAAAAGAAACACTAAGGCTATCGTTCCCCATTGGTTCAAAAGGGATCAGCATTGTGTTTTTGTTTTACTAAAATATAAATTAATAAAGACTGTAAATATGGCTAGTGTCATGCCTTCACTTATATTTGCTAAATGCTTGTTTAAAATAAATAGATGTATCGCTCCTATGAATGTTAGTATGATAATACCTTGAAGCTTAAATTTTAACTTTTTATCAGCACAAAGCTCTTTTTTAGGGTTATCCACGACTCCCTTTAAAAACGCACTCAAATAAGCAAATATATAAGTAATAGCAGTAAATACAAGAGGGATTTCATATGCTTTTATGATAAAAATATATACAATGGGTATAATAGTCGTTATGATCATGCAAACCCCTTTGCTTTCTGAATGCCAACCTCCAAATTTCATTCTTAAAGCTACAAAGGTTGTAATGATTACAAACATCGTATTTATCGTATCCATGAAAAAAGAAACGGTAAATAAAATCATCAATATGGCTAAATTGGTTAATAATTTTTTAAAGCCATATCTTAAAATCTGTTTTCTTTCATCAAATGTATAAAGCTCATTTTGAGCATTTTTTGCTAAATAATGAATCATCCATTCCATCTTATCACCTAAACTTTAAATAAATTGAATAAAAATTCTTTTACTTTTCTATTCTTTTTATCAACTTCTAATCGTTCTTTTTTTTCATCCTTCGTAACAGCATCTGTAAGGGTATAGATTGCACTCTTTAATAATTTTTCATTTTCTAATGAACAGTCTGTATCATTCCAGGCTTCATAAAGCATTCGTTTTTTTGCAAGCTCTATTGCCTCATCAATGGTATTGATAAATTCAGCTAAATTGACTAGTGGTTTTTGAACTTTAAAATCTACTGAAATATTTTTTATATGACGAAGTATACTAACAACAACAATAATGGGATCATATTCCTCTCTGATCTTTTCAATAAATCTATAACCATCCATTTTGGGCATGGTCATGTCTGTAATAATCACCCTCGGTCTTTCCTTTTTTATTGCTTGTAGGGCTCTTATTGAATCATCAAAATAATAAAAGCTTATATCCTCTCTTTTCATTAAATGAGGCATATTTTTTTTTAGAAAATGGATATAAGGTTTAAAATCATCTATTATAAAAACCTTCATTAGACACCTCCTCATAAGAAAAATATCAAATAGATAAGGAAAAATCCTTATCTATTTTAAACAATTTGGTATTTCATCTTCATAATATGCACTTGAACAAGCTCCTGCATTGACAACTCCTGCAATGAATGTAACAATATCTGTAGATAAAATACTTACCCATTTTTTCATTTTTTCTCCTCCTTTCCTTCATTCATATATTTATCAAGCAGTGCTTTATACTGCTTCATATCTTCTTGATTGCTTTTTTTTAGCATCATCTGAAAAAGCTCTATAGGTGTTTTTAATGCAAAATCTTTAAAATCCTCATAGTAAATAGTTCTATTTAATAAAATCAATGCAACAAGCATAAATATTATATTTTCAATCATTATTTTAGTTATACTTATAGATATAGGTTGATGGTTGATATAGTTTTTGATTACTAGCTCTGTATAATTACATGCAAAATCAATTGTTACTATAGATAAAAATAAAAATAATGTGACTGTAATTCGTTGTGCTCTTGATAGATATTTCCAGTTCCCTTTAAATATAGCACTCTTTTCAAAGTTGATTTTAAAATGAATAATAAATAATAAGAACATGAATTGCATAAGTCTTGTAGGGATTGATCCTATTATCCTTGTATCAAAAAAATTTTTAGTGCCTAATGCTGACAAAGTCGGAAGTAGCGTTGCATTTTCAGCTAATACAATGGTAAACATGCTGATTGCTGCTGCAAATACAGCTTGTCTAATATTAAATTTTAGAATGATTTTATAAGCAATAAAATAGCTCATAGTATTAATTAATGTAATGGTTACAATATCTTTAAAATAATTTCTTACAATAGCAGCTATCGATAATATGAAGATGGTTGAAAAAATTATATGAAAAAGCCCTTTCCTTTGAAGCTCTTTTCTTAATAATTTATATCCAAATAATAATCCTAAAAATATTTCTGGGAAACCAACTAGTAGCATATCCCTTATTTTCATTAATTCCAAATTTTTCACCTCTACCTTATTTTACCCCTTATTTATACTTTTTTCCACATACAAATTCTATTATATTTCGACAGTAGCAGTTCTTAACCTCTTCCTCATGAAGCCTTCATCCTGAATCCTGATCCATCCTTCAATAAAATAAAAACACTTATAATCTGATTTAAAAGATTATAAGCGCTTTTTATTGATTATTTGTTAATTTTTTATATCACTTCATGGCATTATTCACTAATCGTTCATTCAAAATCTCCGCAGCATTATAGCCCATTCTCTTTTGTCTGTGATTTCTAGCGGCTGCTTCAATGATCATGGCTAAATTTCTTCCTGGTTTAATGGGAATCGTTATTTTGTAAATATCCACCCCAAGAATTTCCATGAATTCTTCATCCAAGCCTAATCGGTCATAGGCTTTTCCTTGCTTCCAATTTTCCATTTCTATCACAAGCTCAATCTTTTTCTTGTCTCTTACTGCCCCTACACCATATAAATGCTGAATATCTAGTATACCAATACCTCTAAGCTCCATAAAATGCTTTGTTAATTCTGGAGCACTTCCTTCTAAGCTATTGTTATCTTTTCTTTTAATTTGTACTGCATCATCTGCTACTAATCGATGTCCTCTCTTAATCAATTCTAGAGCTGTTTCACTTTTTCCAATGCCACTTTCCCCTAGTAAAAATATTCCTATCCCATATACATCTACTAATACCCCATGCCTTGTAATAACTGGTGCTAGCTTGTCTTCCAAATAGTTTGTAAGTTGACTGATAAATTTTGTTGTATTTGTTTTTGTTCTAAGAAGAGGTCTATTAAATTTCTTAGCGGCCTCAAAGCATTCCTTATGGATTTCTAAATCTCTTGCCATGACTAAACATGGCACAGGATGTGAAAATAATTTTTCTGATCTTTTCTTCCTTACCTCAGAACAAATACTATCATAATAAGTCCACTCTACTTTTCCTACTACTTGTATTCTTTCATAAGCAAAATATTCATAAAAGCCCGCAAGCTGAAGTCCTGGTCTATTGCTATCTGCTACAGTAATATTTATTTCTTCATTAACAGGTCTGTGGATTACCTCAAGTTCTAAATCTCTAATCAATTCATCAATGGTTACAAAAGCCATAGTACCCACTCCTTATTTTCATTTTCTCTTTAAAGGTTTCTACTATTATACCCAAATACATTGTTCTATGTCTACTATATGATTTTTATATTTTAAACATATGCATAGCATTTTTCAGTTCTTCTGCTAAAGCTGCAAGCTGTTTAGTCGCATTAGAAACTTCTTCAATAGATGCAATCTGTTCCTCTATAGATGCTGCGGCTTCTTGTGTTCCTGCAGCATTTTCCTCTGCAATAGCAGATAAGTTTTGCATAATCTCCACAATCTTTTTCTTCTGATTTTCCATATTTTCACTTGAGCCGTTGATATCCTCTATCGCCTTTTCTATCACACGAGTTGCCTTTGTAATCATTTTATATTGATCAAATGTTTTTTCAACACTTTCTACTTGAGATGCTACAGTTTCCGTCACGTGATTCATTATATCTACAGAAGTTTGAGCATCCTGAATAAGTTCTTGAACACTCCTATCTATTTCCTTTGTAGAATTAGTAGCTTGCTCTGCAAGCTTTCGAATCTCTTCTGCTACAACTGCAAAGCCTTTTCCTGATTCTCCAGCACGAGCCGCTTCAATAGCTGCATTCAGCGCCAATAAATTTGTTTGTTCTGCTATATCCGCAATCATTTTACTCACATTTCCAATATTCCCTGCACTACCATTTGTTTTTTGAATATGTTCATAAATCTTTTTTGAAGATTCTGCATTGACCTTTGTTTTATTTTTTAACTCCTCTACAATATTCATTCCTTCATCAATAAGTTCATTTACATCATTAGAAGCCTGATTCAAATCATTCATATGTATTTTATTCTCTTCAATTAGCTCTCCTAAATACATAGCATTCTCAGAACCTTTTTCTGTATCCTGTGCTTGATGTGTAGCTCCTTTAGCGATTTCATCTACTGCACAGCCCACCATCTCTGAAGCATTGGCTACTTGATTAGATGTATTTGAAAGATATTCAGCAGACTCGGCTAACTGTTCTGACGAATACATCATATCCCCTAATAATCCTTGAATATTTCTAGTCATCATCTTGAAGGAATTTCCCATTGTTCCTAGTTCATCATTTCTCTTTAAAAATTCATCCTCTAGCTCTTTTGTGAAATCTCCCTTTGCTAAAATTTCTGCATGGTTCGTAACTGCTGTAATGGCTTTTACATTCCGCTTGATTGCTAGATAAATCAAAGTACATAATAAGCAACCACCTATAAAATACACAGTGAGCAATCTCATTAATATTCCTTCTAATTGTCTAAAGATTTCTTTTTGATTCACCATAACACCAACAGACCAGCCATTTAACTGAATAGGTGCATATCCTATATAATAAGCTTCACCCTTTATATTACATTTTTCGATGCTATGTTCTCCCTTCGTCATATTTTCGCCAATTTTCTGTAACCCTTGGTCCTCTGTTATTTTCTTTTTAAGAGTCTTTTCCTCATCCTCTGAATGAATATAGGTTCCATCCTCTCCTACGATAATATTGCTCCCCTTTTTCCCGATAACATATTTTTTCATCACCTTAGGAATATCACTTAAAAACATATCTAATGCTACATATCCTACTACTTGATCATTTTCCTTTATAGCTTTTACACTTGTTATCACAAGCTCATGGGTATCTGTATCTACATAGGGCTTTGTAAAAATAATGTTCGAAGAAGATTTTGCCATATTTCTCCAATCTTTTTCACTTGTATTATAATCTTCATTAGAAATATCCCCATCTTCATCTATATAAAAGCTAGCCCCATCATTTGCAATCCATGCAGAAGCTATATAAGGATCACTCTTTTTTATATCTGCTAATGTGTCTATTACGCGATTACAATTTTCATGAGTCTTGATGTCTGAACGAATCTTAATGTCTTTTAAATAATCTATTACCTCTTTATTTTTAGACATTTGTTCTGTAATGATTGCAGTACTTTCAAATATATCAGAAATATTTTTTTCTACAACCATTGTATTTAATTGTATTTTTTCTTCAATAGCTACAACCATATTTTTTTTAACACTTTGATAATTTAATGCACCACTTACTATAAAAACACCAAACACGGCAATAAATGTTAATAATGTAATTTTATTTGCTATACTACCCCTCTTTTTTAATCTTTTTTCCATCTCTTTTCCCCCTTAAAGATTGCTAAAAAATTTGATACTTACTTCAATAAATTGAAGTAAGTATCAATATTTTTCTATATTTTTCTATATATTCTTTATTATATCATTTATTGTTCATTTTCCCTAGTTTTTTTACAACTGATATGATTATTTTATAGAAGTCTATTCTTGTTTTCTTCTTCCTTCTTATGAAAATAATCTTTTATGCCCTTTGCAGCTTTTTTATTCATTCCTTCTACTCGACTTAATTCTTCTATAGAAGCCTTCTTGATTTTGTCTATAGCACCAAAATGCTTTAAAAGAGCGATCCTTCTTTTTTGTCCAATTCCAGGGATTTCCTCTAATACGGACTGGACCATGGTCTTCCCCCTTAAACTTTTGTGATAAGTAATAGCAAAGCGATGGGTCTCTTCTTGAATTTTTCCAATCAATTGAAAAACTATTTTATCCTTTTGAATATGGATCTCTTTATTTTTATATAGTAAGTCCTTCGTTCTATGATAATCATCCTTCACCATCCCTGCTGTCGGAATATTTACTCCTAATGCTGATAAGACTTCTAAAGCTGCATTCACATGACCTCTCCCGCCATCAATGAGGATTAGATCTGGAAATTTAGAAAATTTTCCTGTATGATCTATAATTCCCTTTTCCTCCATAGTCATTCTTTCTTCTATTCCCCTTTTAAATCTTCTATAAATAACCTCCTGCATACTCCCATAATCATTAGGACCTTCTATTGTTTTAATCTTAAATCTTCTATAATCACTATATTTTGGCTTTCCATTTTCAAAAACAACCATAGAAGCAACAGAATCTACCCCTTGGGTATTAGAAATATCAAAGCTCTCTATCCGAACCGGCTTCTTTTCAAGCTCCAAGTAAGCCCCTAACGCTTTTATGGCCCCTTCTCGTTTTTCTCTATCTCTTATGAGCTTTTCCCTGAACTGCTCTAAGGTCTCTACAGCATTTTTATGAACAAGATCTAGTAATTCCTTTTTTTCCCCTCTTTTAGGCAGCTTGATATTTACTTTTGATCCCTTTTTAGCAGACAACCACTTTTCAATCAGCTCTAAATCCTCCGCTTCATCTTGTAATAAAATTTCCTTTGGTACAAGGGCTGTTCCAGCATAAAATTGCTTGATAAAAGCACTCATAATCTCTCCTCGTGAGTCTTCTTCTGATGCTCTTACCATATAATGCTCTCTTCCTATAAGCTTTCCCCCTCTATTAAAAAAAATCATGACACAAACATCCTCAAGCCCTCTTGCCATAGCTATCAAATCTTGATCAATATCTGATGAGGAAATGATTTTTTGTTTTTCCATAATACTATGGATAGCACTGATTTGATCTCTGTATTCTGCTGCCTTTTCAAAATTCATAGCAATAGATGCTTCCTTCATTTTCGTTTCAATCTTTTTGACTAAATCCTCATATTTTCCACTTAAAAATAATAAAATGTCATCAATCATTTTCATATAAGCTTCCTGGGCTACCTTCCCACTACAAGGTCCTAAGCATCTACCAATATGATAGTTCAAGCAAGGTCTATCCTTATTCTTCTCAAGGTTTTTATTGCAATTCTTTAAAGGATAAAACTTCTTTAGCATTTCAATAGTATGATTCACTGCACCTATATCGATAAAGGGACCGAAATATTTTGAACGATCCTTTATAACCTTCCTGGTTTTGAAAATCCGTGGATATTTTTCTCCTAATGTGACTTTTATATAAGGATACTGCTTGTCATCTCGAAGGAGGACATTATATTTGGGTTGGTATTTTTTTATAAGATTGGCTTCTAATATTAATGCCTCTACCTCTGAATCTGTTAATATATACTCAAATTCATCAATATTGGCTACCATAGCTTGTACCTTTGGCGGCTTATTCTTTTGTGACTGAAAATATTGACGAACTCTATTTTTTAAGCTAATGGCCTTTCCAACATAAATAATTTCTCCTGATTTACTTTTCATCAGATAAACCCCAGGAGTTTCTGGTAATTTCTTTAGTTGTTCTTTTAAATCAAACATATTTTTCCCTCTCATTTCCTTAAAATAAACGCTAGATTTCTCAATCAAAAACGATCATAAATTGAATATATAACAAAAATTCTATCAGTACATTTCCACTCAAATGTTTTTACAAATATTTATTCCTTATATTATATTTTATCAAAATAAGCTCACAAAAATTTGATTATTTTCAATAAAATATCCTTTCTTTATCCTAAAACATATCATCCTTTAAAGGACAACCATCAATATTCCCCAGCAAATTCTTTAGATGTTCCTTTTCTATCAAACATTTTTCTTTTCTCATTTCTACATAAACTTTGTTCTTCTTTATGATAATATATAAATAGCTTATTTTAACATAAACCAAGGAGGAATTTTCATGCAACATCTATTGAAAAAAAGTTTTATCGTTTTTATTCTATTCATTCTTATAGCTTCTATATCCGTTGGAGAAGAAAGCACCCCAAAACTAAATAATCATTTAAAAGATCAAAACCTAGCCACAACTGAAAAAAACAACCAAATAAAAAAGATCCCTTCTGAGGAAGAGCTTTTATTTCCTATAAGCAACTTATTTCAAAATATTTCTTTCTCTATGTATTATGATGAAAAAAGTAATCAATTTCTTCCAAAAGACAATTTACCTTCCCAAACTTCTGAAAGCAGCCATCCTCTTCAAGAAAAGAATATTACTACTACTTTGCAATTAGCTTCAGTGGGAGACATTATGTGCCATAATACCCAGTATATTTCTGCTCGTAAAACGAGTACGAATGGGACTTATGATTTTTCATCCTGCTTTGATCCTATAAAATCCTATATTTCTTCAGCTGATGTAGCTATTGGGAATTTAGAAACTACCTTTTCAGGGAAAGAGAAAAAATATAGCAGCTATCCAGCCTTTAACACGCCAGAGCAATTAGGTACTACCCTCAAGGACATTGGCTTTGATATTTTAGCAACAGCAAACAATCATTCCCTTGATAAAAGAAATTATGGTATTATTCATACTTTAGATACGTTGGACAACCTTGCCATAAAACATACAGGAACCTTCAGAAATAAAGAAGAAAGAGACGCCCTTTTAATCGAAACCATAAAGGATATTAAAATGGCTTTTATGAGCTATACATACGGGACAAACGGTATCCCTATTCCAAAGGAAAATCCATCTGCCATCAATATAATCAATAAAGAAGAAATGCTAAAAGATATAAAAAAAGCAAAGGACAATCAAGTTGATGTAATCATTTTTAGTCTTCATTTTGGACAAGAATATCAAAGAAAGCAAAATAAACATCAAGAGGAATTAGTCAACTTTTTATTTGAAAATGGGGTAGATATTGTCCTAGGAGGACATCCCCATGTGATCCAACCAGCAAAGATGAAAGAAGTTACAACCATAGACGGAGAAAAAAAGAATTGCTTTGTAATTTATTCTCAAGGAAATCTTGTAGCAGACCAAAAAAGAAAATATACCTATAGTGGTCTCATCACCTTACTTGATATCACAAAGAATCTTGAAACAAATCAAACAGAAATTACAAATGTTTCTTTTGTCCCTACTTGGGTAGATAAATCTAGCACAAAAAGAGGACTTGACTTTAGAATTTTACCTGTAGAAAAAGCGATTACAGATTACGAAGAGAAAAAAGACCCTTTATTAAGCTCAAGAGATTATAAAAGATTAAAGGAAGTTTTAATAGAAACAAAGGCTCAAATATTTTAGTAATACCCCTATAGACCCATAAAAAACTGAAGATATTATTTCATTCAACTAAAGTTATAGTAAGCTATGCAATACAACAAAACTACAAATTGATTGAATAAATTAGAATTGTATACACTTTAAAAATGAATATTTAGCTACCCTTTTACATTTTAAAAAAATAGTATTTTCAATACTTCTATTAAGAAGTGTTAGGCGCTATCACATAACTAAAATAATAAAAAATTAGTATTCTCTAGTCTTATTAAGATCTGTATACTTTTTTAACCCCTTGTCTACACTTATATTATAAAAATTGTCAAGGAGGAAAAATCATGAATCATTTATTAAAAAAAGGTTTAGTTGTTTTTATTCTATGCATGCTTACAACGTCCATCTCTTTAGCTACACAAAACTTTGAAGTAATCAGGGCTTATTTAAAAGATACAAATATCTATGTAAATAATGAGAGTGAAACACTAAAAACCATCTATTACAAAGGTATTCAGTACATTCCTGTACCTCTTTTATCAGAAAAGCTAAATTGCTCTTTTCTTTGTGATGAAGAAAATAACACCCTTTTATTAAAAAACAATCGGGTATTTCAAGATTTTCCCCAGTCTAATCCATACGAGGGAGAAAATTTTGTCTACGGAGAAATCATAAAAATGGATAAAAAAAATAAGCTTCTCACTATCGAACAACATTTTGATGATAATAGTATCTCTGTAGAGCCGAATATCCATGTTTCTGAAGGAGTAGTCATTATTCTACAGCGTAATGATAAAAAAATGAACTTAGGTTTTAATGATTTAAAGGTTGGAGACCTCATTGGCGCTGTATTAAATAAAGAAAATATTGCCCGGGGAATCATTTTATCTGAATAAAAAAAAACAAAGTCAGATACAGTAGGATCTTCTGACTTTGTTTTTTTTATTTATAAAGCGGTTTTTATCCCTTATAAAAAATTATTTTCTCTAATTTTTTTTATCTTTTAAGTCCTTGCATTTTTCATCATCGTAACATTCCTTTAAATCCTCATGACATTCGTCCCTTTCCCATTCATATTTGAATCGACTAATCCATAAATATCCTATAAAGACAATGAATAAAATATAACGATAATTTTATCTAACATCCCTAGATCCCTTAACCAATCAAAAAACAATTTTACATCCCCTTTTACCCTTTATACTTATTTTAAAATCTTGTTAAGATACATCCCTGTATAAGACTCTAGAATCTTTGCAATATCTTCTGGTGTCCCTACTCCTACGATTTGACCTCCTCGGTCTCCTCCATCTGGTCCTAAATCAATAATATAATCACTCGCCTTAATCACATCTAGATTATGTTCAATAACGAGTACGGTGTTTCCCCCTTCCACAAGACGATTGAGTACCCCTATCAGCTTATGAATATCTGCTACATGTAGTCCTGTTGTGGGTTCATCTAAAATATATAAAGTCTTTCCTGTACTTCTCTTACTAAGCTCTGTAGCAAGCTTTACCCTTTGAGCTTCTCCACCAGATAATTGAGTAGAAGGCTGTCCTAGCTTTATATATCCAAGACCTACCTCAAATAAAGTGGATAGCTTTCTTTTGATTCCTGGCACATTTTCAAAAAACTTTAATCCTTCTTCAACAGTCATATTGAGTACATCTGAGATGGATTTTCCTTTATATTTTACCTCTAATGTTTCTCTATTGTATCTTTTTCCCTTACATACATCACAAGGGACATATACATCAGGAAGAAAATGCATCTCTATTTTGATGATTCCATCTCCTCTACACGCTTCACATCTCCCTCCCTTTACATTAAAGCTGAATCTACCCTTTTGATATCCCCTCATTTTTGCTTCTGGAACCTTTGCAAATAAATCTCTTATAAGGTCAAATACGCCTGTATATGTGGCAGGATTGGACCTTGGAGTTCTTCCAATAGGAGATTGGTCAATGTCAATAACCTTATCAATATGCTCTATTCCTTTGATCTCTTTATGCTTTCCAGGTCTAGATTTTGCACGATGTAAATTCATTGCTAAGCTTTTATAAAAGATTTCATTGACTAAGGTACTTTTCCCTGAACCAGATACTCCTGTGACACAACTAAATACCCCTAATGGAAATTTTGCAGTAATATTTTTAAGGTTATTCTCCTTTGCCCCTACTACCTTGATCCATTTCCCATTAGGCTTTCTTCTTGTCTTTGGAATCTCTATCTTTTTCCTTCCAGATAAATATTGACCCGTTATAGATTCTTCACAATTCTTGATCTCTTCCACATTTCCTTGTGCAATAATCTTTCCACCATGCTCTCCAGCACCAGGACCTATATCAATAATATAATCTGCTGCATACATAGTATCCTCATCATGCTCTACAACGATTAGAGTATTTCCTATATCTGTTAAATTTCGAAGGGTCTTAATGAGCTTTTCATTATCCTTTTGATGTAGCCCTATACTCGGTTCATCCAGTATATAAAGTACTCCTACAAGACTTGAACCGATTTGTGTTGCAAGACGTATTCTTTGAGATTCTCCTCCAGATAGTGTTCCTGCTGCACGAGAAAGGGTCAAATAATCCAGTCCTACATCTACTAAAAATCCTAATCTTTCATTGATTTCTTTTAAAATCTGCTTAGCGATAGTCTCTTTCTTCTTGTTTAACTTTAATTCATTAAAAAAGTCCTTTGCTTCTCTTATGGAAAACTCCGTAACTTGTGAAATATTTTTGTCATTGATGGTTACAGCCAACACCTCTGGCTTTAATCGATATCCCTTACAGGAATTACAAGGAGTTAAACTCATATACTCTTCAATTTTTTCTCTCATATAATCGGAATTCGTTTCTTTATATCTCCTTGTAAGATTATGAATAATCCCTTCAAAGGGTGCTCGATATTTTCTCATTCCTCCATATTTACTTTCATAGGTAAATTCTATATTTTTCTTTCCTGTTCCATATAATAATTCATATAAAAATTTCTTTGGCAATGCTTCTATAGGAGTAGCGAGACCATCCACGTTGACACCGTGTAC
>JAOARV010000014.1 GCA_025210395.1 Marinisporobacter sp.
ACTCATGTATGATGCCATACTAGAGTTTTATCAGGTATTAATCCCGGTTTCCCGAGGCTATCCCTGTGTATAGGGCAGGTTACCCACGCGTTACTCACCCGTCCGCCGCTTTCCACTCCTAAAATCATCCGAAGAATCATTTAGAAGCTTCACGCTCGACTTGCATGTGTTAGGCACGCCGCCAGCGTTCATCCTGAGCCAGGATCAAACTCTCATAAAAAAGTTTTTGAATTGAACATGTTGGACTTTGCAGTCCTTATTCTGGCTTAATTTCTTACACTGTATAGTTTTCAAAGTTCATTTTTAATCGCCATCGTGCTGACGACTTATTTATCTTATCATTTCTTGTCGAATATGTCAATACCTTTTTTAATATTTTTTTAATAAGTGTTCCTACTAGATGTTCTAGAAGTTCCAGATGATGATTCAATACAAAATAATCATGTATTGCTTTTAAAACCTTTCTACATAAATTGAATTTTAGAATAAAACAAATAGCTTATTCTCATACTATAAAATGATTAATCCTAAATAGTGAAAGGATGCCATATAAATGATTATCATTTTAATAAGAACAATTTTATTATATTTATTTGTTTTATTTTGTATAAGGTTGATGGGAAAAGGAGAGCTTAGTGAAATGCAACCCTTTGAGTTAGTTATTCTTCTTATGATTTCAGAGCTTGCATCTTTACCTATGGAAAATACTGCACTCCCTCTAGTAAATGGTTTTACCGCTATTATTGGTTTATTATTTATTCAGGTTGTTCTCTCCTACATTACCTTAAAGAGCGAGAAGGCTCGAGGCATGATCTGTGGTAAGCCTAGCATACTCATCAATCATGGAAATATTAACGAAAAAGAAATGAAGCGTTTACGAATTAATATGAATGATTTAATTGAACAAATGAGAGTGAAAAACTATCATAATCTTACAGATGTTGAATTTGCAATACTAGAGACAAATGGAGATTTAAGTGTTATTCCTAAAGCAGAGAAAAAAAATGTAACTTTAGAAGATCTACATATCTCTCCATCTTACGATGGTCTTCCTGTTACTTTGATCATTGATGGTCATATTAACGATGATAATCTAAAAAAAATCGATTGTTCAAGAGATTGGCTTCTATCTCAGATTAAAACAAAAGGAGTTAATCACCCTAAACAAGTTTTATTTTGTTATGCAGATAGTAATAAAGAAATTTATGTTCATAAAAAAGATAAGGTGTGATCATTTATGAAAGTATTAATCATTGCAACATTAGCAGTTCTTTTGGTTATCAGCGGATGGATTTTTTTATACTCTACCATTGATGATGGTTTTACCGAACTAAACGATGCTTTAAATAAAGTTAGTAAAAATATTGAAGCACAAGATTGGCAGATAGCTTCTGCTGAATTTTCTAAGACAAATAAAAAGTGGAAAGGGTTCAAAGACTTTCTTCCATTATTTTTAGATCATCGTGATATCCATAATGTAGATTTAATGATGACAAAAGCAAATGTTTATTTAAAGGAAAAAAATACACCTCTATCTCTTGCTGAAATAGAGGCTTTAAAATCAATGCTCACTATGCTAAAGAACGAAGAACCCCCTAATTTAATCAATATTCTATAAAAGTTAAAACTTTAATTGTCCTACTAGCTCTTTGATAGAAGAATATCCTTTTCTCTTAAGATATCCTTCTATCCCTTTTAGAATTTCCATCGTCACCATTGGATTGATAAAGTTTGCTGTACCTACAGATATAGCCCCTGCCCCTGCTAAGAAAAATTCTATGGCATCTTTATCATTCACAATTCCTCCCATACCAATAATAGGGATATTTACTGCCTTTGAAACTTCATATACCATACGAACAGCTACAGGCTTTACTGCTGGTCCTGATAAACCACCTATTCCTCTTGCAAGAATAGGCTTTTGCTTTTCAATATCTATCCCCATTCCTATCAAAGTATTAATCAGAGAAATACAATTTGCTCCTCCACTTTCTGCCGCCACTCCAATTTCTTTTATATCAGCTACATTTGGACTTAATTTAACAATCAAATACTTATCACTATTTTCTTTTACCTTCTTTGTTACTTTATGAACCATATCAGGATCTCTTCCAAATGCTACTCCTCCTTCTTTTACATTTGGGCAAGATATATTTAGCTCTAATGCATCTACTTTTGTTTTTGATAACTTTTCTGCCATCTTACAATATTCTTCTATCGTATTTCCATTAATATTTGCAATGATTTTTGTATCATACTGAGATAAATATGGAAGTTCTTCCTTTATGAAATAATCTACCCCTGGGTTTTGAAGTCCTACACTATTGATCATTCCCATAGGCGTTTCCACAACTCTTGGGGTAGGATTTCCTTGCCTTTCTTCAAGAGTCAACCCCTTCACAGCGATTGCTCCAATTTTATTTAAATCTACATATTCTCCATATTCTCTCCCAAATCCAAAGGTTCCAGAAGCAACTGTTACAGGATTATTTAGCACCAATCCATTTAAATCTACCCTCATATCAATCTTCTTCATGAAACATCACCTCATCTCCAGAAAATACAGGTCCATCCTTACATGTTCTTACATGCTTCACGCCACCATCTGTGGCAACCTTACAAGTACATACTAAGCATGCCCCTACCCCACAAGCCATTCTTTCTTCAATAGATAGTTGAGATTTCACTTTATATTCACTAGCAATCTGTTGCACTTTCTTTAGCATAATCTCTGGTCCACAGCTATATATTATGTCCGCTCCATCTTTTTTTAGCTTCCTTTTTAACAAATCTGTAACATATCCTTTATATCCAGCACTACCATCTTCTGTAGCAACCTCTACATCCTTTGCATATTCCTTAAATTCTTCCACAAGATAAGGTGTCTCTTTATACCCTAATAAAACAGTTACCTGTCTTTCCTTTAGATTTTTCACAAGTTCAAGAAGAGGAGCCGTACCAATTCCACCACCAATAACAATCACTCTTTGTCCTTCATCTATGGTGAATCCATTCCCCAATGGTCCTAATACATCAAGGGTTTCTCCTTTTTTTCTATCACATAAAAGTACTGTTCCTTCTCCTGCTTTTCTTACTACTATTCCTATTTTGTCTTTTTCTACAGAACTAATACTAATAGGTCTTCTTAAAAGATAAGCATCTGAACATTTAATGTGTAAAAATTGTCCTGGTTTGATCGCTCCAAACCCCGCTACCCTTTCTATCTCTATTTTATGAATGTTTGGTGCAATCTCTATATTATCAAGTATTTTGCAATATAAATTTTTTATCAAAGCTTTCCCTCCTAATACATTTGATTTATAGAAAAAACGTATTGTAGATTTCTAGTAGTAACATTTATTATTTAATTCTAGCGCTTTATTAATAGCATCTCTCATTTTCACTGCTTCTGTTCTTGCAGCTTCACCATATTTTTCTTCGCTGTATCCATCTTTTTTATATGCAAATATAATTCCCCTTGATGAATTAATCACAGCGCCTAATCCATCCTCATTGAAGCTATGAATAATATTCTCAGCTGTACCTCCTTGTGCTCCGTATCCTGGTACAAGGAAATATGTTTTTGGCATCTTCTTTCTTAAAACTTTAGATTGTTCTGGATAAGTTGCTCCAACAACAGCTCCTATAGATGTATATCCACATTGTCCTAATGTCTCTTGCCCTAACTCGTCTACCAATTCCGCCACTACTTCATAGATCTTTTTCCCTGCTACTTCTAAATCTTGAAGTTGCCCTGATCCTTTATTAGAAGTTTTTACAAGTACAAATATTCCCTTATCCTTTTCCTGGATCTCTTTTATAAAGCTTTCTAATGTATCTCCACCCATATAAGGATTTACTGTAATACTATCTACAGAAAAAGTTTCATGAGTTATTCCTTCTATATTTACATTCCCTAAATGAGCATTAGCATAAGCCTTCGCCGTACTTCCAATATCTCCTCTTTTAATATCTCCAATAACTATTAAACCCTTTTCTCTTGCATATTCACAAGTCTTCCTATATGCTTTTAACCCTTCTAATCCATACTGCTCATAAAAAGCAATCTGAGGTTTTACTGCTGGTACAATATCATATACATTGTCTATCATTTCTTTATTAAATTCTAATATGGCTTCAGATGCAGCCTTTAGTGTCTTACCATATTCTTTAAAATATTTATCTTTTACACACTTAGGAATACTTTCAATTCTTGGGTCTAACCCTACAACTACATTGCTTTTCTTTTCTTTTATCTTTTTTACTAATCTGTCTATAAACATAGTTTATTCCTCCCTTATTTATCATAAAGAGCCTTTTATTCACATGAAAAAATTCCCATTATGCTACCCCATATGCTCAAAGTGGTCAAACATTTGACTTCTCAATCATAAATTATCCACATATTCTAAATTTTATAATTTCATAATAAAAAAACCTTCCGCCAGAGGCAGAAGGGCATAATCATCCTATAAAAATGTAGCATAGGCTCACATTTTTTCATCCCGTCCTTTCCGGCCTCTCTGGACCAAATTAAAGGCATCATTATTCATTTTTACTATGTTATCATATAATTTTACTCATTGTCAACTCATTGAAAGTCACCTTTTTGATTTTTTATTCTTCATCTAAAAAATCAAATATGTTATCTTTATCGCTGTGTATAAATTCATACAATAAAGAATGATCTAAATCTATTCTTTCTTCTAACTCTAAAACTTGTCCAAATTTACTTTCCATAAAATAATTTTGCATCTCTTCTATATTTCTCTCATCATAAGCTGCTACAATCAATTGATCTCCTGTAGTAATATAATATACCCCATATACATCTTCATTCAAATAGTAAGTTTGTCTATTTACGTGGTCATTGGTTGGATAAAACTCTGTATACAAATATCCTAATTCATAACTATTTTTCATTGCATGGATTTTTTCTTTACTAAATAATTTAATCAACTTGCCCATATCCTTTACATGATAAACAAGTAAATATTCTTTTCTCATAAGAGCAAAGGCTGCTTCTGTACTAGTGATCTTCATAACGGATTTTATTTGTGCATCCTCTACCTTAAGACCATTTTCTGATTCTTTTAATTTTATTTCCGAAACTACCACTTTATATTTTTTATCGGACTCTATTAAAGACTCAGTGAGATAAGATATCCCTTCACTATATTCATTCATTTCAATTGTATTTTTCAAAAAGGTAGAAGGCCTATTAACTACCTCATAATCTATATGCTTGGATGATAAATAATCTGCCGCTTCACCATCTTCACCAACACAGCGCATTATATAATAATTAATGAGTTGAAATGGAGATACGATATTTTCACAAGTTTTCTCCCATAAATCAAGCTTTTCTTCTTCAGATAAATAAACTTCATTCTTTATTAAAAATTCATATTCCCACTGAGGCTCTGGTAAGGATTCATTTCTTATTTCATTTTTCTTTACATAGCTTTTTATAAGATATTTTGTCTCTCTTTCATTAACAGGAACAAATCTTCCTCCAAGCCCCCCCATCATTCTTCCTTTGATTTTCTCTATTTCAATTAGATCTTCACCATAGATACTCTCATAATCATCCAATCCATATTCTTCTGCATCTAAATGAAAGAATTGATGAAAGATCTTTCCATCTTTTCTCTCCCATTTGATCCAAAGTCCTATAACTCCCATAAGTCTTGTATTTGTTACATATGCCTTTAGAAAATCATATTCTAAAGAAGTATCTTCATATTTTGTTCCTTTGATGACTTTAAATTTGTTGTACATTTTATCTCCCTCTATTACTCTTACAAGTGTATTTACTATATTTTCAGCATCTTTTATAAGTTTTTCTCTATTTTATTTTACCACAAATTTTAAAATTCATAAAAAATACAGGATCAAGTAGTATGTAACTATTTATCCTGTAAAATCTTCTTCCAATTCTCTATATCTTTCCCACCAAAACCTCTTTTCCTTCGAAAGCTACTCCAAGCTCTAAAATATTTTTCACCCCTAAATCTAATAACTCCTGTTTATAATTTTTCTCAACGATCTGCTTTAGAGCATTTTCTACTGCTCTCTCTAAGGTTTCATTTCTTCTTTTTCTTACCTTTTTAAATTCTATAACAATGCCTAAATCTTCTTTATCCTTTGGAATCATCATAATATCATATCTACCATAACCACTTTCTCTATTAGATTTTACTTCATAGGTATCACTTAAAGCTACCAAAATTCCTAGTACGAAAGCATGATAAAACTTTTCACTTTCTTCTATATCAAAATAACTTGCACTCTTTATTAAATATTCGCTGAGTATTTCTTCAAAGGTTTCTATATCTCCTGTGATTAAGCTTTTTAGTAATATATGAAATTTATCTGTGTTAATCGCAGTTTTAAACCAACTTAAAATGATTTGCTTATACAAATATTTTACTTCTATATTGGGTATTTTCATACTGCAAATCGTTTCTCCTTCTTTCAGCTCTTGATCAATAACCTTTAGATATCCACTAAACAATAAGAAACTCCACACATTTTCTGCACCCTTATCAATCTCATTTATAACAATATCTTCATTAATCTGTTTTCTTATACTACTACCACTTATTAAATCTTCCAGTTCCTTCTTCACCGTATCATTCGCCTTTGTCAAAACCTTCTTCACCAAGTCATTGCTACTTGTGTTTACCCAATAAGGTCTAAATTCACTTTTATGATGATCCACATAGTTTATAATCGACCAAGGATTATATATCACCTTTTCTCCAAATATATAGCCATTGTACCATTTCTTTATTTCATCCATTTCAAATTCAAGGTGATAATACTTTAACATTTCTTCTACTTCCTCTTCTAAAAAACCAAAAGGATCACTATATTGATTTCTAAGGATGGTAGATACTTTTAAATTATTCAGTCCAGAAAAAATGCTTTCCTTCGCTACTCTTAAGTATCCTCTTTCGTTTTCTCATAAAAAATTTTCAGCATACTCATATTCAGCGTTTTTCCAAACCGCCTTGGTCTTGGTAATAAAATTACCTTTGCACCATCTTCTACGATTTCTTTTATAAACAAACTTTTATCTACATAATAATAATTTTCATTAATCATTTCTGTAAAATCACTTATACCTATAGGTATTCTTTTCATCCTATTCACTCCTTCCCTAAATATCCGTTCTACGCTTAAATACATTTCTTATATCATTATACCATGCTCCTCTATGAATCATAACAAAATAGCCCCCATCCCATTTATCTTTTATAAGACTCCCACTTCTACAAGTGGGAGTGCAAATGAATTCCGATGGAGTAGAATCTCCATCGGAATATTCGATGTTCAGCTTTGCTGAACGAGTTCACTAACTGAGGCTATAAAAAATACAGGATCCAATAGTATGTAACTATTTACCCTGTATTCAATGCACCATTTAATCTTCACTCATCATGTTCTCACTATATGCTTTTACCCTTTCTACACATTCTATTAAATGCGGTGTTAATTTCAATACAGCTTTAAATATTTCTTCAATTGCTGTAGGTATATACTCATGAGCAATTTCATTTCTTAATCTACGTATGTTTTTAAATATCTTAGCTGATGTAATCAAACCTTTCTTTTCCGCTCTATTTATTCTATCAATTATAGTGCCCGGCATCTCTAACTCTATTATATCTATTAGTCTAAATATCTTTTGTATCAAGATGTCTCCAGTTCTTGCAAATCTACTTGTCAATGCTTCAAATTTATCCAATTCTTCATAAGTATATGTTTCTTTAATGCCAATCTCTTTACATTTCATATATGAATATTCCAGCATTTCATTAGAATCCTGTACTAGTTCCAATTCCTCTTTTAATAGTTTCATTTCATCTCTTTTCATAATTTAACACTCTCCTTCAATGCAATTCTTGTAAATGGATGTGTTGTATCTTTTACAATAACAATATCTATCTTTTGTTCTCCAATTTTATCATATAGGTCCCCCTTAATATCTCTAGCATTTTTTTGAATAAGCATATCTGAAATAATCAATAGGTCTATGTCTCCACCTTTTTTGTTATCATCTACTCTAGACCCAAATAAATAAATATTCGCATTTGAATCAAGAATATAAATCGTATCTTTTATAGCATTTACTTCATATTCAGTTAAACGCATATATAACTTTCCTTCTTTCCATAGAATATATACCATTATTATATCATGTTGATCCTCATCTGATCACAAAAAATAGCTTTAGTCCCATCTTCAAATAGAACTAAAGCTACCTTCCTTACTCTTCACTAGCTACTAAAGTCTTCAGTCAATAAGTCCAGTATTTCCTTAATGAATCTCTTTTTCTAATTCTTTTTTTATTTTTCTTACATACTCAACAGATATTTCTGTAGCTTGTGGTATTTGATCTTCTGACAAATTCAGTCTTAGTAAATTTTTTACTACCGATAATAGCCATACTTTTCATATAAGCCAAGCAGTCCATCATAAAGGGTCATCCCTTGAGATTTATAATAACCATAACTCTCTTCATAACCAAATAAAAACTCTTTATTTTCATTTTCTTCAAAAACTTCGATTGATTTTAAAATCAAATCATTCTCCATTGTATTCATTACCTATATTTGAAGTTAATTCTCTCTTCGTCTATTGTTTAGAACATTCAATAAGCAGATAAATTTAAATAAGTTGATACCAGGCACCATAGCCTTTGTGATTCGACCTTGCTCAGCCGCACTGTCAGCTCCCAGGGCTCATTTTAATTTAAAAATTTTTCAATTTTCTCTTTTGGCAGTTCAGTTACTTCTGCAATCTTTTCAAGAGTAAATCCTAACGAGATTAACTTTTTTGCTACTTCAATCTTACCTTCAATTTTACCTTCAATTTTGCCTTCAATTTTACCTTCAATTTTACCTTCAATTTTAGCTTTCTCTGCTACAGCTGGATCATACAAGGTTTTTGTCATAGCTTTAACCTCCTCTTCCAATTTTTTATCATTTCCATATCGTTTGTTTAAATATTCAAATAGATTTCCTATAGCTAATAATACTCGATGTAAATCTTCTCCATCTATTTCTCCTTCATCATACAGAGATTTTCCTTCTCTTGCAATGATTTCTGCTACCTTCTTTGCTTCTAGTACTGCTTCTATAAGCTGTGATTGATTGCTTTTTCCTTTTCTTTTTATACCTTCCATCTTGTGCCTAAGTTTAAATACCTGTAGTGGTAACAGTGGATACATTTTTTCTTCTATAATTTTTTTATCATCATACTCCCAGTATTTCATAACTGGAACACTATAATCCACTTCTTGCCCATCTGGAAATATAAGCTTCATCTTTAATTCGTCTTTGATATTTCTATTTTGTTCTATAAAAATAACCAACTGTTTTGGTATATATATTACCGTTTCATCATCATTTTCATATCTTGAAAGTTCTTTTGCCTTTTTGAATCCGTATTCAAACATTCTAATAATCATAGTTGCATCATTTTTAGTCTGTAACTCTATATGGTAATGGTACGGTTTTCCTCCTCTTGAGAATTTCAAAAATAAGTCTCCTCGTATAATATCATATTCATCAGAAATAAATTCATTGTTTTCAAATGTAACTTCTGTCATATCCACATCAAAGTTTTCTTTGAATAAACTATTCATCATCTGTATTAGTACTTTTTTAGATACATTAAATAGAGACTTTAAGATTTCATCTAATCGTACTCTCTGTTCATTCGTTTCTTCAACCATATCATCACCTTCTTTCTACCTTTATTATATCAAAATTTATATATCTTAACAACGAACACAAATTGATACAACGCGGTCAATATAAACCATTGCAAATTATGATTTAGGTGCTTTTCATCCAATATAACAAATTTATTATTTTTATCCCTTCATTTCAATTTTAAACAAAAACGCGAGAACCCACCCCCAAAAGCTTAGTTCTCCCCTTGTCCGATTTCGGAATATTCAATCGAGTAGGAGGTAGATAATTATTTTATCTACCGACCTCTCACACCACCAAGCATACCGTTCGGGACTTTCACCCTATAGATTGCGCCCATGCTGGGCGCACATAAATAGGCTTCAATCCCATCTTCAGATAGGACTAAAGCTTTTACAAATTATCCTTTATATCTTTCCCACTAAGACCTCTTTCCCTTCAAAAGCCACTCCAAGTTCTAAAATATTTTTCACCCCTAAATCTAGTAGCTCCTGTTTATAATTTTTCTCACCTATCTGCTTTAGTGCATTTTCTACTGCTCTCTCTAAGGTTTCCTTTCTTCTTTTCCTTACCTTTTTAAATTCTATGACAATGCCTAGATCCTTTTTATCCTTTGGAATCATCATAATATCATATCTACCATAACCACTTTCTCTATTGGATTTTACTTCATAGGTATCACTTAAAGCTACCAAAATACCTAGTACAAAAGCATGATAAAACTTTTCACTTTCTTCTATATCAAAATAACTTGCACTCTTTATTAAATATTCGCTGAGTATTTCTTCAAAGGTTTCTATATCTCCTATGATTAAGCTTTTTAGTAATATATGAAATTTATCTGTATTGATAGCGGTTTTAAACCAGCTTAAAATGATTTGCTTATACAAATATTTTACTTCTGTATTGGGTATTTTCATACTGCAAATCGTTTCCCCTTCTTTCAGTTCTTGATCAATAACCTTTAGATATCCACTAAACAGTAAGAAACTCCACACATTTTCTGCACCCTTATCAATCTCATTCATAACAATATCTTCATTGATCTGTTTTCTTATACTACTACCACTTATTAAATCTTCCAGTTCCTTCTTCACCGTATCATTCGCCTTTGTCAAAACCTTCTTCACCAAGTCATTGCTACTTGTGTTTACCCAATAAGG
>JAOARV010000015.1 GCA_025210395.1 Marinisporobacter sp.
ATACCAGAAACCCTTATTGAAAGTGAGTTATTTGGTCATGAAGGCGGAGCTTTCACAGGAGCCAAATCATGTGGTCATAAGGGCTTTTTTGAGCAAGCAAATGGTGGTACACTTTTCTTAGATGAGGTTGGTGAACTTCCATTACTTATGCAGTCCAAACTGCTTAAGGCAATACAGGAAAGAAAAATAGTTAGAGTTGGTGGAACAAAAGCAATTGATATAGATGTAAGGTTAATTGCAGCAACAAATCAGGACCTTAAATCAATGGTTTCTAACAAGCAGTTTAGACCAGATTTATTTTATAGACTAAACGTAGTTCCAATAACTATCCCACCACTAAGGGAAAGGAAAAATGATATTATACCCCTAGCTCTTCATTTTTTATCTACTTTTAATGATTTTTATGATAAAAATTTAACATTTTCTTCTGCGTGTCTTATTCAATTGCAGGAGCACCACTGGCCAGGTAACATAAGAGAACTAAAGAATCTCATTGAAAGAGCCTGTGTAACATGTGAAAGTAATATACTAACTGAAGATATGCTCTTTGAGAGCCAGATTGTAGAAAATGACATTCAAAATAACGAATGGAAAAGCAATCTTTCCGAAATACTAGAAAAAACGGAATATAACTTTATTAGAGAATACTATGACCACTATAAAAGTGTAAGAAAAGCCGCTGAAGCATTAGGAATGGACAGGTCAACATTCAATAGAAAAAAACTTGCTTATGAAAAAAAATATAAGAGCCATATATAAAAATGAAGGGGCAGTCCTGAATTAGACTTTTTAGCCCCAAAAACTCAAAAATAATAAAAATCACTTAAAAACTGACTTACATCATGGTCGGCTTTTGGTGATTTTTTTCTTTGTTGTTTTTTCTCAGGAATTTTAGGCACAACAAAAACAGGTCTGAGTAATAATTTATCAAATTTCAATTATGCAGCTAGGCTTTCACTTTTACCAGTAAATTCTTTGAGTTTTCCTGTAATAAATTTATGGTATTTCATTATGTTTTTCCCCACTGCATTAAGTAGAAATTCTTTATATACTTTTTCTTCACTTCTATGATTAAAGCTTGTAAAATCTTCATTGGCTTTTATATTTCCAAAATAACCCTCAGTCTGAATTGAACGAATTTGTCTGTTAAGTATTCCTCTATCACTTAAAATATTTGTGTGGGATTCTAGCTTAAGCCTCTCCCAAACTTCATTAACCTTCATTACTTTATTTTTCTCATAATGTTTTTCAGGATCATATTTCCATAAACATTTTTCTTTATGAGGGCAAGCTGTACAGTTATCACATTTGTATACATGGAATTCTTGTAAAAATCCATTTCTCATTGATTTTTCAGTCTTTGTATGTGATAGTTTTTTTCCTGCGTGACAAATATAATAGATTTCATCTTCATTTACTACTTTCTTCATGTTATAGTGTTTACCTATATCTTCTTTATAAGCTTTCTTCTTCATTTTTTCATGTGTCTGTAACTTAATATAACTCTTTATATTGTTATCACGAAGATATGTTAAATTTCTCTGACTGCAATAACCACTGTCTGCTGTAATTTCTCTTAAGTCTATTAGAATTTGAGGGGCCAAGCCCCAAAAAGTTTTTTTGTTTTGTTTTTTTGGGGCTAGTAGATTCTTTTGTGGGGGATTGCTCCTCTTATGCCGCCGGTTGGGTTGGGGATGTCGCCGGTGTATCTTGGGATAAGGTGTAGGTGGACGTGCATTATTGTTTGGCCTGCTGCTAGTCCGGCGTTGATGCCTATGTTGTAGGCGTCGGGGCTGTGGGTCTGGTCTAGGTATAAATGCTAAGATAAAAATGACCTAAGTTGTCCGTATAAGAATGTACATAATCGTACATTAGTATTATACTTTTGCTGAGGTGAAAGATGTGCAGAATATAATAACTAAGTATGAAATAAAAAGATTAGAGGATATATCAAAAATTAGAATTTATGTGGAGGCAAATAAATTGGAGGCACCAAACTTTAGTGAATTAGGAAGACAACTAGGAGCTGATCGAAGAACTATCAAAAAATATTATGAAGGTTATGAAAAAACTACTCGGAGAAATAAGAAATCGAAAATTGATGATTACTATGACTTGATAGAAACTCTTTTAAGTGTAGAAAACAAACAAAAGTTTTATTATAAATCTCATTTGTATAGATACCTTGTAAGAGAGCATGGCTTAGAATGTAAACAAAATACATTTTCTAGGTACATCTTAAAACATGAAAAGTTCAAAGAATATTTCGAAGGTAAAGTAATAAATAAGTCAATAAAAAGCGAAAAACCATTTGGATATCAAGGACAGTTTGATTGGAAAGAGGATATTAAATTTACATTTAAGAATGGTGAAAAAATAAGTTTTGATGTCGCTTGCTTTGTATTATCAGCATCGAGATTTAAAGTATGGACTATTTATCCAAATAGAAGTAGATCCTGTGTAATGGATTTTTTAGCAAGAACATTTGAGTTAGTAGGAGGTGTTCCCAAAGAAATTTATGTAGATAATGCTAAATCAATTATGGATAATGCAAGAACTAAGAATGATTTAGGAAAAATAAATATTGAGTTACAAGCTATGTCCAATGATTATGGATTTAATATTAAACCATGCATGTCATATAGGCCACAAACTAAAGCAAAAGTAGAAAGTCCTATGAGGTTAGTAGATGAAATCATGAACTATAATGGTTTATTGAAAGATTATATGGATCTACACGAAAAAATTTCTATGCTAGTAAATGAAGCAAATCTTAGAGTTTGCCAGGCAACAAATCTTCCACCTATCTTTGTTTTAGAAAAAGAAAAAGAGCATCTATTATCCCTACCACCGGATAAAATATGCTCTAGATACAAGATAAAGACGAAGATGTTAAAAGTAAATAAAAATAGCTTAATCTCTCACCACCAAGCTAAATACTCAGTACCATCTTGCTTTATCAACAAATATTTATCTATTAAAGAAATAGATAATAGGTTGTATATATATGATAACAGAAATATCGTTTCAATTCATCCGATATCTAAATTTAATACAACAAATTACTTAGAATCTCATAGTATACAACTTCATTCTGAAACATTTAATAATAAGAAAAACATTCAATTACAAGCACTGGAGAATCTAAAGGAGTTGGAGAAATTTAATGAGCAGATATCTAAAGCTACAAGAGAATTTAGACAAATTGAAACTTAGTCAAATAAAAATCCATTTAGGTGACTATGTGGACAAAATTAATGACGGTAGTATAAGTGTAACTGACGCACTCTATGAACTTACTGAGAAAGAGATTGAAGTTAAAAATTTTAATGCAACAAATGCCATGATTAAAGTAGCTGGTTTTCCATACTTGAAGGAATTATCAGATTATGATTTTAACTTTCAGCCTAAGATTAATAAAAGTCAATTTTTAGACTTCACATCTCTGAGATTTTTAGAAAATAATAATAATATTTTACTCATTGGGAATAGTGGTGTTGGTAAGACACATTTGGCTACATCAATAGGTATAGCTGCAGCGAAAAAAAGAGTAAGCACATATTTTATAAAGTGTCATGATCTTATCAGTCAATTAAAAAAAGCTCACCTAGAAAATAAACTTGATCAAAGAATTAAACATTTTGCAAAATATAGATTGTTAATTATAGATGAAATAGGTTATTTACCCATTGGTGAGCAAGAAGCAAAAATGTTTTTCCAACTTATTGATAAACGATATGAAAAGAAAAGTACTATTATCACCAGTAACATCAACTTATCTGATTGGTCAGAAATTTTCGTTGATAACATGATTGCTAGTGCTATTCTTGATAGATTAGTTCATCATTCTAGTATTGTAAATATCATTGGAAATTCTTATCGAACATCACAGGCATTATCCAGGATTGATGAAAGTCAAAATTAGCAAACTTGTACATTCTTATACGGACATTATCGTGCATTTCTATATTGACATTAATAC
>JAOARV010000016.1 GCA_025210395.1 Marinisporobacter sp.
ATTAAGTCTAGCTAAGGTTTCATAGAAAGAAGATGACTTAAAAAGGTCTTTTGCTTCAAGATTTTTGGGAAATGGATTAGACTGTAGTGAATAAAATTGCTTATACATTATTTTCACCTCCACTTAAAGAAGCAAAGGAAATAATCTCTCTTTTAGTTTTAGCATTATCTTCAAAGTTTACTTTTGATGCGCTAGCGATGAGTATGTCATCTTGGTAAATAAAAATTTTTTCTAATTTATTAGGATCATATCTGACTTCAACGCTTTGAGATATTAAAGAAGCGGGAGCTTCATAAAGATTACCTTTTAAAGAAATAGTGGCAGCAGAAGTAACCTTTCGTTTATCTCTAGATAGAAATATATTTTTTATAGATAAAGGATCGTCAATCATTTTAATAGCAGCGCTTTGAGATACAAAGATATCTAGTGGGGTCGCACCTAATGAAGAATGTGTTTTCCTATGATAATCAATTTCAAGCCAGCCTTGAAACTTGGCATTTAAGATTTTGAAGCTGGATTTATCTTCATCACTTAAAGTTGGAAGAAACCTGAGTCTTACAGTTCTAAAGAACCTTTCAATTTTGCCCTTAGATTTTGGATCGTAGGGTTTTGTATTAACTAAAGAAATCCCTAGCGAGGCACAAGCAAACTGTAACCTATCGCTTCTAAATATTTTGCCGTTATCAACATAAACAATTTTAGGAATACCTCGTCTAAGCAGGGCTTCTTCAAAAACAGATTTTAAATCATCAAATTTCTCACTTCTTAAAAACTTAGCACCCGTAATAATCCTAGAAGCATCATCTATAAATGCAATTAAGAAGGATTTTTCTTTTTTGCCATTAATATTTAAATAGGGACCATGCATTAAATCAGATTGCCACATGGTATTAACTTTTTCATAGGCAAATCTTTTTCTATTTTGATTTGATAGTGTATTGGGAGATAAAAGATTCTCCTTTTTAAGAAGTCTGTATAAAGATGAATAGGAAATATCCCTTGGCAGAATATCACTACTTGCTATTATAGTTTCATGAAAAAGTTTTACTGATAAATGTATGTACTCCTTTCTTAGATTAATAATGCTGTCTTTGAAATCATCCGTAACAAACCTAGGCTTATTTTTATCAGATCTTACCTTTGGTTTTAGTGCATCAAATCCATCTCTTCTGTAAGCTCTAAGCCATGCTTCGACAGTTTTGGGTGAATATTCTTTAATGCCATAGTAGGGAACATTATGTTTTTTAGCACATATTTCTCTAAAGTAAATACTTTGATTTTGAATAGTACCAGAAATAATAGGGGCAATTATCCCGTATTTAAATAGTGCAATTGCTTCTCTATCTTTTTGCTCCATATTTTATACCTCTTTCATTAGATATTTCATCTTGAGCGCTCTAAATGATTATGAAAAAAGTATAAATCAACTGAGTTATCCATACAATGAAAAAGGTCTGTGTCCCAATAAAAGCTTTTATAATCAAAAATTATATGGTGAAATTAATTTGCCATAAAGCTTTTGTTGAATTTAGCTATGAATCGCTGTGAGAGGTTTGATCCAATTATGCTAATTCTTTCAATAAGATTTGTGGCTTTTTCCTTTTTTGATAAAAAAGACATGTCTAAATCTCTGAAAAGCATTATAAGTAAATTCAAGTTGATAAGAAATCTTTTCTTATAGAAATAGCATATTTGTCTATAGTAGCAAACACCTTCTTTTTTCTTTGATATAAATGACTTTAGAATACTTATAATTCTCTCTAAGGTGCTCTGAAAGTAGGGTATTAGAAATGATGGAAGAAAAGAGACTGAAGCCGAGCAATGAGGACATTTAAATCTTCTTATAGATACTATATATTCATTATCATTAGTTAATACATTTCTATCATAAAAACCATTGGGTTTAAAGGTATCCCTAGCTCCGCATTTATGACAAGTATTAATTGTCGGATATTTTAGTTCTCTAGAGTTCTTGATAAATTTTTCTACACTTAAGGTGGTTTCATATATCTTCTGCATAAAATCATTCTATCAAATAATTTGGCTATTGTTTATCATTTTAATTGAGATTTTACTCTTTTGACATAATTTTAATTTGATTAATTTCTGTATGTTTTATATGCTTTAAAATGACTATCTACAACTAATATATCTGAAATTGAGAACACAGAAGAGCTTTATAGTTATCAAGATAGTGAGGTGGTTACAATAAGAAAACATTATATGATTATTAATCCACCAGAAGATGTATATGAATTGAAAACAGTAATCGAAAAGTATTATAAAAATAATCATATAAATAGGGAGACTATGGTAAAGAAAAACAAAAAAGGACACATTGAAGTATATTTTTATAGAAAAAGTAGTGACAAAAACGATTATGGAGCAGTTATTGAAGAAGTTGAATATATTAATGACGAAATTGTAGAATAAGAAATAGTTAATATAAGTAAGGTGATATTATTATGGTAAGAAAGGTAGAAAGGAGTAAAGATAGTATTGAGAGGGCTTAGAGTAATTATACTTTAAGCCTATCTGTTTATTTTGGAGACGAGTAGGTTTTTTGATGATGATCTTGGTTTAAGATTGATTGATAATGATTTGAATTAGATATATAATTACATAAAACTTAATGGTGATAAAGGGAGGCATGCTTATGAAAATGGACATGAAATATATATTTATTTTTTTAATTCTATTGATAGCAGAAATAATTATTGCATTTTTTGTAAAAGATGCTATCATTAGGCCCTTTATTGGAGATGTTCTAGTAATAATTTTGATATATACTTTAATAAGAGGACTGATGAAAAAATCAATAAAATTATTACCTGTATACATATTCTTATTTGCTTTTACAGTGGAATTAGCTCAATATTTCAACATAGTAGATGCGTTGGATTTACAAAAAAATAAAGTGATTTCTACTATTGTTGGAACTACATTTGACATAAAAGATATTCTATGCTATTTAGTTTCTACTGTAATTTTAATCATATGGAATAGGATCGAAAAAACATCAATATAGAAGCAAAGGGACGCAACATTTGCTTCCTCTAAAAATAATGTGCCTAGGAAATAAAAATTCCATAGGCACCTTATTAATTTTTCAATAAAAAATCAAAGAAGACAGATAGATTGATCAAGTGGCAAAACGAATAAGTACATATAATGGAAGAAATATTATAATAGAAAAAGACCAAGTAGGTTAAAGAAAAAGAGCCCACATAAGGGGACTAGACCTAATAGCCAAAACCAACAACAAAGCTCAAATGAGCTACTACCTCCACAACAGACATGGAAATATAACAGAAAAAGTAGAC
>JAOARV010000017.1 GCA_025210395.1 Marinisporobacter sp.
ACTGCTATTAGTTTTCTTGCCATTTTAAAATCTCCTTTAATTTTTATTACACTTAGTTTTTGGAAATTTTAAAATATCATGCAAGAGAATAATTTTAAGAATGAAATTGTTTATCTATAATTACTTTTTTAAAAAATTTCAAAATCAACTATCATCCACTTATTGTCTATTTTCTTAAATCTAAAAGTGTATTCTAAGTAATTATATATATCACTTGAGAAGAATACAACTACCATGTATATATTTCTCTTTTCGGCTCTAATCTCCATGACTTCTATATTATCATACTTAGAATTTTTTAATATAGCCATTCTTTCAAGCAATATATTTTTAATCTTATCTGTTTCACTTATAGTATTAAGAAATTCTGTATCGCCAAGGTGTATGGATTCGATAGTCTTTATAGCAAGCTTTTTAACATTTTCTTTCTCTACATTATCTGTCTGTAAATTCCTAATCTCAATAAAGCTCCAAGTAAAATAAACTACAATAAATATAATTGATAAAATAAATATTATTTTCATTCTTTTCATATAAATCATCCTATTATGTTTGATTAATATAGTAATCGATAATTACTAGAGTCTTTTGTTTATTATTCATGTATTATACCTCCATATATTTAGTATCTTATATAAAGACAATATTATTACTGAACTTGTATAAACTTGCTCATTATTTGGACTGAAGAGTATGTACCATATTGGATTGCTTTCATCCCATTTTTCATGTAAGGGATCTATGGTGGTGCAAGGCAGACTATTATGTGCTCGATTTTAATATTTATACAAATAAAAAGTCTTTGAAGGATTATGGTCAACATCTATTTTTTATCCATATTGTATCTACTTAAAAATAAAAATTAAATCATGTAGGTAGCTACTAGGGGAGGAATAGACAATCCTTTTTCCTGCATATAATGAACTATGTGGGGGAGGGATGATGTTGAGAAGGTGGCTGTTACGGATAATCGTTTGTAGCTTATATATGAGTATATTACTTTATGTAGGTAACTTTTTTGAATATACCGGAAATAAGGTGAAATTAAGTGCACCTGCAAAAATATATATAGAAAATGAATATATAGGATGGGAAGAAAAGAAGATTAAAGAAAATCCTAATTATAAAAATCTTTGGATTCTTATAGATATTAATGAAAAAAGATTAGAACTGATTGATTTAGATCATAACAAAATTGTACGAAAATACAGGATTGCAAGTGGAAAGCCCAGTACACCATCTCCTATTGGAGGTTGGAAAATCACTGGAAAAAGAAGATGGGGGAAGGGGTTTGGTACACGGTTTATGGCACTAAATGTACCCTGGGGTAAATACGGAATACATGGTACCAACAAACCAAATTCCATAGGTTGGGCATCTTCTCATGGTTGCATAAGAATGAATAATAAAGATGTGGAAGAATTATATAAGTTTGTAAAGGTAGGAACTCCTGTGACTATACAGGGAGGAACCTTTGGTCCTTTTGGAAATGGATTTCGGATCATAGAGCCAGGCTTTAGAGGAGCAGATGTTTATGAAGTACAAAGATACATGAAGAAAAGAGGTTATTATCCACTATGGATAGATGGTATTTATGGAGAGGGTATGAAAAAATATGTGATCAAATTTCGAAAAGATCATGGACTAAAGCTTACCCATAATGTAGATATAGAATTTTATAAAGCGTTGGACATTCAATTGTTTGAGTGAAAGTTTCTACTAAAGACTTAGTAGGAACTTTTATCTAATGATTTTAAGCGAAGATTGGGTATAAAATTAAGTAATATGACTAAAGAATTATATAAAAATGGTATTGTAAAATCAAAGAATAAAGGATAAGCAAGAAACATGTGATTAACTACTTTGATACTAAGCTTTTGAAGTAAATAAAATTTTATGAAAATGTAATGAAAAATGACTGAGCTTTAGCTAGGATGCTCAGTCATTTTCTATTATATATTGTTATGTATAGCATATTATGAGTAAAGGTAACTTTTATGGAAAATGTTGAGAAATTGTTGAGAATGACATGATATAATATCTGAGAAAATGTAGAATCATACAGAAAAATAGAGATATGCACCAGTGCAAAAAAAAACGGTTTAAGTGCAAGCTAAAGCTAATTTTGAGGGAATACGAAAAAGGAGAAACCGACCTTGAAGCAATTAAGCTAAGTCTTGTAAGGTATGATGGGCATTTAGCCAAAGGTCTACCTATAAAGGTATATAGCTACTTTGTGCTGATAAAAGAAAGCATGGAGGGTGAATATATAGAAAAGAATAAAAGACAATGCTACAAAAGAAAGGAGAAAAACAGATAAAGAAATTTTATGTTTTAAAACAAAGGAATATAAAGGGCTTTAAGTTATGCTAAACACTAATATTATACTATAACGAGGTGAACTGAATATGAAGTTTAGATTAAGCAATAATGTAATGAAGATAATGACAATGCTTTTAATTATGACCATTGTGACTACTACTAGTATAACAGAAGTATATGCAATGCAAATTTTTGTGAAAGCCTTGAATGGTAAAACAATAACACTTGACGTTGAAGCATCTGATAGTGTTGAAAATGTTAAGGCAAAGATACAAGATCAAGAAGGAATAGAACCTGACCAGCAAAGGTTGACTTTTGCTGGTCAACAATTGGAGGATGGACGTACTTTATCTGATTATAATATACAAAAAGAATCAACATTAAATTTGGTATCTAGGTTTACTACAAGAGATAATGAAGATGGAACGGTTACGGTTACTGGCTATGTCTATGAGACGGGTAATGGATCTAATCTAGTCATACCAGAGACAATTAGAAGTAAGACTGTAACAGGTATAGACCATGCTGCGTTTGCAGATAAAAGTCTAAAGACAGTAACCATACCGAACAGTGTGATGAGCATAGGTGATGATGCGTTTGCTAAGAATCAACAAAGCCCAGCAGACCTGATCATCAAAGGATATGCAGAAACAGCAGCAGAAGCTTATGCAACTGCTAATAATCATACTTTTGTAAATTTAAGTGGAGCCACCAAAGTAATTTTGGCAGAAGGTTCGTTAGGAACAGCCGGCGACAAGAAAATTACTAATCTTGACGCAGGCAAAAAATATAAGGTTATAGTTGAAAGTGAAACCAAATATGTAAAAGCAGACGGAACCTTGTCAGAGAACGAAGGGGATGTAGCTTCGTTAACAGGAGCAGAGATAACAGGTTTGACCAATGGTACAAGATACAAGGTTGAAATTTATGAGGTCGTAACCGCAATGCCCCTAACAGGTGACGTTGATAGTATCGAAAGGGGTAAAACGTACACAATAGCAGACAAAGCTCAGCTTACGCATTTGGCAAGCCTTGTAAATGGTGGACAAACTTGTGAAGGCGCTACAATTCAGCTTTTAAATGATATTGAAATAAACGATACAGCAAACTGGGAAAGCTGGGACGAGAATACGGAATTAGATTCATGGACACCTATCGGAACGTGGAATAATAGTAAAGATATTAAATCTTTCAAAGGCACATTTGATGGTGGCGATCACACAATTAGCGGTATTTATCTCAACAAAAAGGATAGCATATTTCAAGGGATGTTCGGATATGTTGACGGTGGTACAATTCAAAATGTATCCGTAACGAAAAGTTATATCAAAGCATCTCGGATCGTTGGAAGTATTGCAGGTAGACTAGCAAATAGTAGTACAATCGAAAACTGCTCAAATACGGGTAGCGTCAGTGGTAGTGAAAATGTTGGCGGTATTGCTGCCGAAATTGAAGGAACAGTTAAAAATTGTTACAATGCAGGAAACGTCAGTGGTAAAGACAATATCGGAGGACTGTTCGGGTGGGGTGCTGCCATAATTACCAAATGCAATAACAGCGGAACCATCAGCGGTAGGGAAAATGTTGGTGGTATTGTGGGATACAGTTATTCAATAGTTGAAGAATGTTATAACACAGGGAGCCTTATTGTTGATAGGTCTGTTAGTGATGGAAATCATGCTGGCGGTATTGTAGGTTACAATTCTGGAGAAGTTAAAAATTCTTACAATACAGGCAACATCAGCGGTAAAGGTGGTGCTGGAGGTATTGTGGGTCTAAATGTTAAAAAAATAGTTGATTGTTACAACATAGGAAACATTAGCTGTGATGAAGGATCTACAGGTATTGTGTTTAAAAATAAAGGAACAGTTGAAAAATGCTATAACACAGGCAGCATCAGCAGTGCAAGTGGTGCTGGAGGTATTGTGGGTACCAATCATAGTTACAGTAATATCCATGCAATAGTTAAAGATTGTTACAACACTGGCAGTGTCAGCGGTCGAGATAAAGTTGGCGGCATTATAGCTTATAATGGAGACGCTGCCTCCGTTGAAAAATGCTACAACACAGGTAGCATTAGCGGTGAGATGCATGTTGGGGGCATTATGGGTAGTAATTATGGAAACGTTAAAAAATGTTACAACATGGGTATTGTCAGTGGTTCTAGTAATCGTATTGGCGGTATCGTGGGTTATAATTACAGAACAGTGACAAATTGTTACAACGCAGGTAGCATTAGTGGTGAAAATAGTGTGGGAGGTGTGGTCGGCGAAAATGATGACACACTTTCAAACTGCTATAACAGTGGAACTATCAGCTGCACAAGTGCGGTAGGAAGTATCGTGGGGGATAACGACAGTGATGAAGTTACAAACTGCTTCTACGACAGTCAGATGTTTCTATGGGGTGATGGTTATTCCATGCGTAAGCTGACAAACCAGATGGTTGGAGACGGCTTGAAAACCGCACTTGGAGAAGAAAACTGGGTTTTTGCAGAAAATATGTACCCTCGTCTTAAAGGGATGGAAACTACTGATGCGGCATATGTATCTGTAGCGCCTGTATTCCTTGATCCTAGCAATACGGTAATGGAGGTAACAAAAGATTTTACAGTAGGCATCAAAGAGCATGTCAATTGGACATCAGACAATACAAACGCAATCAGTATAAACGACGCAAATGCAACTGTACTTGCAGCGGATACGGATGGATTGAACTTAGAAGCAAAGTTAAACAATGCTACTAAAATTGTTAAGATAAATACTGTAAAACCTATGGCCATTGATTCAGACAAGGATGGTATTCCTGACGCAGAAGATCCAGACGACGATAATGATGGTATTGATGATAATGAAGATAAGCATCCAAAAGACCATGATAACGACGGAATTCCAGATAAAGAAGATAAGCATCCAAAAGATCATGACAATGATGGAACAGATGACACAGAAGATCCAGATGATGACAACGATGGAATTCCAGATAATGAAGATAAGCATCCAAAAGACCATGACAATGATGGAACAGATGATGCAGATGATCCAGATGATGATAATGATGGTACTAATGATGATGAAGATAAGCATCCAAAAGATCATGATAATGATGGAACAGATGATGCAGATGATCCGGATGATGATAATGATGGAATTCCAGATAAAGAAGATGAGCATCCAAAAGATCATGACAATGATGGAATAGATGATGCAGATGACTCAGATGACGATAATGATGAAAATCCAGATGAAGAAGAATTTAATATTGGAGGAAGTGTAGATACCAATAATGGCCCAGCAAAGAGTGCAACTGTTGTATTAAAACAAGGAAAGCATAAAATAGGGGAAACAACTTCGGATAAAAACGGAAACTACAGCTTTAAAGGTCTTAGAAATGGTGTCTACAATCTTGTAGTTACAATGGGTGAGAAGACTGTTACTTCTTTAATTATCATTCGAGATAAAGATGTGACTAAAAACGTATCTTTGCCTAACACAAACAAAGACAGTATTTTAGAAGTAACGGGAAATGAAACTCCAGAAGTAGTCGTAGGTGGTTTAGATGCGATTGCCGAACAATCCTCAGAATCGGAAGTTGTTATTAAGATGATTGTGGAGAAAAAACAGGAAAGTGAAGCCCAAAATGCCGCTGATATTAAGAAGGTAGCAAACGGGAAAAGGTTAGATTTCTTGGATATGGAGGTAATCAAAACTACCAATAAGACTAGCGAGCATTTATCAAAAGTAGCGGAAGTACTTGAAATTGTTATTCCTTATACTTTTAAAGGAAAATCTCATATTAAAGTTTATCGTTACCATGGAAATGTAGTGAATACTTTCAAAGAGCTTGAAGCAAAGCCAGTGGAAAATTATGAGGATGGAAGCTATTATATAGATGAAGCAAATGGCTTTATCTATATGTACGCACAGAAATTCTCAACATATGCTATTGGTTATCAGATAGCAGAACGCAAAACCATTAACTTTGACGCAAATGGTGGAACTATTGTATCTACTACGCTGCTCACAAGCGAAGATGGAAAGTTTGGTACGCTACCAACGCCAACTCGTAGCGGACGATATGACTTTGACGGTTGGTATACAGCGTTAAATGGAGGAACAAAGATTACAAAGGATACGGTATTTACAGAAAATACCACTATCTATGCACATTGGACATATAGAAGCAGTTCTTCCAGTGGCGGTGGACATAGCTCCCATAAATACTATGATATTCCCATCAGTGTAAAGGGCGAAGGTACAATTAGCCCTGACGGTGAATCAGATCATATCTTACGAATTCGTAAAGGTAATGACCAAACTTTTACTATCACAGCCAACAAAGGTTATCAAATTTCAGATGTATTGGTTGATGGAAAATCCGTAGGTTTACTTGATAAATACACGTTAAAAAATATCAGAGAGGATCATACGATTAAGGTACTATTTAAGAAAGAAACGAGTAGTCAAGTAAAAAAACCATTTGCTGATATATCAGAACAGGATTGGTTCTATGATGAAGTATTAATGGTACACGAAAAAGGTATCATGTCAGGAACTTCAGACACTAAGTTTAGTCCTTACATTGGTACAAGTAGAGCCATGATAGCAACGATTCTACATAGACTAGAAAACAAACCGAATTATAGGGAAAGCAACCCATTCCACGATGTTTTGGAAAACGAGTGGTATACAGAGGGTATCGCTTGGTGTGCCGAGCATAAAATTGTAAAAGGATATGGAGAAGGAAGTTATAAACCGGACCAAATCATAACAAGAGAAGAACTTTGTTCGATTCTATATCTTTATGCACAATACAAAGGTTTAGATGTGAACCAAAGGGCTCAGTTATCTAGTTTTGCTGACGAGACTCAAATTGGGTGGTGGGCGAAAGAGTTTGTAAGCTATGCTGTGAAAGCAGAGTTGTTGCAAGGGAATGATCGCAATCAATTACAGCCAAAGAACCAAGTAACCCGAGCTGAAGTTGCTGCTGTAATTTTAAATTTATTACAATTGCTTAAATCTTAAATTTTTAGATACAATGATTTAAAGAACAGAGCTATAACTAGAAAAGTTATAGCTCTGTTCCTTTAAGGAAGTATTGAAATAATTAGGTTTTATAGTTTCTTTCATTTTATTATTACAAGGGTAGATAGATGTGTAAAAGAATATATAGTACACCTCAGTGGATGCACAATTATGAAAAATTAAATATATATAGACTAATTATAGATAAACTACATCTATCCATTAAGGATAGGTGTTTTTTGCCATAGGGGGGAGATAAAATAATTGATTAATTATAAAGGAAGTATGAAAATATTATAGAAATAGTAAAAATGGTAAAAAAAGTAAAAATACAGGAGGGTAAGGATGGATAAAAAAAATATCAAAAACTTTGCTATCCAAGCACGTAAAGTGTTGATGAAAAAATTTAGAGAGAAGGCTTTAAATATCGGGGTTGGGGAAGAGGCAATAGAAGAGGGCTGCTATGAGTATTTTTATTGGTTGATAATTTTAAGATATATGGAAATGAAAAACTATTTACCAGAAGATTTACAAGTGTTTGAGCATGTTGATCAATATAAAAGCAATGATGACTTAAGAAAGAAGATGATGAGTACATGCAGTCAATTAAATAAAATATTTCCATCTATTTTTAAACCTATTTCAGATAATATGAAAAATTTATTTCCAGATTTATTAGAAAATAAGATAGTAAAAGATATTTTAAATTTTGAAAGCATATCAAAAGAGGATTGGGAAGAGGTTGAAACCATAGGGTGGTTACATCAATATTTTATGTGGGAGAATCACAAGAAAGTTGTAAGGATGAATAATAGTAGAATCTCAAAAGATGAAATTATTCCAGCAACTCAGCTATTTACTCCAAAATGGATTGTAAAATATATGGTAGAAAACACATTAGGAAGATATTGGATAGAGCATATGCAGGATAAAAAATTAGAAAGTAAGTTGAGCTTTTTTATTAAGGGAAAAGGAATATCACATGAAAAGATTGACCCGAAGATGATAAAAATATTAGATCCTGCTTGTGGGGCAGGTCATATTTTGGTATATGCTTTTGAAATTCTTTATGATCTATATCATCATGAGGGATATCAAGATACGGATATTCCAAAATTAATTTTAAGATATAACTTATATGGATTGGAAATAGATGAAAAAGTTTCTCAGTTAGCTTTATTTACATTAATTATGAAGGCACGGGAGAAGGACAAGCATTTCTTTTACAAAATGAGGGATGAAAAGATTATTCCTAATATATGTTGTATTGAAGAAAGCAATAGCTTAATCAATCAAAAGGATGAGATATTAAAGAAAATGGCTAAAGGAAATATTGAATATGCTAAAAATCAGATTGATTATCTTTTAGATATTTTTTATGATGCCAAAGAATATGGATCTATTATTCAAATAAAGGATTTTGATGAAGAATTTTGGGAAGAAAAGATGAAAAGCTTAAAAGATCAAGCTTTGAAAAAAATTCTAGAAAGATTAGTAAAGCAAGCTAAAATCATAAGTAAAACATATGAAATAGTTATTGCAAATCCGCCCTATTTATCTAATAAAATGATGAGTGTCAAATTGAAAAAACATGTAGATAAATATTTTAAGGATTACAAAGGGGATTTATTTGCTGTATTTATGAAAAGAAGTATGAATTATACAAAGAAGGATGGATATTTAGCTTTTATGACTCCATTTGTATGGATGTTTATTAAAAGATATGAAAAGCTACGGGAGGATATTGTTTCTCATAAGGATATTGTGAATCTTTTACAGCTTGAATATTCTAGCTTTGAAGAAGCTACTGTGCCCATATGTACATTTGTCTTGAGAAATAATCAAAAAAATGATACAGGAGATTTTATCAAGCTTTCTTCGTTTAAAGGAGCAAAAAATCAACCGATCAAGGTCTTAGAAGCTATAAAAGATAAAAATGTTTCCTACAGATACAAATGCTCTATTAAGGATTTCAAAAAAATTCAAGGGACTCCCATTGCCTATTGGGCAAAGGGGTCCATGATAGAGGTATTTAAAAACAGTATTCCTTTAAAGAAAATTGCTGATGCTCGGGTAGGACTTCAGACAAGTGACAATAAAAGGTTTGTAAGGCTATGGTATGAGGTAGACATCAATCGTATTGGTTTTGATTTTAAAGATAGAGAAAGTGCAAAAAATAGTAGGATGAAATGGTTTCCTTATAACAAGGGGGGAGATTTTAGAAAGTGGTATGGCAATCATTCTCATGTTGTAAATTGGGAAAATGATGGTGAAGAAGTTAGGGAATACAATAGAAAACTTAATGCTTCAAGAAGTTCAAATATAGGGATTGCAAATACATCTTATTATTTTAAAAAAGGAATTACTTGGTCCTTTGTAAGTAGTGCAAAGTTTGGAGTAAGGATGGCAGAGGAAGGGTTTATATTTGATACGGCAGGATCATGTCTTTTTCCTAGAGAGGAGTATAGGTTATTTTTAATAGCTCTTTTGTGTTCAAAAATTACTCATATGAATTTAATGATGCTGAATCCAACATTAAATTTTCAGCCTGGAAATATAGGGAATATTCCAGTGATTTTTCCTAAAAATGAAAGCGTAAAAGAAAAAATAGATATTTTGGCAAAGGAATGTATAAAAATTTCTAAAATAGATTGGGATGAAAATGAAACATCATGGCATTTTAGAAGTCATCCTTTTTTACAGCATAAAGAAGAGTCTTGTACCCTTGAGATGGCTTTTGAAAATTGGAAAGCTTTTAGAAAAAATCAGCTTGAAAAAATAAAGACAAATGAAGAAAAATTAAATGAAATCTTTATGGAGCTATATGGTCTTAAAGAATATATTACCCTAGCTGTAGATGCAAAGGAGATTACTATAAGAGCAGTGGATCTGAAAAGAGAGATAAAAGCTTTTATCTCCTATGGGGTAGGTTGTATGTTTGGAAGATATAGTTTGGATCAAGAAGGAATTATTTTTGCTGGAGGAGCATTTGAGGGTGCAAAATATAAAAATCTTCAGCCTATAAAAGATAATGTATTGTTAATGAATGGAGAGCTGGATATTACATCAAAGTTTATAGAATTTTTGAAAGACACCTTTGGAAGGAGAAATAGCAGCAAAAATCTTGATTTTATTACGAAGGTACTAGGTAGAAAGAAGGAGAGCTCAGTAGGATATATGAAAAGATATTTTCAAAATCAGTTTTACAAGGATCATATAAAAATGTATCAAAGACGACCCATTTATCTATTATTTACATCTGGAAAACATAAGGCTTTTCAAGGGCTACTGTATATACACCGATTTAATGAAAATAGTATTGCTCATATAAGAAAAAATTATATAGAAAAGCTTGTGGAAAAATGCAAACGAAAAAGATATTCTTTAAAGATATTCGTTCAAAAAGAGAAAAATAAAAACTTAGAAAGAGCGTTAATAAATATTGAAAAAAAGCTAGAAGAGTTAATTAGATATGATGAAGCTTTAAAAAAAATAGAAAAGGATGGTATAAATATTGATTTAGATGATGGAATACAAAAAAATTATCAAAAATTAAAAGAAGTAGTATTTAAAATTTAAGAGATGGAGGATGCTGGATACATGATAAAAAAGTATGGATTTTCTATCCTACTTTTTTATTTAGGAAATTATAAGATTTAGAATCTGTGGATCATTTGTGCTTGAGTAGTCAAATGTTTGATCCCTTTGAGTAAGTTTTATTACAAAAGAATCCTTTTGTAATAAAACTTGCAAAATGAGCATATGGGAGAGCATAATGCGAATTTTTTTACATATACTCTTATGAATAGGTTTTGAGGAGGGGGTAGGGTGTTTGTATTTGTTACGATCAAGAAAAAAAAGTTACTTATATTCTTAGGGATTTTGATTGTTTCTATTTTGTGTATGTTTTCATTTTGTTATAGTCCAAAGGTAGCTACTGTTTTTGTAGAAGATGAAATGTCACAAGCCATACAACAAATTTTTGATAAGAGAACAAAGGCTATTTTAAATAAGGATACGGAAACATTAAAAAAACTATATGATTGTTCAAGAAAATATGGTATATGGGCCTATGAGCATGAACTGAAAAAAATGAAATATTTACATGGATGGTCTGAGAAACAGGGAATAAAATTTACAGATATCCATCCAATTGTAATGATAAAGTGGGTAAAGGATAAAGGTGATCAAACGGCAATAAACTTGACGGTTTGTTCCGAGTATAAATATGTTTATGAAAATGATCCAGAAAAGAGCAATCTTTTTAGAATAGGAACTTACCATTCCTTAGACCTTAAATCTACTGATGAGGGATGGGTAATTATAAGAGAATGGTATACAGATCCCTTTGCAGATTCTATGCATATTGATGAGATGAAAACAGAAAAAATAAGAGACTATATTTTATCACAAGATTTTAGGGATTTTTCTAATATGATAGAAAGAAGAAAGAACGCTTTATCCTATGCAGATCAATATTGTGGAGCCGCAGGGGGGAAGGACTATTCATATAATAAAAAATATAGAAATTATAATCCTTTAGGAGGCGATTGTGCAAATTTTGCGTCTCAGATTTTACATGAAGGAGGAAAGTTTAGAAAAAATCATTCATGGAATTATGGAAAAGGTGCTACAAAGGCATGGGTTAATGCTCATGGCTTTAAAGATTATATGATTTATAGTGGAAGAGCTTCAAAGGTTGCCTATGGGAGTTATGAAAAAGTATATAAAGCTGCTTATAAACTTCAGCCTGGAGATTTTGTGGCATATGAAAAGAAGGGAAAGGTGACCCATATATCTGTTATAACAGGAGCTGATTCTAAGGGGTATCCTCTAGTGAACTCTCACAATACGGATAGATATCGAGTACCATGGGATCTTGGCTGGAATGATAAAGGAATAAAATTTTGGCTTGTACATGTACATTTTTAGCGCTTTTTTGACACCCTTTTTTATGATATAATGAGGGTGTTTTGTATTTATACAATTAAAAAAAGTATAAATATCAAGAAAAAATGAATATGAAGAGAAAATGTTATTCTTACTAAAATACTTTACAGAAATAGTAAGAGGAACAAAATATACATAAGGAGGAGCTACTATGGCAGGAAAAGATTTACTAGAAAAAGGAGCTGTTGTTCAAAGAGATAAAGAAACATATGCAATCGCGCCCCATTTACCTGGAGGAGTTGTATCTTCAGATACTTTAAGGAAATTAGCAGATGTGGCAGACAAATATGGTGCTCAGGCTATAAAGGTAACGGGATCACAGCGTATAGCGATTGTAGGAATTAAGGAAGATGATATAGATCATGCTTGGAGTGATTTAGATATGAAACCAGGGGCAGCTATTGGTCTCTGTGTAAGAAGTGTAAAAATATGCCCTGGAACTACATTTTGCAAAAGAGGAAGACAGGATTCATTAAAAGTGGGTTTGAAGCTAGATGAATTATATCATGGTATGCAGTTACCAAATAAATTAAAAATTGGGGTAAGTGGATGTCCTAACTCTTGTTCAGATAATCATTTTAGAGATATTGGTATTATGGGTATGCCAAATGGTTTTAAAATTCAAGTGGGAGGAAAGGGTGGAATCAAGCCAAGAATTGCTGATTTATTAATGGAGAATGTATCTGAAGAAGGGGTATTTTCTGCTGTTGATAAAATCATAAAAGTTTATGCTGAAAATGCAAAAAAACATGAGAGATTAGGTGCGTATATAGATCGAATTGGATTAGATGAATTTAAAAAGCAAATAGAGGCGTAATTTATTTGCGAGGATGATTAAGAGTTACAGCTACCAAAAGCAGATGAATACAGTTATAAGAGAAGGGGCGAAGAAATTCGCCTCTTTTCTTATAAGTGATAGGGTGATTGGTGTTATTTTTGCTTAGTATTATATTTTATATTTCCGAATACATTACAAAGGGTATCGCATGTCCCAATCCCCGCAACACCAGAGAATAAACCATATATAACATACTCTCCTGTTGAAGGTAAATTTAAGAAAAAAAAGCTACCCATAACCCCTAATGGAAGTGCTATTAAATGAGCATATTTTTTAGCAAGTCCAAATTTTTCTAGTATCTCAACAATACCAAAAACTACAGCAATTAAGATACCTATTTTAGAATCTATCAAAATATCACCCCTGCTTTAGTATACGATCAATAAGCTAGAGCAGTGAGTTATTTTATGAAAAAGTTGATGAGCACAAATAAATATATAAGAGTTATGAATGATAGAATATGTGTTTATAATATTTTTCTATATATATGAAACCTTTGAAGATAATATATTATAATTGAACTGTAAGTGTTGAAAAATTGAGAAAACAAGAATAGGGAGGACGAAAGATGGCAGATTATAGAGAATTATGGAAAAGCTTAAATATTGATTTAGAAAAACATGATCAATTATGTGCAGTATTACCAGAGTTTTTTGGAGATATTTATTTATCGCAAGAGAATCGTCCTGAAGGTATGAATTATTATAATTTCGTTGTTTCAGAAATACATGGATATAGAATAAAAGAGCTAGCTGAATATAGAGAAAAAGGAGGAAAGGTATTTGGAAGCTTTTGTGTATTTGTACCCGATGAAGTGGTCTTAGCAGGGGATGCTGTTGTAGTAGGGTTATGTGGTGGATCTGATTTTTGGGTTCCAGATGGAGAAAAGGTGCTGCCAAGAAATATGTGTCCACTGATTAAAGCTTCTGTAGGAGCAAAGGTTGGTGGAACCTGTCCATATTTCCAATCGGTTGATATGTTAGTGGGAGAAACAACTTGTGATGGTAAGAAAAAAGCATGGGAAATATTAGAAGAATATACCCCTATGCATGTAATGGATCTACCACAAATGAAAAGAGAAAAGGATAAGCTTCACTGGATGGATGAAATAAAAATATTTAAAGAGCAAGTAGAAGGATTAACAGGTAATACCATTACAAAAGAAAAATTAGAAGAAGGCATCAAACTGATCAATCAAAAAAGAAAAGTTCTTCAAAGATTATACAACACAAGAAAAGCAGAAAACTTACCAATTAGCGGAAAAGATGCACTCCTTATTACACAAATTGCCTTTTATGATGATCCAAATAGATTTATTGAAAAGACAACAGAACTTTGTGAAGAATTAGAAGCTCGTATAGAAAGAGAAGAGCGTGTTTTTAAGGAAGGAACAAAAAGAATATTAGTAACAGGAACCCCTATGGCTATACCAAACTGGAAAATGCATCATTTGATTGAAACTAGTGGTGGAGCCGTTGTCTGTGAAGAAACATGTACAGGAACAAGATATTTTGAAAATCTAGTAGATGAAAATAAAAATACCATAGAAGAGCAAATGAGAGCTTTAGCAGACAGATATCTAGGCATTAACTGTGCATGCTTTACACCAAATGAGGGAAGAATTGATGATATTATAAGATTATATAAAGAATATAAAGCAGAGGGAGTTATTTATTATAGCTTGCCATTTTGTCATACATATGCATTAGAATATAAAAAGGTAAAAGAGGCACTAGAAAAAGAAGGAATTCCTGTGATGATGATTGAGAGCGATTATAGTCTACAAGATGCAGGACAAATCAAGACAAGACTCGAAGCTTTCTTTGAAATGCTTGAAACATCTAAGGAAGCAGCTGTCACAAAGTAAGGTGAAAAATGATGGACCTTCAAACCTATATATTATTTCCGTCCCATACGGATGGACTTGCATTAGAAAAAGTATTAAAATTAAATGAGATAAAATATATAATCGTTCCTACACCAAGGGATCTAAGTAAATGCTGTGGCATATCTATTAAGATTGACCCAGAGCTAAAAGAAGAAATAGAATGTTTAATCCAAAAAAATCCTGATATTAAGATAGAAGGAATTCACACGATTGAAAGAAAGAAAAGAAACTGGTTTGTATAAGGGGGAGATAGCTTTGTATTCAGTAGGAATCGACGCAGGGTCTGTAGCTACTAAGGGAGTACTTTTTGATGGAGAAATAGTTCATACGGTAACTCTTCCAACGGGATGGAGTCCTAAGACTGCATCAGAGAATGTTTTAAATGCTTTGTTAAAGGATACTGGAGTAAAAAGGGAAGAAGTAAAGAAAATTATAGGAACAGGATACGGCAGAATATCTATGGATTTTTTAGACAAAGCAGTGACTGAAATTACTTGTCATGGTAAAGGTGCACATTTCCTTAATAACAAAATAAGAACGATCCTTGATATAGGAGGACAAGATAGCAAAGTCATTAGCTTAGATGAAAGAGGTAATGTATGTGACTTTTTAATGAATGATAAATGTGCGGCAGGAACAGGAAGGTTTTTGCAGGTGATGACCAATTTATTAGGAGAGGAAATAGAAAAAATTGATACATTAGCACAGGATGCGAGTCCTGAGTCCATTACAAGTATGTGTACAGTTTTTGCTGAATCAGAAGTGATTAGCCTCCTTGCAAATGGTGCTAGTAAAGAATCTGTTGCAGCAGGAATTATAGAATCTATTGCTAATAGAGCAACATCTCTTCTTAGTAAGATCAATATTTCTAATGAAGTGGCCTTTACAGGAGGTGTTGCAAAAAGTCAGGTACTAAAAAGAGCAATAGAAGAAAAAATAAAGAAGCCCATTTATATTGCTGATGATACACAAATCGTTGGGGCATTAGGGGCAGCGGTGATAGGGTTTAATAGGATAAAAAAATGAGGAAGTAGAAAAATCTACTTCCTTATTTTTTTATTCTATGGATTTAATGAATCTCTTTAAGTTCATTCACAAGGACATTTTTTTCACCAGCCATTGTTCTTACATAAGCTGTTTGCGTATGGGGGTCTAGTCGTTCGATCCAAATAGATTCTCCGTTATGAAATACGGTGATACTTTTTGTAGAATTAAAAATTTCTTGTGCTCTTTGAAAATTCATAGGACATCTCTCCTTATATCAATATTTTATTATAGTTTTTCAAGGAAAAGAAAGTTATATACATAGATTCTAATAAAATCCTATAGATAAAGAGATCTATAACGTGTAGTGAATATAATAGCTGTTTTTTTGTGAATGTTATAAGATAAGCATCTAGTACAAATGAAAATCCTATAAATGTGGTATAATAGCACATAGCTTAAAGGAAAGGAAGAAAAGATATGATTCGTGTAAATGAAGTGAAATTATCAATAGATGAAGAAGAAAAGATTTTAAAAGAAAAAATCGCAAAGAAATTAAGAGTAAAGATGGAGGATATTATTGATTATAAAATATATAGAGAATCAATAGATGCTAGAAGAAATACGATTTCTTTTGTGTATAGCATTGATGTAAATGTGAAAAATGAAGAGAAAATATTAAAGAAAAATAAAAATGTAAAGAAAAGTCCAGTCCTTGAATACAAGGATGTACCTTCAGGAAATAAAAAAATGGAAGATAGACCTATTATTGTAGGAATGGGTCCTGCTGGTATGTTTGCAGGATTAATCCTTGCAGAGAGAGGATATAGACCCATTATTTTAGAAAGAGGACAAGATGTAGACACAAGAAGTAAGGATGTAGAAGCATTTTGGAAGGAAGGAAAACTAAAAGTATCGTCAAATGTTCAGTTTGGAGAAGGAGGGGCAGGGACTTTCTCAGATGGAAAATTGACCACAAGAATAAAGGATATAAGATGTAGAAAAGTACTAGATGAATTTGTAAGATTAGGAGCACCAGAGGAAATTCTTTACGCGCAAAAGCCTCATATTGGAACGGATATTTTGAAAAATGTGGTAAAAAATATGAGAAAAGCCATTGAAGACTTAGGAGGAGAAGTTAGATTTAATAGCAAAGTAACAGACTTTTTCATGGAAAATGGCAAAATTAAGGGATTAGAGATTAATGAAAATACGAGAATAGAAACAAAAGAAGTAATATTAGGCATTGGTCATAGTGCAAGAGATACCTATGAGGTTTTACATGAAAGAGGGATACAAATTAGACAAAAACCTTTTTCTATTGGTGTAAGAATAGAACATCCACAAGGGGTCATCAATAAGGCGCAATACAAACAATTTGCAGAGCATAAAAGATTAGGTGCTGCTGATTATAGATTGACTTATCAAAGCAAAAAAGATAGAGCAGTTTATACATTTTGCATGTGTCCTGGAGGAATGGTTGTTGCAGCAGCATCAGAAGAAAATATGGTTGTAACCAATGGTATGAGTGAATATAAAAGAGATCAAGAAAATGCCAATAGTGCTTTGTTGGTACAAGTAAATACAGAGGATTTTGAAAGTGATCATCCACTGGCAGGAGTAGCTTTTCAAAGAAAGTGGGAAAAGTTAGCTTTTCAAGGAGGAGGTAGTAACTACTTTGCGCCAGCTCAATTAGTAGGAGATTTTCTAAAAGATACACCCTCCAAGGAATTAGGAACTGTAAAGCCTTCTTATTTACCGGGTGTAAAAATGACAGACCTTAGAAAATGTCTTCCTGATTTTGTAATAGAGGCTATGAAGGAAGCAATTGTTCAGATGGATAAAAAATTGAAAGGCTTTGCCATGGAGGACGCAGTGATGGTAGGGGTAGAGACAAGAAGTTCTGCACCTATTCGAATAGAAAGAAATCCAGAAACTATGGAGAGTGTCAATGTAGAAGGATTATATCCTGCTGGTGAAGGTGCAGGATATGCAGGAGGAATCATTTCTGCTGCAGTAGATGGGATCAAAGCAGCAGAGCGTATTATAGAAAAATATATGCCTATCATAGAAGAATAACCAGCATTTTGCTGGTTATTTTAGTATATAGATAATAGTGTTGTATTTTAGGGGCGTAATCCTATATTTAAAACTTTACAAAATATTCAGAAAATGATATAATAATCTTGCTACAGTTGCGTCAGGAAGCTAAATCATTCGGTTTTTATGCTTCAAGCAACAGAAGGAACAAAAGTTTAAGAAAACTTTCCTTCAAGTTTTTGTCTAATCAAGACATTCCTTATCTTTATTAGTATTCCTTCTTAGAATTTACTCGATAATTTACCTATATTTTAAAAATTACCTTATGGAAAATATCATAAAGCTCAATAAATAGTTAGTACAGAAAGCATTTTTTAGCATGCATGAGTAGCATATTTATTTAAATGCGTGCTTGGAGTGTTAATTTTTTCACTATCTTCAAATGAAAATATTTACAATCAAAACATTATATTACAAATAATATAGTTTAGAGATTGATCTTAAGATTTTTACACCTATAAACCATTGTTACAATTAATTGAATGAGAGAGCAACCCCTATTTAAGTCTTTTAGGGTTGGTTTTGTTGAGTAAAATATGAAGATATTAACAATATAATAAAATTTCTTAGGAATTATAAAATGAATAGGAGGCGGTTGCGTGAAAGAAAGGATACTGAAAAAACTTAAATTTGCTGTTATTGGTGCGGGGCATGGAGGACAAGGAATTGCTGGATATTTAGCTTACAAGGGCTATCAAGTAAATTTATATAATCGTAGTATTGAAAGAATAAAAGAAATTAAAAAGAAGGGGTATATTGATCTGACAGGGGAAATTGTTGGTCGAGGAAGATTAAATTTAGTTACGAATAGCATTGAAAAGGTCATAAAGAATGTAGACGTGATTATGGTCGTATTACCTGCTAGTGCGCATAAATTTATTGCCAAGCAGATGGCTGCTTTTGTGACTCAAGAACAGTATATTGTATTAAATCCTGGTAGAACAGGAGGAGCGTTAGAATTTAAAAATATTATAGGAAGGCAGAATCCATTGAAGGAAGTATGTATTGTGGAAGCACAAACTCTTCTTTTTGCATGTAGGGCACTTGAAGAAGGAAAAGTCAAAATATTTAGTAAAAAAGAAGAAGTCAAGGTAGCTACTCTTCCTGCTATAAGCAATAATCAATTTATTCATGTGATCCATGAAGTGTTTCCAGAATTTACACTCTCTTCTAATGTATTAGAAACTAGCTTTAATAATGTAGGCGCTCTTCTTCATCCTATTCCAACTATTTTAAATTGTGGAAGAATAGAAAATACAAAGGGTGATTTTAGATATTATATAGATGGTATTACTCCTGCTGTTGCTAAAATTATTGAGCAGGTAGATCATGAAAGAATGCAGGTGGCAAAAGCTTTAGGCATTAGGGTCATGTCATTAAAAGAGTGGTTAGCATATACTTATAATGCTTATGGAAATACGTTATGTGAAGCTTTAAAGAATGTAAAAGGATACCTAGGAATTCAAGCACCTATGGATTTAGATACGAGATATATTCATGAAGATGTACCCCAGAGCTTAGTACCTATTTGGGATATGGCGAATCATTTAAACATACAAACTCCAACCATTGAAGGCATGATTCATTTAGCATCTATTCTTCATGATACAGATTATTATAAAAGTGGGAGAAAGGTAATAGATATGGGGCTTGAAGGATTATCTATAAAAGAAATAAAAACCTTTGTAGTAGAGGGACAAGTAGTAGACACAAGAGGAGTGGTAGCATAATGAAAAAATTTTTAGGAGCAGCTATTGGAAATTGTGTACATGTAGGTGGAGTTGTAAATTTTTTAAGACTTTCAGAGGAAGAAGGAAATAAGACAGAATTTTTAGGAGCAGCTGTTAAGATAGAAAAATTAATAGATCATATTATAAAAATAAGACCAGATGTAGTGAGTATAGGGTTTCGACTAACTCCTGATGCTGTAAGACCTTTGCTAAATAAACTTGAAAAATATATAGCTGAAAAAAATATAAAAAATATTGAATGGGTTTTTGGTGGAACAAAGCCTGTAGCACAAATTGCAAAGGAATATAAATTCTTTTCTAAAATATTTGATGGAACAGAGGACTTAGATGAAGTGATTGCTTATTTAAGAGGGAGGAATTTAAAAGAAGCTGTAGGAAATACCCCTCAAAATATTATTGAAAGAATAGAAGGGAAATACCCCTATCCAGTCATTCGACATCACTTCGGATTACCTTCCTTAGAAGATACTTATGAAGGAATTAAAAAAATTTCAGATGCAAAGGTGTTAGACGTAATATCTGTAGGACCTGATCAAAATGCTCAGGAAAACTTTTTCACACAAGAAAAAATGAATCATGATTTAGATGGTGCTGGAGGAGTACCTTTAAGAAGAGTAGAAGAGTTTGAAGAATTATATCAATCTTCTAGAAGAGGAAACCATCCCTTATTAAGATGCTATAGTGGAACAGCAGAAGTATTTCAGTTTGCACAAATGCTAAAAGATACGATCAATAATGCTTGGTGTGCTGTACCTTTATGTTGGTACAATGTATTAGATGGGAGGGGGCAAAGAGAAGTTTTAGATTCTATTACAGAGAGTCAACAATTGATGAAGTGGCATGCTAATAGAAATATACCTATAGAAGTCAATGAAGCCCATCACTGGAGTTTGAGAGATGCCCATGATACTATTGGTGTAGCTATGGCATATTTAGCAGCATATAATGCAAAAAAAATGGGTGTAAAAAATTATATTGCCCAATATATGTTTAATGTACCTCCCTCAATGCATCATAATATGGATCTTGCCAAAATGCTCGCTAAAATAGAACTGATTGAATCTTTAGAGGATGAAAAATTTAAAGTTTATAGACAAGTAAGAGCAGGACTTGCTAGTTTAAGTGCAGACCTAGATGTGGCAAAAGGACAGCTAGCTGCTTCTACTTATCTTGCTATGAGTATCAAGCCTCATATTATCCATGTGGTAGGCTTTAGTGAAGCAGACCATGCAGCAAAACCTGAAGATGTCATTGAAAGCTGTAAAATTGTAAGGGGTGTAATAAGATCTACTCTTCATGGAATAGTAGATATGACAAAGGATCAAGCTGTAATGAATAGAAAAAATGAATTGATAGAGGAAGTAAAAATATTATTCAATACAATAAAATCTCTATATCCTGAAAGTAAAGATCCTTTTAGTGATCCAAAGGTTCTTACAGATATAATTAAAAGGGGTATTATAGATGCTCCCCATCTAAGAGCTAATAAAAGTGCTAAAGGAACCTTAGAAACTAGAATAATAGATGGAAAATGTATGGCATATTCTAAAAAGTTAGGAAGAGTCCTATCAGAAAAAGAAAGACTTACTGAACTTTTGAGTGATGAAATAGATAAGAGCTTTTCTGCATGAAGGTAGTCGATGGACTACCTTTTTCCTTTTAGAACATGTTGAATCTCTTCTATTTTTGAAAGACCTTCTTTATAGCCCTTATCTAGTAAAGCATTTGCTTTTTTAAAATCCATTGGACTAAAATCCTTCATATTCAGATCAATAACAATATCTGCTTTTTTAAGCTCACTACGAGCAACTTTGTTTTGCATGATCAAAAATGATTTTAAGATGATTTCAAAGCTGTTTTTAGGATGCCAATGATTAAAATCAGGAGATAAGTTAATGGCAATAATTATAGTTGCACCCATTTCCCTTAAAATACTAACAGGGACATTATTAACAACGCCTCCATCTACTAATGTGCGATTATTGAATAAAACAGGATGGAATATGCCAGGAATAGCAGTAGAGGCACGAATGGCTGTAGAAATATTGCCAGAATCAATAATGATTTCTGCTCCTGTAATTAAGTCAGTAGTAATGGCCGAAAAAGGGATTTTTGCATCTGAAAATGTTTTGTTTCCAATAAGGTTATATAAAAATTTTTCCATAGGCTCATTCGTTAATAGTCCTCCTAAAGGTAGAGAAATACGACATAAATGATTCCAATGAGTACTCGTTGCAAGACTTGAAAGCTTTTTAGTAGATGTACCTAAAGCATACAATCCACCTACTAAAGAACCTATACTTGTACCACTTATAAAGTGAATAGGAATATTATTTTCTTCTAAAGCTTTGAGGATGCCTATATGAGCGATCCCCCAGACGGCCCCCCCTCCTAGGGCTAAACCTACAGAAGGAGAAGTTTTCTTTTTGAAATTGAGAAATTTTTTTACAAAATCCATAGGCACACAACCTTTATCTTTTTATGTAATAGTATATGCTATAGGTTAAATTGTTTCTACTATAAGAAAATATATTATAATCATACACCATAATAAGCTTCTTTGCATAATATGTAATGAAATCATAAAAGCATATGTACTAGCCTTTTGAATGGAGGGGGTAAAGTGGAGGAGGTTAATAGAGAAGAATTAACCATAAAGGATTTAGAAATGGAGGATTTAGATGTAAAAGAATTAGAGCAGATAGAAAAAACATCTAATAAAGGTTTATCAGAAATGATCACAAGCCTTTTAAGCAATGACAAGATATTACCAATTTTATTGTATGCATTGATTAATAACCAAGAGAAAAAAAAGACAAAATATTATTTGGGAGATCAATTAAATAATATTGTAGAAAAGGCAGAAAATGTTTTAGATGTTTTGTATGCATTAGATGAATATACGAAGGAAGAATATGAATACAATGGTACTTATAAGCAAGGTCAACCTATGGAATTGTTAGAAGTAATCAGACCTCATGTACATGGTAATGGCAGACAAAAAATAGATCAGGCACTTGAAGTAAATAATTGTATGAATCGACTGAAGAAAAATAATGGAAATGATCTATTAGAAGCTTTTGATAATATTACAAATATATTAGAAATACTAGAAATAAAAAAGGGCTCTGATATGAGAAAAACTTTAAATAAAGCAAAAGCCATTATAGAAATTATGAAAAGGTAAAAGTTTCTGCTATGCAGGAACTTTTTTCTTAATGGGTTTAGGGAATACTATTTATAAGCTGCATGCTTGTAAAATTTTGAAAATTTATATTGACAGTATAAGAAAAATATACTAAAATGTAATTACACCCCCTGTGGGAGGGGGTTGAAATAAAGGAGGTAGGTTTATGTATATAAATATTACAGATAAAGCGCAAGAAATGATTAAAAAGCAATTAAAGAACCAAAACTCCGAAAATTCATTCTTAAGAATATATATTAAGGGTTTTGGATGAGGTGGCCCAACCTTTGGAATAGCTCTGGAAGGGTTAAAAAATGATGAAAAGGATTATTTGGAAGAAACAAAGGATCTAAAGATGATTGTAGAAAAAGATTTATTAGACCAGTTTAAAAATTTTAAAATAGACTATTCTAATGGATGGTTTGCTAAAGGATTTAAAATTATTGCTGGTGTAGGAGGTTCTGATTGTTAGAAAGGAGAATAAAATGGCTGTAAAAAAATCACATCAATCATGGTCATGGATTTTAATGGTTATATTTATAACCTTATCTATTGTTGATATACGTTTTGGATTATTGGGATTTATTTGTATGGGTGCTCCTATTTATCATGCATTACGAGGAGAAGGAAAGATTCATTGTTCAAAATACTGTCCGAGGGGATCTATATTAGGTAAATTCTTACAGCTTGTAAGTTTCAATAATCAATTACCAAAAGCCTTTAGAGGAAGAAAAGCGAAAAATATATTATTGAGCATAATGATGATCATGTTTACCATATCCTTGTATCATGCATTTCACCAACCTAATGTGATAAAGGCTGTAGCCTTTGCTGTTTTTAGATTAATGATGGTATCCTTTGTGTTAGGGATTATAATGGGCGTGATTTTTAAGCCAAGAAGCTGGTGTCAAGTTTGTCCTATGGGGCATGGAACAGCTCTTATTAAAGAATCCCAAGATAAAAAAGCATCAAAAAAAGTTAAATGATCCCCTTGCTTTTGTGAATAAAGGAGTAGTATAGTGGGTATAGAATGATTAGGTGTTAAATGATAAAGGAGGCGTTTTATATGAATAAAAATGTAGTTGTTTACTCAAGTAGCACATGTGTGTATTGTAAGGATGCCAAGGATTATCTTCAAGCATTAGGTGTTGAATATACAGAAAAAAATGTTTCTACTGATATGGTAGCTAGAAAGGAATTAATCCAAAAAGGATTCATGGGTGTACCTGTGATCATGATAGGGGAAGAAACTATTCAAGGATTTGATAAAGGTAAAATTGATGAATTATTAAAATAAAAAGCGTGTTGCGATGAAAAATCGCAGCACGTTTTTTATTTTAATGAAAATTTGTTTAAAATTCTTCCAAATTGCTAACAATTATATAGGAGAGAAAAGAGTACCAGATAGAAAGGAACGAATGCATATGAGAATTGGCATACCTAGAGGATTATTCTATTACTATTATTATCCTCTTTGGACAAAATTTTTTGAAATGTTAGGAGCAGAGGTAGTTGTATCCAAAAGAACGAATAAACAGATTGTAGATAGTGGTGTAAAGTGTACAGTAGATGATGCATGCCTTCCTGTAAAGGTATATCATGGTCATGTAGTAGATTTAAAGGATGAAGTAGATTTTATATTTGTGCCTAAAATCATGAGCATTTATGAAAATGAATATATTTGTCCCAAATTTTGTGGGCTTCCAGAAATGGTGAAAAGTTCAATAAAGGATTTGCCACCCCTGATAGATACGACTATTGATTTTTACAAATCAAAGAAAAAATTATTAAAAACTGTACAGGAAATCGGAAAACATATAACAAATGATAAAAATAAAATCAAATTTGCCTTTGAAGAAGCATTAAAACAGCATAAAAGCTATATGGGGCATATGAAAAGTGGGATACTGCCTACAGATATGGATGGCAATAAAATTGTTTACTATATGGATACTTATAAGCATAAACAAAAGATCCTTCTTTTAGGACATCCTTATAACATTTATGACGAGTACCTAAGTATGAATATCATAGAAAAACTAAGGAAAAATAATCTTGAGGTGATCACACAAGATACTTTTGATACCACATTGATTAATAAAAAGGCAGAAATGATGGATAAAAAGATGTTTTGGAGCTTTGGAAGGAAAGTATTAGGAGCAGCTCTTTATGCCATGGAACAAGAAGATATTCAAGGGATTATTTATCTATCAAGCTTTGGATGTGGGATTGATTCGGTTATTGCAGATATCATAGAAAGAAGAACGAGAAGGAATTCTAATAAACCATTTATATTGCTTACTTTAGATGAGCATACAGGAGAAGCTGGAATAGATACAAGAATAGAGGCTTTTGTAGATATGATTAAATGGAGGGGAAAAAATGAAAATTACATTTCCACATATGGGAAATATGTATCTACCCGTTAAAGCAATGTTTGATGATCTGGGGGTAGAGGTAGTATTACCTCCTAAAAATAGTAAAAAAACATTAGAAATAGGAACAAAATATTCACCAGAGCTTATTTGTTTGCCTATGAAAATCAATTTAGGAAACTATATAGAAAGCATACAAAAGGGTGCAGATACGATTGTTGTGACAGGAAGCTGTGGTCCTTGTAGATTTGGATATTTTGCAGAGGTAGAAAAAGAAATTTTGAAGGATTTAGGATATGATGTAGAGTTTGTTGTCTTAGAAGCTCCTGAGGGAGATATGAAAGAGCTCTATCGTCGAATTAGTAAAATTGCTAATACAAGAAATATGGTTAAAATTGCTAAGGGGTTAAAGGGCGGTATTGGTGTACTCAAAAAAATTGATAAGTTTGAAGAGACTGTATTAAGGGTAAGACCTTATGAAAAAAATAAAGGAGAAATTGACAAGCTTTATAAAACCCTTATAAAAAGTCTTGAGAATAGTACAGGATCTCAAGCTATGATAGAACTGATCAATGAAGCTCAAAAGCACATAGAAAAGATTCCAATTGACCCAGATAGAGATGTTTTAAAGGTTGGGCTTGTTGGAGAAATTTATACTATCATAGAAGATTTTGCAAATATTGATATTGGTAAAAAATTAAATGATTTAGGTGTAGAAGTACATAAATCTCATACGACTTCAGGGTGGCTGCTAGAGCATCTATTTTATAATAGCATAGGAAGTACAAGAGAGAAGGATATAAGAAATGCTGCAAAACCATATGTAAAAACTATGGTGGGAGGGCATGGAAGAGAAACTATAGGGCATACGATTCTTTATGCACAAGAAGGCTATGATGGGGTTATACAGGTAATGCCTTTTACATGTATGCCTGAAATCGTTGCCATGAGTTTACTTCCACAAGTACAAAATGCGTATAATATTCCTATTATGACACTTATTATAGATGAGATGACAGGAGAAGCTGGATATATTACAAGACTTGAAGCGTATATTGATTTACTAAGAAATAGGAGGGGAAAATATAAAAATGAAAAAATGTTATCTTGGCGTTGATATTGGATCAGTGAGTACAAATATTATTGCCATGGATGAAGATGAAAAGGTAATAGATACATTATATTTAAGAACCCAAGGAAAACCTATTGATACGGTAAAAAAAGGACTTTCAGAAATGCAGAAGCGATTAGGTAATGATGTACAAGTACTAGGGGTAGGTACTACTGGGAGTGGTAGGAATCTTGGTGGGATTATGGTAGGAGCTGATGTAATAAAAAATGAAATTACAGCCCATGGTGTTGCAGCTCTCCATTTTGTTCCCAATGTAAAAACAATCATAGAAATTGGAGGGCAAGATTCTAAAATTATTCTTCTTAGAGATGGTGTTTTATATGATTTTGCTATGAATACAGTTTGTGCTGCAGGAACAGGGTCCTTTTTAGATAGACAAGCAGAAAGATTAAATATTCCTATAGAAGAATTTGGAGAAATGGCACTCAAATCAAAATCAACTGTAAGGATTGCAGGAAGATGTGCTGTGTTTGCAGAGTCAGATATGATTCATAAACAACAACTAGGGCATAATCAAGAAGATATTATTAATGGTTTATGTGAAGCCCTTGTAAGAAATTATTTAAACAATTTAGGAAAGGGCAAAGAAATAGAAGGACCTGTAATCTTTCAAGGTGGAGTTGCTGCAAATGTAGGCATAAAAAGAGCTTTTGAAAGAATATTAGGGTGCCAAGTAGTAGTACCGAAGTTTGCAAATGTAATGGGAGCTATTGGATCAGCTCTTCTTGCAAAGGAAGAGGTAGGAAGAATTGGAAAAACTAATTTTAAAGGCTTTGAGGTTGCAGATAGTAACTATACTGTAAAAAGCTTTGAATGTGAACATTGTCCAAATATGTGTGAAGTAGTAGAATTTTATAGAGACAATAGAATGGTCGCAAGATGGGGAGATAAGTGTGGTCGTTGGAGTAATAATATGAGTGAAAAAAGAGAAAAGATCGCTCAATAAATATCTTTCCTATGTTAAATTAAAAAAATATAAGAAGTAGATTAAAGAGCTTCAGCTATTTGATTATTATCAAGAGCTGAAGCCTTATTTATTATTAAATTTTATATTCAGTAATTTCTTCACAATATTCACATTGATAGGCTAATGTGTCTGAAGAGACTAGCTCAAATTCTGGTTTTGCATAATCATCAAAATTTGTAATACATCTTGGATTATGGCAAGAGAATAAGCCGGTTACTTTTTTTGGGATTTCTATTTTCTTTTTTTGTGCTAATTTGCCTTCTTCAATAATATTTACTGTAATATTATGATCAATGAGACCTAAAAAGTTTAAATCAATATCAATATTATTTTCAATTTTGATAATATCTTTTCTTCCCATGGCTTTACTAGGTACGTTCATCAATAATACAACTGGATAATCTACTTGATCTAACATGAGCTCATTAAATATTTTCAAACCATTTCCAACGGTGATATGATCCATTACAATTCCTTTTTTGATACTTGTAACTTCTAGCATGTTAAATCCACCCCCAGTAATTTTGTAATGAGTGCCATTCGAATATAAACCCCAAGCTTTGCTTGTTCAAAATAGACAGCACGCGGATCTTGATCTACTTCGTAAGCTATTTCGTTAACCCTAGGAAGTGGATGCATAATAATCATATCTTTTTTTGCATTTTTAATTTTTGCTAAATCTAAAATATAAGAACCTTTTAGTCTGTTGTAGTCAGCTTCATTGAAGAAACGTTCCTTTTGTATTCTTGTCATATATAGAATATCTATTTCGTGAATTACTTCTTCTAAGGTACTTACTTCTTTTAGTTTAACGCCATTTCTTAAAAGACTTCTTTTTAATGAATCAGGTAGTGAAAGCTCTTCTGGTGAGATTAATATAAATTTATTGATATTGTATCTTGCTAGTGTTCTGATTAAAGAGTGAACCGTTCTTCCAAATTTTAAATCTCCACAAAATGCAATGGTTTGATTTTCAAAAGATCCTTTGTGCATATGAATGGTTAGTAAATCAGTAAGTGTTTGTGTTGGATGTTGATGCCCCCCATCCCCTCCATTGATGATAGGAATATGAGCGTATTTGGAAGCAAGCTTTGGAGCACCTTCTTTAGGATGTCTCATAACAGAAATATCAGCATAGCTAGAGATTACTCGTATAGTGTCTGCAATGCTCTCACCCTTTGACACAGAGCTTGTAGCAGCATCGCTAAAACCTAAAATTTGCCCTCCAAGACGTAGCATGGCTGATTCGAAGCTGAGTCTTGTTCTTGTACTAGGTTCGTAAAAAAGTGTAGCTAAGATTTTTCCTTTGCAGGCTTCTTGATATTTTTTAGGAAGATGATACATTTTTTTTCCAAGTTCTATTAGCTCGTCTAATTCTTTTGTCGTAAAATCCTCAGGGTCAATAAGATGTCTTAATTTATCCATTTATTATCCTCCTTTTTGGTCTCTCGGAACCAGATTAAAGGTACTAAAAAAGCCTTTTAACCATAAGGGTAAAAGGCATGATGAACTAGAAGTTTTACTATTTACATAGCAAATACAGTTTATGCTTGCCTTTTTAACCTCACAGGGTTAAGTTAAAGGTCTTTTTTTATCTATACCAGATTATCATAGAAGTTCTCTTATGTCAATGAAAAAAATAAGAACTAAAAGTAAAAAAAGGAAAATAATTACAATGCCGAGAATATTACTTTATGTTACTTTATATTACTAGAGGAGGGATTCTGAATGAAAAAGGACACATTTAATGAACTTCCTATTGAAATACAAGTGAAGAATTTTAATAGAATGGTGAAAGATCGTAGTATTAGAAAGGTATGCGAGGAACTCAAAATTGGAAAAACCACCATAAGAAATCGTTTTGAAAAAGAAGGATATATCTTTAGTAGAGATAAAAATCAATATATAAAAGATGAATCAATAGGATTCATAAAAGGAAATGAAATAGAAAATAAACAAGAAAGGGTAGAAGAAAAAGTAATAAAAAGTAATATAATTCTTACTGAGGAAAAATCTATTCAATTAGAAGAACTGATTGATATGGTTGATGATTTAAAATCTATGGTTCGTATGTGGAAAAGAGAATCTGAGATGCAGACAAAAACATTACAAATAAAAAATTTTAAAGGACAATTGCATGTCAAAAGTATAAAAGTATATGAAGAGGTACTAGCCTCCTTTAATGGGTTTGTAGAAAAACATAAAGAATTTAAACAACAGGAGATCATCAACCAAGCTTTATGGGAATTTTTACGAAAATATCAATAGTGGATATAAATATAGTGGTTGTAGGATTAATTCCTACAACCCATTAGGATAGATAAGTTGCAAGCATAAAGGAATCTACAATCACTTCTGCCATTTTCATTACAAGGCTTAGTCTAATATTGTGGATAGAAAAACAATCTTCCTTATTCAGCTTATCAACAATTCCAACAATAGACAGCTGTCCTACACTAGGAAGTCTTTTCCCAACACCCTTGCCAGGAAAAATGGGACCTCTTTTTATATGAATATTACCAATGAGGTCCTCGTTCCCTAAGCAAGCATCTACTGCAATAAAGAATCCATTAGGGTGTTTAGCTTTTATGTTTTCCATAGATTCTTTAAGATTGACTGCATGGATAGGTTCATCTAAGGTACCATAGACAGGAAATCTAAAATTTTTATTTTGAAGCATTGTACCAACCAAAGGACCTAAAGCATCACCAATGCAGCGATCTGTGCCGATGCACACGATAACTACTTGGTTTGAAATTTTTTCCTTGATTGCTTCTGATAATATTTCTGAAGCATTTTCGCTTGTATAATGCACGCGTTTTTTATATAGGTATTTATGATAATCATCCTTCAAAGATAAAACACCCCCTTATATGAATATATATATGAGAGGGTGAAAAATATGATACAAAAATTATTTTATCCAAATATTTAATTGTTCGTTGTTTTCTAATGCTGTAAGAATTCGATCTCTTCCATTAGGAATATCTTTATAGATTGTTTCTAAGAGATTTTTCATAAATTGTCTTTGTGTTTTTCCATTAGCAGGACAAGGACTTTTTACAATAGGAAGATGATGTTTTTTAACAGCAGAAATGATATCTTTTTCTGATGCATAAATAAGGGGTCTGATCATAGTGAGATTTTTTCTATCTAAAAAAGTTACAGGATCAAAGGTACTGATTCTGCTTTCATAGAACATACTTAAAAACAATGTTTCTACTGCATCATCTCCATGATGTCCTAGTGCAAGCTTTGTTACACCGTGTTCCTTACAAAGGGTATGAAGTCTTCCACGTCTCATTCTAGCACACATAGCACAAGGATTTTTGTCTTTTCTCTCTTCAAAAACAACCTTTCCAATTTGAGTAGGTTGAATAATATAGGGAATATTTAAATCATGACATAGCTTTTTTAAAGGAGTAAGATCAAAATCATCAAATCCTAAAGTTAAAGTAAAAGCCTTTAACTCATATTTTACAGGAGAAAAATTTTGAAATAATTTTAAAGCATATAAAAGAGCTATGCTGTCCTTTCCCCCTGAAACACCAACACCTACTACATCTCCATCCTCAAGCATATGAAACTGTGTTACAGCTTTTTTTACACATCCTAGTATTTTTTTCATATTTGAAAATCCTTTCTTTTGCTTATATAAATAAAATTATATAAAAATCCATAGAAAATAAACATTAAATTATTGTTACAAACAAAATAGCGCTTCATAAAAGATAAAGGTTGCTATATAATGAATGTAGAATATATATAATGATTAGATAAGGAAGATTTAACCATGCAAATACTTGACTATATATCAAATGAAATAATGATTTTACTAGTAGCAGCAATGCCTTTAATAGAGTTAAAAGGAGCCATTCCAATAGGCGTGTCTCAAGGAATAAGTCCATTACATGCTACCATACTAGGATGGATTGGAAGTATGATCCCTGTCCCCTTTTTATTGATTTTGTTAAAGCCTATTTTTACAAAAATGAAAAAACATCCTTATTGGAGAAAGCTTGTTGATTGGATTACGAAGAGAACTTTAAGAAAAACAGGAAAAGTGCATAAATATAAGAGTTTAGGACTTCTATTATTTGTAGCCGTACCTCTTCCTACAACAGGTGTATGGACTGGCTCTATTGCAGCATCATTATTTAATATTCCCTTTAAAAATGCATTTTTTGCTATATTTTTAGGGAATACCATTGCGGCCATGATTATTATGACCCTGAGTCATGTAGCAGTAAGCTTGTAAAATGCATTATTTAATGAAATAAAAAAGTTGACAAATTTTTTAAATATGATAAAATGACTTTGATAAAATTAAATATAAATCTTGATGCCTTATCAAGAGTGGAGGAGGGACTAGGCCCTATGATTCCCGGCAACCGGTAGTTTTGCACGGTGCTAAATCCTACAGACGATAGTTTCTGGAAGATGAGGACAACGAAAAACCCAACCTCTTCTTGTAATGAAGAGGTTTTTTAAAAGCATTTTTTAGAAAATAATATAATATGTAAATACTTAAGGAGGTTGACAAATGGCAAGAAGATTATTTACTTCAGAATCAGTTACAGAGGGACATCCAGATAAAATATGTGATCAAGTTTCAGATGCCATACTAGATGCAATTTTTGAAAAGGACCCACATGCCCGTGTTGCAGCAGAAACATCAGTAACAACAGGTCTTGTCCTTGTAGCAGGAGAGATTACTACAAATTGTTATGTAGACATTCCAAAGGTAGTAAGAAGAACAATCAAAGAAATTGGATATGATAGAGCTAAATATGGATTTGATTGTGAAACTTGTGCTGTACTTACTTCTATAGACGAGCAATCTTCTGATATTGCTATGGGTGTAGATGAAGCACTAGAAAGCAAAGAAGGAGCAATGAAGGATGATATAGAAGCAATTGGTGCAGGAGACCAGGGGATTATGTTTGGGTTTGCGTGTAATGAAACACCAGAATTGATGCCTATGCCTATTGCCCTTGCCCATAAGCTAGCAAGAAGATTAACAGAGGTTAGAAAAAATGGTACATTAGGCTATTTACGTCCAGATGGAAAAACACAGGTAACAGTAGAATATGAAGGGGATAAGCCTGTAAGGATAGATACGATTGTTATTTCTACACAACATGGACCAGAAGTAACAAGAGAGCAAATAGAAAAAGATTTAATTGAGCATGTAGTAAAAAATATGGTTCCAGCTGAGTTGTTAGATGAAAATACAAGATACTTAATCAACCCTACTGGTAGATTTGTTATTGGTGGACCCCAAGGAGATGCAGGACTTACAGGTAGAAAGATCATTGTAGATACTTATGGTGGTTATTCAAGACATGGTGGGGGTGCATTCTCAGGAAAAGATCCAACAAAGGTTGACCGTTCAGCAGCTTATGCATCAAGATATGTTGCTAAAAATATTGTAGCAGCAGGACTTGCAGATAAATGTGAAATAGAGCTTGCTTATGCAATCGGAGTAGCAGAACCTGTATCTATTCTTGTAGAAACATTTGGAACAGGTAAAGTAGACGAAGAAAAATTAGAAGAGCTTGTAAGAAAGCATTTTGATTTAAGACCAGCAGCGATTATTAGAGACTTAGATTTAAGAAGACCAATCTTTAGACAAACTGCTGCATATGGACATTTTGGTAGAACAGATATTTCTCTTCCATGGGAAAAAACAGATAAAGCTGAAATTTTAAGAAAAGAAGCATTAGGTGAATAATAAAAAAGATGAGGCATTAAAATGCCTCATCTTTTTTATATTTTTTGAAAGTAAGGAAGTATCCAACAGTGAAAAGGGACTAACGTTGAGTCTTCGCATTTTTATAAGAATTTTTAGGGCAGTAAAAAATAGTGAACCAAATCAGCTAAAAAATAAAGGTCAACTAGTGGAGCGTTGATTTTTCCTTTTTTGAAAAATATAGACTACACTTGCTATAGACCATGGGACTTTGAGGATCGATCCTCCTACTTGGAGGAAGCTATGGAATATAGAATGAAAGACCTTGTTGCTAGATGTAAAGGTGGAGAGATGGAAGCGAAAGAAGAGATTATTGAAAAGCTTAAACCTTTAATTTTTACATCTATTAGGAAATATTATTTTGGAGAGGAAGAATTTAAAGATTTATTTCAAGAAGGAGCTTTAAAAATATTACAAGCAATCCATACTTTTGATGAAAAAAGAGGTGTGCCTTTTTTAGGATACATCAAGCTTCAGCTTAAATTCTTTTATATGGATAGAAGGAAAAAGGTAAGAAAAGAGCTTTCTCTTAACAATCAAATAGATACAGGAGATGATTTATTATCATTTATTGATTTAGTTGTAGATGAAACTGCAAATATAGAAGAAAATCTATTAAAAGTACAAGATAGTAAAATTTTAGTAAAAGCTTTAAAAACATTGACAGAGAAGCAAAAGCAGATGATCATTTTATATTATGGGAATGGATTGAGTATGAAAAAAATTTCAAAACGATTAGGAGTGCATTATCAGACTGTTGTTAAAACCAAGGAAAGAGCATTAAAAGCAATGAAAAAATATTTTATACAGATAGCCAATTAAAATCTTTAGTTTATGAGGATCCCTGTCAACTAAGGATTTTCAAGGAGTTTGAAAAATTTACTATAAATTCATATTTAGGAATATATAAACCTGTTCTCAAAAGGTTATCTATAAGGGAAAGGCTCTATTTAAACAAGGGAGGTGAGCAGATGGAAGAGCTTACGACTTATGTTGCCAATCTAGGATTTCCCATTGCTGTTTCTATATATCTTTTGGTTCGGATTGAAGGCAAGCTAGAGAATCTTAGTGTGAGCATCAATGAGTTAACAAAAGCTATTGCTAGCATGAAATAGCTCTAATAGACAATAATGCACTTTTATAGATTCATTAGTTATATATTCAATTTATAATGATCAAAGAATTGATCATGAATTAATGTTTAACTTGTGAAATCTATAATGCGTGTCTTATTGTTTATTTGAATGAGAGAGTTTATAGATTTATGTTATAATATACACATATTAAAGCCTTTAGGAGGACATTATGAACGTAGAAATACAAGGGGTTTTATCTGAAATAATTTTCAAAAATGATTCAAATGGGTATACAGTTGCTATTGTTGAAACGGAAGAGGAACAGATAACAGTAGTAGGATATATGCCTATTGTCAATACAGGAGAGACTTTTTATTTTTCAGGAAAATGGATCAAACATCCTAAATTTGGAGAGCAATTAGAGATTATAGCTTATAAAAAAATTATGCCCAATACATTAGAGGGGATTGAAAAATATTTGGCTTCAGGGGTTATTAAAGGGATTGGAGAAAAAACGGCAAAAAAGATTGTAGAGCAATTTGGAAAAGATACCCTAGAGATGCTTGAGTATACACCTCATTTATTAACAAAGGTAAGTGGGATTGGGCAGGCAAAGGCACAGAAAATAGCCGAATCCTTTAAAGAACAAAGAGAACTTAGTGATATTATTCTATTTCTTCAAGAATATGGCGTTACCCCTAAATATGCTATAAAAATTCATAAGAAATATAAAGAAAATACTATTCAATATATACAAGAAAATCCGTATAGATTAGCCGATGATATCTTCGGCATTGGATTTAAAATTGCAGATGCCATTGCAAAAAGGATGGGGCTTGACCCAACTTCTCCGTATAGAATCATGTGCGGCATCAAGTTTGTTCTTACTCAATATAACTTAGAAGGACATACCTATACCCCGAGGGAAGAATTAATTGAAGAGGGAGCAAAAACATTAGAGGTGAAAAAAGAGCTTGTAGAAGATGCACTGACCCAATTAGCTCTCAATAATGAAATACATTTAGAAAAATTAGAAGAAAAAATTGTCGTTTTCTCTATGCCCTATTTTTATGCAGAAAGCTATGTGTGTAAAAAGTTAGTTGGAATGGCACAAGTGGAATTGGAGCCTATTTCAGAGGACTTAGATGTAGAAATCAAAGAGATAGAAGAAAATGAAGCAATCATATTAGCACAAAATCAAAAAGAAGCTGTAAAAGAAGCATCTAAAAACGGAGTAGTAGTTATTACAGGTGGACCAGGAACAGGAAAGACGACAACTATTAATAGTATTATAAAAATGCTTGAACGTCATAATCTTAGTATTGCGTTAGCTGCTCCTACAGGAAGAGCGGCAAAAAGGATGAGTGAAGCAACAGGACGAGAAGCAAAGACTATTCATAGATTGCTAGAATATGCTTATATAGATGAAGAGGTGGGCATGAATTTTGGAAAAAATGAAGAAGAGCCTTTATCTTGTGATGTGATCATTATAGATGAAATGTCTATGGTAGATATTACCTTGATGAAAGGACTTTTAAGATCATTACTTCCTGGAACAAGGCTCATTTTGGTAGGGGATGTAGATCAGCTTCCATCTGTAGGACCTGGGAATGTATTAAGAGATATTATTGACAGTGGAATGATCAAGGTTGTAAAACTTGATAAAATTTTTAGACAGGCTCAGGAAAGTATGATCATTGTTAATGCCCATAGAATCAATAAAGGAGAATATCCATATATTAATAAAAAAGAAAAGGATTTTTACTTTATCAAAAAGAGAACTCCTGAGCAGGTTGCAAATACCATAAAAGAATTATGCAAAGAGAGACTTCCAAAGTTTAGTAGCTGTGATCCTATTAAAAACATCCAGGTACTCACTCCTATGAAAAAAGGACAAGTAGGCATGTTTCAGTTAAATAATGCATTACAGGAAATCTTAAATCCTCCCAGTTCTAAAAAGGAAGAAAGGAAGATGAAGGATAAAATCTTTCGTGTAGGAGATAAGGTAATGCAGATGAAAAATAATTATAATCTAAAGTGGAGTACCTCTGATGGGGAAGAGGGAGAAGGCATATTTAACGGAGATTTTGGGTATATACAAAAGATTGATCAAGAAGAAAAGGAAATGATGGTTTTATTTGATGAGGAGAAATTAGTGACCTATGATTTTTCGCAGCTTGATGAATTAGAGCTAGCATATTGTATCACCATCCATAAAAGTCAGGGAAGTGAATTTCCCATTGTAGTGATGCCTATCTTTTGGGGTCCTCCTATGCTACTTACAAGAAACCTTTTGTACACTGCTGTTACAAGAGCTAAGGAGCTAGTAGTAATGGTAGGAATAGAAGGAAGTCTTAAAAATATGGTGGATAATTATCGCGTAATTCGAAGAAATTCAGGGTTAGGCATAAGACTTGAAAGATTTTTGACAGAAAATTTGATTGAGTTTTAAAGAGATTTTTACTATTATACCTTACTTTTTTGTGATAAAATTTAAATAAGGAATAATTTTCACGAAAACTTTGCAAAATAGATAATAAATCTATCTTGCAAGGTTTCTTTATATAGCCTTGTTCATGACAAGGAGCAAATGAGATGAAGTTAGACGCTTATATAGATGCTTTTCTTGATTTTGTTTATCCTCGGAATATTTATTGTCTTTTATGTAATGAAAGTATTCAAAAAACAGAAAAATATTCTTTATGCAAATCATGCAGAGAAAAGGTCAATTTTATTGGGGATAACACCTGTGAAAAGTGTGGTAAGCCGTTAGGTGATTTTTATATTTCAAAGGCGTGTCCAGATTGTATAAAGGCAAAGCATTATTTTACAAAAGGTTTTTCTTGTGTAGAATATAATGATCCTATGAAAGAGCTTGTACATAAGTTAAAATATAAAAATCAAAGATATGTAGCTTATCATATGGCAGAGATGATGATTGATAAGCTAAAAAAGCAAAAAATTGATGCTGTAGATTATATTATTCCTGTACCTATGTATAAGAAAAAAGAAAAGCGAAGAGGATTTAATCAAGCTTATTTACTTTCTAAATATATAGGAAAGGCTATGGATTGGAAGGTAGAGAAGAACAATTTGATAAAAATAAAAGATACTACGCCTCAAAATCAATTGACAAAGGATGAAAGAAAAGATAATTTAAAGAATGTATTTATCATTCAAGTTAAAGAACAATTTCAAGATCAAAATATTCTTCTAGTGGATGATGTATATACAACAGGAAATACAACGGATGCTTGTAGTAAAGAAATAAAAAAATCAAGTCCTAAAAGTATATGGGTGATTTCCTTTGCTACAGGAAAAAATATATAAATTTCAATGAATTTAAGGGGGAGTAAATATGACTGAAATTAGAAATTGCAAAGAATGTGGTAGGATTTTCCAATACACTGGAGTAAGTAAAATTTGTACTAGATGCCAGAAAAAAGAAGATAATGATTTCAATGTTGTAAGAGAATATATCTATGAAAATCAAGGAGCTACATTAACAGAAGTATCAGAAGAAACAGGTGTAGATGAGGATAAAATTCTTCGATTCTTAAGGGAAGGAAGACTTGAGATCGTAGGAGAAGATTCTGCATTGATTCTTGAATGTGAACGTTGTGGAAAAGGCATTCGAACAGGAAGATTTTGTGATGAATGTGCCCATGAATTAGAAAAGGGATTAAAAGAAGGCTTAGGAAAAAATCGTGAACCAATGGGAACAATGTATAGAGCACACAGGAAAAAAAGAATATAAATTTAATAAAAATGGTAAACATCAGCCTCACTTTTGCCGATACTAAAGTAGAATCATTCGGTAGAAGTGAGGTGTTTTTATGAAAATCAGTAATAATTCAAACATACAAAGGATATTAGGCGCCTATAGGAAAAATGTGAAAAATGCAGGAAAAACAGAGCAAATGAAGCAAAAGGATGATCAGATTCAAATATCTGAAAATGCAAGAGAATATCAAGTAGCACTAGGTGCCTATAAAAACCTTTCAGAGGTAAGAGACGAAAAGTTAGAACAAGTTAAACAACAGATAGTGTCAGGAAATTATAATCCATCTGCGGAAGAAGTTGTAGATCATATGTTTGATAGAAAGATTTAAAAATTTTGAAGGTATATTTACCTTCAAATTTTTTGAATCCTTATTTAAGGAGGAAAATCAATGTCTAAATCTATTGAGCAATTAATCCTCGCAATGAATAAAGAATATGAAATTTATAGTGATTATTTAGCCTTAGCAAAAAAGAAAAAAGATGTGATTATTGAGGGCGATGTAAAAGAATTAGAAAATATCACACAAGATGAACAAACCATTGTTGTAAGTATTGGAAAAATTGATGAAATACGAACAGCTATTATCGGAAATGTTTTGTTTGAGCAAAAAATAGATTGGATTGAAAATATAGCAGAGCTAGCAAATTATATAGAAGAGCCAGTAAAAACACAGATAATAGACTTAAAAGACAAGCTAGGAAGTCTTTTGAAAGAAATACAACAGATCAATGATTTAAATGCGAAGCTAATTCATCAGTCTTTAGAATATATTGAATTTAATGTGAATCTATTAACAAATGCGCAGGTAAAAGGAAACAACTATGGAAATAAAGCAGATGAGCAAGAAATGAAACATAGATCGAATATATTTGATGCAAAAGTATAAGGGGGATAACCATGAGTGGAAGTTTTTTTGGTTTAAACATAGCTAGATCGGCACTTTTTGCTAGTCAGAGGGCTATGCAGATTGTCGGACATAATATTGCTAATGCCAATACACCTGGATATAGTAGACAGAGATTAAATGTTTCAGAGTCTAATCCAATAGGGATACCTGGTGGACAAGGGATGCAGGGAACAGGAGTAGATACGAAAAGTATTCAACAAATGAGAGATGCCTTTTTAGATTTTAAGATCAGAAAAGAATTTACAACTAGCGGAGAATGGGAGTCAAAGGCAGAAGCACTAAAGCAAATTGAAGCTATTTTTAATGAGCCTTCGGAAAGTGGAATCCGAAAGGTAATGAGTGAGTTTTTTTCATCCCTAGAGGAACTAAGTAAAGGTGAAAAGGCAGATGATCGTACAGTAAGAGTTCAAGTAAGGCAAAAAGGAATAGCTTTTGCAAATGCTCTAAATCATATGTATAATCAGCTTTCTGATATGCAGCAGAATACAGATTTTGCAGTAGATACTACTGTTAATCAAATCAATGGATATGCAGAGGAAATTGCAAAATTAAATAAGCAAATATCTACCCATGAGCTAGATGGAAGTCGTGCTAATGATTTAAGGGATCAAAGAAACCTTTTAATTGATAAATTATCTAAATTGGTAGATATTGATGTGAAGGAAACGCCTAAGAGCAATAGCAAGAATTTGGGTACGGATATGTACATTATGCTTGGTGGAAATATTCTCGTATCTAATAGAAATTACAATGCATTAAAAGCAACATCGGCAGGGCAAAAAAATAATTATTTAGATAAAGGAAATCTTTTAGAAATAAAGTGGGAGAATGGAAGTCCGTTCTCTTGTAGCGGAGGTAAATTAAAAGGTCTTTTAGATATGAGAGACAATATAGATGGAAAAGAAAAAGGGATTCCATACTATATGGACCAATTAAATCGATTTACTACAACCTTTGCAGCTAGATTCAATATGCAGCATGGGCAAGGATACGGATTAGCAGGCTCAGGCAACCATATTCCCTTTTTTAATTATCCTAAATTAGATTATGCAAAGGGTGATTATGGATACGAAGATGTTACAGCTAGTTTAACAGGTTCTTCAGATGAAGCAAAAGTAAGAAATTTTGAAGAGGCGAATCCAGGCTATACTATTTTTAAAGTGGTTCAGGACAAAATCAATACAGCAGATAATAAGCTAGGAGGAGACCCTCCAAGTCCTGTAGATTTCGCATCGAAAATTGGGAGCAATAAACTAAAATTAAATGGTGTAGATGTTGAACTCAATAATCTAAAAGCTTTAGGAGATGGATATGATGCGGCCGGTAATCTATCAGATGTGAAAGAGGCACTACAAAAGGATTTAGATGCTGAATATGATGGAAATAAGCATGGTGGTGCAACCTTTGTAGTAAAAGAAAAGAATGGAAAGCTAGTCATAACAAGTGATGATAAAAAAGTTGATTTAACAGGAACGGATACGAATATCACCACAGCTTTAGGTTATACAACACCTGAACCAGATGGTGATAGGTGGTACAAGGTAAAAATGATGGAATCTAAAAATTTAGATATTTCAGAGCAAATTGATAATGATCCCAATAATATTGCAGCTGCATCAAAGGTAGATGGGAATGGAAATGGTCTATCTGGCGATGGAAACAATGCTTTGAAATTAAATCAATTAAAAAATGATCCAAATATGTTTGCATGGGGAAGTTGTAATGATTTTTTCCAATCCATTGTTTCAAATCTAGGAGTTGATAGTCAGGGAGCTACTAGGATGGTCGATAACCAAGAGGTATTGATCAAAGAAATTGACAATAAAAGACAATCTATATCAGGAGTATCTCTTGATGAGGAGATGACACATATGATTAAATTCCAGCAATCATATAATGCAGCTGCAAGGATGATTACTACATTTGATGAAATGCTAGATAAAATTATTAATGGAATGGGTGTTGTAGGAAGATAAAGTTTGATCAATAAGGTGGGGGAAGAAAAATGAGAATAACAAATTCTATGATGAGCAATACTATGCTCGTGAATTTAAATAATAATTTACGGAGAATGAGCAAGTGGAATGATCAAATGGCTACAGGAAAAAAATTTAATAAGCCGTCTGATGATCCTATAGGCGTATCTAAAAGCTTGAGATTAAATACAGCTGTTGAAGAACTAGAGCAGTATAAAAAAAATGCACAAGATGTACAGTCTTGGCTTGAAATTACAGAATCAGCTGTAGCAGACGTTGGAAATATCCTTCAGAGAGCAAGAGAATTAGCTGTAAGTGCAGATGGAACAGAAACTAAGGAAGATAAACAAAAGATCAAAGTAGAGATAGATCAATTAAAAGAACAGCTTATAAAGGTTGCAAATACCACCTATGCAGGAAAATATGTTTTTTCAGGATACAAAACGGATCAACAACTATTAGATGCGAATGGTAAGTACAATATTGCCTCTAAAAATAATGAAAAAATGAAGTACGAAATAGGTATTGCAGAGAGCATAGATGTAAATACATTAGGACATAAATTATTTGGAACAATTGATGCCAATAAGCTTTCGGATGAGGCAGAGTTAGATGCAGTGCGGAAGAGCCTTGTTGAGGGGGCTAAAGGGAAAGGAGCGCACTTGATTGCTGTTTTTGATGATTTTAGTGATGCATTAAATAATGATGATAAAAATAGAATAAGTGTGGCGATTGAAAGAATTGGCAACCATATGAAAAATGTACTCAGTGTTCGAGGTGAAATTGGTGTAAAAACCAATAGAATGGAGATGCTAGTGAACAGGATTGATAGAGACACGATTAATTTTACCGGACTTCTTTCTAAAAATGAAGATGTGGATATGGGAGAGACAATCATGAAATTTAAAAACGATGAAAATGTCTATAGAGCCTCATTATCTGTAGGAGCGAAAGTTATTCAACCTAGCCTGATTGACTTTATCAGGTAGTGTTTACTGGAGGTGAAGATATGGAGATACGCATCAATACAACTCCGGCATTAATTGGAATCAATAGAACTCCAGGAAAGATGGAAATACAGCAGCCAAAAGCGGATATCAATATGAATACCACCTTGCCCAAGGTAGAAATCCATACAGAGCCTGTAAAGGTACAGATCGATCAATACCCTTGTCGTGCAGAAGCAGGACTTAAAAATTATATAGATTTGACAAAGGATAATGCTTCCTTTTCAAAGCAAAAGGCTATGGAAGGAATAGCTAGGATTGTAAGACAAGGAAATGAAATGGCAACCATACAAAATAATCAAGACCCTATTCCTCAACAGGCAGATGAAAATGCTTATCATCTGTTTGAGAAGGAGTTTAATTTTGATCTGATTCCTAAAAGTAGACCCAATATTGATTTTGTTGGAGGAGCGGTAGATATAAAACCTATAGAAGGAAAAGTAAATATGGATGTAAAAGTGAATAAACCCATTATTCAGTATCAAAGGGGTAAGGTAGAAGTATATTTACGACAGAAAAATAATTTAAATATCGAGTGGGTAGGAGGAAAGTTCAACCAAATAGGTTGAACTTTTAAACTAAAAGGGAGGATTTTTTATGATTCTTAACACAAAGCATTTCGGAGAAATTGAAATTGACAAAGAAAAAATAATTATATTTGAAGAAGGAATTCTAGGATTTGAAGATATAAAAAAATATACAATCATTTTAAATCAAGATAAGGATGTACCGTTTCATTGGCTTCAAGCTATAGATGAACCCAATTTAGCTTTTGTCATTACAAATCCATTTTTATTTAGAAAAAATTATGATTTTTATATTAAAGATCAAGTCGTAGATGCATTAGGAATAAAAAAAGAAGAAGAAATGATGATTTTTAGTATTGCTGTTGTACCAGAAGATTTTAAAAAAATGACGATTAATTTAAAAGCACCTTTGATTATAAATACAAATAATAAAAAAGGAAAACAAATTGTATTAGATACGGACGAGTATCCTTTGAAATATTTTATATTTGAAGAACAAATAGCAGAGAATATAGGATAGGAGGGGTGGATATGCTAATACTCAGTAGAAAAATAGATGAAGGCATTATGATCGATAAAAACATAGAGATCAAAGTGATTGGGATCGAAGAGGGCAAAGTGAAATTAGGAATATCGGCTCCAAAAGATATAGAAATTCATAGAAAAGAAATATATTTAGAAATTCAGAAAGAGAATAAAGAAGCTGCTCGTGGTAGTCTTAATCTTGATGAAATAAAAAATTTATTCAAGAAATAAGCAACTGAAAATGAGAAGGAATTATTTAAATTGAAAGAAAGCTTAAAAATTATGGCTCATCACCAAAATGTGTGCTTGACAATTTATCAAACTACTAAAGCTTCACAATTACACTCAAGATAAATACGGTATTCATGACTTTGACGATTTCTAAGAAAGTAACTTCTTCTTTGTAGTGCTTTAATTTTGTTATTTCGTCCTTCTACAGATGCATTTGTAAATCTACAATAATGATAATTAGATATTTCGATACGCCAATTTTCAAATGTTTTTAAGGCTTTATTTACTTCTGGAATATCTAAAGAATGTCCCTTATGTATCCATTTATCTAATAAATGAAGTGCATTAAATTTATGACTATAATCATACCATGTTATCAAATCTTCTTTAAGCCAATATACTTTAGCTAGATTATCAGAAATATCTAGCATTTTGTACAATATATCTTTTTCATAAGGCTTGAGAGAGTCGAATCTCTTACCTAAGATATTTTTATTTTCTTTAATTGTCTTAGCTTGTTTAGTTGGTAATACCTTAGATATGCGTTTACGTAAATCGTGAAGTGCATCTGTAATATATCTATTTATATGAAATCTATCAGCTATTCTTATAGCATAAGGAAATACTTTTTTAGCAAAGTTATGATAACTTTTAGCTAAATCCATAACCACAGCAACAGGCTGAAGTTTAGATACTAATGTCATCAATTGATTGTCCTGTGTCAATTGTTCATACTTGCGACCTTTAGCAATGTATAATAGCGCATTATTTCTGAGATCATGAATGCCTGTATTGTAGGAATGTCCTTTTCGAATGGCAAAATCGTCGATACCTATAACTAGTCGTTCTGACTGGGAGGCTTGTTTTGCAACCTGATCTTGTATGCAAGGAACAGTAATTGATAAATTATTTTTGATAAAGCGTTCTCCAGTAGTATATGGAATATTTAAGATACGTGTAGCATGTTTTACAGTACTTCCATCTATAGTCTTTGCTAACTTATCTTTGAAAGCATTCGTATATCTTGATTTTCCAGTTATAAAGCTATATACCCAGGAAAAATTAATATGATATGACTTGCAGCTAAGTCTTATAGAAGGAACTACTAATAAGGTTTGATATTCCCATAAATCAAGATGTCTAATTATTTTTGTTTTAGAACCACGTCTAATGGTATGCATACTATTACAACTAGGGCACGGTTGATGCGATTCTAATGGTTCTAGTGTTATATATACTTTGTTCTGGATAGGTTCTGAAATTTTAACAATTTTAACATCTTGAAAATTAATAAGATTATTGATATCATGTAAGTGCATCTGGAATCCTCCATGTATTTTAGTTTGGTTGCACTTACAGAATACAGGATAACAGGTGCATTTTTTATTTGTAAATTTTGGAATTTAGTTTGTCAAGCACAGTTTCTGGTGATGAGCCAAAATTATAAAATAATATTTATAGTAGAAAAAACGCTACTATTTTTTTTCACAAAAAAACAAAAAAATCAAAAAAAACGCTAAAGAAGAAAAAACATATGCCGATAATAATAATACAAGCAGTAAATAATTCTTACATACTAGGCCTAGTGTAGGATGAAAAACTAAATATAATCACTGGACAAGGATGTCCACAAAAAACATTCAAGGAGGAATGAATATGAGAATCAATCATAATTTAATGGCAATGAATACCCATAGACAAATGGGAATCAATACTGGAAATTCTTCAAAATCAATCGAAAAATTATCATCAGGATATAGAATCAACAGAGCTGGAGATGACGCAGCAGGTCTTTCTATCAGTGAAAAAATGAGATCCCAAATCAGAGGATTAAACCAAGCAAGTAGAAATGCTCAAGATGGTATTTCCATGCTTCAAACTGCTGAAGGTGCCCTTCAAGAAACTCACGCAATCCTTCAAAGAATGAGAGAACTTGCAGTACAAGCATCAAATGATACAAACGTAGATGTAGATAGAGATGCTATTCAGGGTGAGATCAGTCAATTAAAATCTGAAATAGATAGAATTGCTGATACTACTGAATTTAATACACAATCTTTACTTAAGGGAGATGGAAAAACTACTGTAGAAAGAATCGGTATTGGTGAGTTAAATGGTGCTGTTAAGAAAGGTATAACATCTCATAAAGAAGTAAGTCAAAACTTCCAAGTAAAAGCTGCCAGTGCTGCTAGTTTAAATGGTAAAACAATACAAATAAATATGAATGGTGAGCAGATGACCGTTCGATTTGTTCAAGATAATGATTTAGAGGGAGATCACAACATAAAAATCGACAATGGTACATTAACTGCAAATACTGTAACAATCCGTGTAAAGGGTGAGTTAGATTCATCAAAAGCAGATCCTGTTGCTGCTGATGTGAAGAAAGTACTTTCTGAAACAGTTGCAGAAGCATTAGATCAAATGATTGCTAAAAATGGCACGTTAAGTGGAAATGTCACAGTAAAATCAGATGGTACAGATAAAGTAACCCTTGAAGCAAAATCTAAAGAAGCTGGCGGAACATTATACGGAGCAAACGGAATGTTTGGTACTGCTAAAGCTAGTGGTGTTGGTACAGCAAACGCAGTTGCTGCAACGAGAGGGATTACAAGTCATAAATCCAATGCATCTGCTAACTTTACATTACTTGCAGCTAGTAAGATGATAGGTAAGGGCTTTACTATCGGAGATAAGCAATATGAATTCTATGATGCCAACAAAGGTCAATATAAGGGTGATGCAATAGGTATCAACATTAGAACAAGTTATGGTGCCGCAACTGCTGCTACTTGGCTGAAAAAACAATTAATCGGAGATAATTTTACAGTTTCAGCAGGAGGTACAAAAATCACTATTGTAGCCAATGCAAAAGGGGAAGCAGGAAATGGTACCATCACTATGTCAGATGGTGCAGTAAAAGAAGAATTTGATGCAACCTTCCAAATTGGTGCCAATAAAGGTCAAACTATGGATGTTAAAATAGGAGATATGAGAGCAGATGGTCTTGGCGTTTCGGGCGTAGATTTATCTACCAAAGAAGGAGCACAAAAGGCAGTAGATACTATTGAGGCTGCAATTAAAAAAGTATCCACCCAAAGATCTAGTCTAGGTGCATATCAAAATAGATTAGAGCACTCTATCAAGAACTTAGATACGTCCTCAGAAAACTTAGTAGCAGCAGAAAGTAGAATCAGAGACGTAGATATGGCAAAAGAAATGATGAACTTCCAAAAGAACAATATCCTACAACAAGCTGCACAAGCAATGCTTGCACAAGCAAACCAAGCACCACAAGGTGTACTACAGTTATTAAGATAAGTGAGAATCTAAATCTTTGATTTAGCCATTCGAACTTACTCAGCGATCGAAGGGAGTCGAGTTTCCTTCAAAATCCAAAATTTAATTTGATATGAGTCGTAGTTTCCTTGAAGACTAACCTTCATTCACGGACGAATGATCAAACTCAGGGATGAGTAAACCAACAACAAAATAAATTACAGCTCAGGGACGAGTTGATACGATCTATAAATTTTGCAGGACGCAAAAATATATAGGTGTATTAATTCGTCTTCTTTTTTGGAAACACAAATAAGTACTACCACGACCATGGGATAAGTGTAAGGAATAATTCCCTACTTATCCCATGAGAAGAAGAAATTAAAAAAAGAAACAAAAATATGCTAAAAACCGCAATATTCTACAAGATTCGACAAAGAAAATTAGTATTATATATATGGTCTTATAAAACTGTATAAAAATAAATAGATGAGACTATACATATGGGACTAAAATTCCTATCAATTAAAAGACATCAAAAGTAAATTTCAAGGAGGACAATTTATGTTAGTCATAGGCAGGAAGCCAGGAGAGTATGTAGTTATTAATAATAATATTAAGGTGAAGGTAGTCAAAAGCAACGATGGCGATCTAAGATTAGCTATAGATGCACCAAGAGAGATAAAAATTATCCGTGGTGAAATCTATGAAAAAGAAGTATTGCAAGAAGCAAAATAATTTCATCAAATACTCAGGGACGAGTTCATTTTATGATTCAGCAGGATGCTGAATGAATCATAAAATAAGCTCGTCCCTTTTTATTTTAATAAATATCAATTTTGTTATTTCAAAGCTTCACAGCATCCCGGGCGTTGTGTTGCTTTAAATAAATATAAAAATGTGAGAAAGGATGCTCACAAAATACAAAAATCAAGGAGGAAGAAATTATGAGAATTAATCACAATTTAATGGCAATGAATACACATAGACAAATGGGAGTGAATCAAACAAACTCTTCAAAATCTATCGAGAAATTATCTTCAGGATATAGAATCAACAGAGCTGGAGACGATGCAGCAGGTCTTTCTATATCAGAAAAAATGAGAGCTCAAATCAGAGGTTTAGATCAAGCTTCTAGAAATGCTCAAGATGGTATTTCTATGATTCAAACTGCAGAAGGTGCTTTAAATGAAACACAAGCCATCCTTCAAAGAATGAGAGAACTTGCAGTTCAATCATCAAATGATACAAACGTAGGAGTAGATAGAGATGCAATCCAAGGTGAGATTGAACAATTAAAATCTGAAATCGATAGGATTGCTGATACTACTGAGTTCAATACACAATCCTTATTAAAAGGAGACGGAAAAGAGAATCTTGAAAAATTAGGAGTAGCCACTTTAAATGGAATGGTAAAAGGTGGAACAACTACGCATACAGAAGTAAAGCAAGAAATTACTGCTGACAATGTTTCTGCTGCTAATATTAAAGGAACAACTTTAAAAACAACATTAAATGGACAAGAGATTACTATTAACTTTGTTGAGGATAATGGTTTAGAAGATGACCATAATATTAAAGTAGATACTGAGAATGCAACAGCAAATACTGTAACTATATATGTTAAGGGTAAATTAGATAGTGAAAATCCTACTCCAGATTCTGATAAAGCTCTTGGTGGAGCTATTACAGATGCATTAAATGCAGCTATCAGAAAAAATGATCATTTAAGTGGGAATTATTCTGTATCCAATGCAGATGAAGTAATAACTATAAAGGCAACAAGCAAAGATGCAGGTGGAGCATTCTATGGAGATAAAGGTGCTATAGCTACTACGCTAAATGCAGCAGCTATTACAGCAGAGGCTGATGGTAAACTAGGTATAACTACTCATGCGAAGGATGCTGAGGCTAGTTTTACAATTGGTGCAGTCGCTTCTAAAATGATTGGAAAAGGATTTACTCTTGGAGATAAACAATATGAATTCTATGATGCAGATAAAGGAGCATACAAAGGAGATGCAATAGGTATTAATGTTGCTACTGATGGTGATGCTGCTGCTGTTGCTACTGCTATTCAGAAGCAAGTATCTGGAGAAAACTTTACTATTACTAATACTGGTGCAGAAGTAAACATCAAAGCATCTGCAAAAGGTGAAGCTGGTAATGGTAGTGTAAAAATGTTAGATGGTGGGGTACAAGAAGATTTTCAATCCACTTTCCAAATTGGTGCAAATAGACAGCAAACAATGGATGTAAAAATTGGAGATATGAGAGCAGACGCTCTTGGAATCAAAGATATAGATTTATCAACTAGTGAAGGGGCCCAAAAGGCTGTAGATACAGTAGAAGATGCTATTAGAAAAGTATCTACACAAAGATCTGAACTTGGTGCATTCCAAAATAGATTAGAACATACGATTAAAAACTTAAATACATCTTCTGAGAACTTACAAGCATCTGAATCAAGAATCAGAGATGTGGATATGGCAAAAGAAATGATGAATTTCCAAAAGAACAATATATTACAACAAGCTGCACAAGCAATGCTTGCACAAGCTAATCAAGCACCACAAGGAGTACTTCAATTACTTCGTTAGGAAGAGGACTTATATGGGAGATATTAGTTAAGCTAATATCTCTCTATTTGTATAAAAAACATTTTAAACAATATGATTAAATTTAGCTTTAAAGGAGTATAATCATGAATCTAATTAAAAATATTGAAAAAATTCAAGAATATATATTTATGTATGATCTTGAAAAGATACAAAAGGAAATTATTCAATTCACCAATGATTTCTCATTTTTTTTGAGGAATATTTCTTCAAAGGATATAAATGTGTTTATGGAAATCTTTGAATATATCAATATAGCCATTAAAAATAAAGATTATCTTTTAATAGCGGATCTGTTAGAGTTTGAGTTAAAACCTTTATTAGAAAAAATGAACTAGGAGAGGTAAAAAATGAGTTTGTATGCAGAAAATATACAATTTTTAAAAGAAAAGGCTAGAGGAGCCTATAATGCCATTGTTGAAAATCATCCTGTCCATCCTGTTAATATTGAAAAAACAGAGGAACGAAATAATTTTATCCTATCAAATGAGTATGCAAGATGTTTTTTAAATAGTGTTTATGATCAAGAAAGAGAAATGAAGGAGATGTTTAAAGATGTAGCAGAGGATGCGGATACGATTATTGTATTTGGCTTTGGAAATGGTAGTGCTTATGAATATATCAAAAATAATTTAAAGCACATTAAACATATTTATTTTATTGAACCAACGCCCCAAATATTTAACAAGGTTCTCGAATCTTATCCCTTTAAAAGTGCTGTTCTTGAAGGAAAAATCAATGTAACCATACGGATTAATATTCAAGATTCACAAATAGAGGATCATGTACTGGATATTATTAGAACAAGAATAAAGGTCAATATAGTATATCATCTATCTTATTGTTCGTTGTTTCAAAGACAATATGAAATCATTAAGAAAAGTATGTTGTCCTGGTTAAGAAATATAAAAATTAATATGGCTACATCAGCTGCGGGACAATATACATGGTTAATTAATACATTTGAGAATTTAAATAGAGAGTTTATCCCAGTAGAAAAGTTAAAAGAAAAAATAAAAAATAAGACAGCTATTATTGTTTCTGCAGGTCCATCCTTAGAAAAAAATATAGAGCTTCTTAAAAAAGTAAAGGATCATGGGTTGATTATTGCAGTAGGTAGTGCCATAAAAATTTTAGAAAATCGAGGGATTGTACCTCATTTTAGATGTGCTATTGATGGATTTCCGGAAGAAGAAAAAATCTTTGATGGAATAGATTCATCATCTACTGCATTATTGTATGGGACAAGTTTATATAAAAATATTTTGCCAGAATATTATGGTGATAAATTTGAATTTGTTTTAGATGCAGATTTTTTAGCTCGTTATATCCATAAAAAAGCTAAAAGAGATATTTTATTGGTTCAAAGTGGATTTTCTATTGCAAGTATAACCCTAAATTTATTGACGCAGCTAGAGGTAAAAACCATCGTTTTTATGGGGCAAGACCTTTGCTATACCAATAATGAATTATATGCAAAGGGCTCGTGGAAAGAAGAAAAAGTTGATGTTAATGATCAAAAATATATCAAAACAAAAGATGTATTTGGAAATGATGTATATACTATTAGACAGTTTTTAGGAATGAAACAAGCCATTGAGGGAATTATTAGAGAAAATCCTAATATAGAGTATATTAATGCAACACAAGGTGGATTAAGCATAGAAGGTACAATTAATAAAAACTTTTGTGAAGTATTAGATGAATTAGATGAACTGGTGAATATAAAAAAGAGTATAGAAGATATAAAAAGAGAATATAGTTTAAAGGACATGAAAGAGTATCAAGAGAAATTAAGTCATGTTATGAGAGATATGGAAAAAAATTCTAAAAACATTGTGCAATTGTGCGAATACAAATTAAAAAAAATTAAAAGGATTGAGCGATACAAAAAAGGAGAAAAAAAGTTAAAAAAACTATACGCAGAATTAAATGAATTAGATGATTTTAGCAAAGAATTAGCGAACAATGAATTGTTCAATCAAGTAGTAGCAATAGCTTTGTCAGATAGGATTAATGCAATTGAAAAGAGTGGTTGTTTAAATGGGAATGAAATGTTGACGAAATTCAATGAAAAACAAAAATCCATCTATAGAAAAACGTTAGAATATAAAACATATAGTGAAATCATAGCTATATTATCTAAACGTTTTTTAAGACAAAAGAAGATCAAGGAAAATTTTGTTGAAAAAGCATTATTTATTGTTCCTGCTCATGAAGGTGTGAAAGAAGAGCAGTATATTAAAAAAATAGGAAATATTCCATTAATGGGTCATACTATTAGAGAAGCAAAGAAAATCAGTGGTATAGATAAGGTGGTTGTAGCCACTGATAGTGATAAAATTGCAAATGTTGCGCAAACATTAGGTGCACAAGTACCGTTTATATTATCTAAAAATAATCTAAGTATGATAGATCAAATCAAGGGGACTTTAGAACATTTGAAAAAAGAAGGACTTAATTACGAAGATGTTGTATTATTGCATCCAGAGTGGCCCTTAAGAACTTATGATGAAATGATAGAAAGTATTGCATTATACTTGGAAAATGATTGTGATACAGTGGTAAGTACGATAAAAATGAATGAAGCACATTGTTTATATAAAAAAGTGAATGAAGAAGGTTTTTTGATAGATGATCAAGAAACAGAACTTATGGATATGAAGGAATTATATCAAGTAAATGAAGCTATATGTATTACGAAAGTAAAAAACATATTAGAAAATAAATCTTTGTATGGAAAGAAAATAAAACCTTATATGCTAGAGGAAAAGCAATCTATGAGAGTGAATACGGAGTTGAAATTTAAACTTGTAGACATGTTATTGAATAAAGAAAAAGATGATCAATAAAAGATGTAAATGCTATATGGATATATGCCATTTTTTTATTAAAGAAATAGTTATTTTTTGTCGAGATTATAGATAAACAACTTGAAAACAAAAAAGAATGTTCATATCAGATAACTTTTGAAAAAAAGTATACAAAGAAAGTTAAGGAATGATGTGGTTGAAAACAAGTATAGAAAATTTGTTCATAAATTCTAAACATACGATGAAAGAAGCTTTAGAAGTGATAGATCAAGGCGCTAAAGGCGTTGTACTGGTTGTAGATGAAACAAAACGATTAATTGGAACAATAACAGATGGAGATATAAGAAGAGCTTTATTAAAAGGAAAATCACTAAAAGAAAGTATAGAAGATGTGATACATTTAGACCCTATTGTTGTTTATAATCATATGACAAAAGAAGAAATAAAGGAAATATTTATAAAAAAAGCAGTAAAACAGATACCGATCTTAAATGGTGAAGGAATAGTAGAAGATTTGATAAGTATTAATGACTTATTATTGCCTCAAGGGAAAAATAATTTAGTGATTATCATGGCTGGAGGATTAGGGACAAGACTTAAAGAATTGACACAAGAGATACCAAAACCTATGTTAAAAGTAGGACAAGATCCGATACTACAGCATATTATTAATAATTTTAAACAGTATGGCTATAACAAAATAGTATTGTCTGTTAATTATAAAGCGGAAATTATAGAAAATTATTTTCAGGATGGTTATGCCCATGGCGTTAAGATAGAATATATAAAGGAACGAAAAAGACTTGGAACAGCAGGTGGAATAAGACTTGCAAAAGAATATATAGATGATCCTTTTTTTGTTATGAATGGAGATATATTTACTAATCTGAATATGGAACATATGATGAATTTTCATATAGAAAATAAATTTGATATGACTGTAGGAATAAGAAAGCATACTTTTCAAATACCTTATGGTGTAATCCAAGTGAAAAATCATTATATAAAAGAACTTCAAGAAAAACCAACGATTGATTATTTTATTAATGCAGGAGTATATTGTTTAAATCCAAATTTACTTGAATATATTCCAGAAAACGAGTATTTTGAGATTACAGATTTGATCAATATATGTATCGAAAAGGGTAAAAAGGTAGGGAGCTATGAAATCAATGAGTATTGGATGGATATAGGAAGATTAGAAGATTATAATAAAGTGAATCAGGATGTTTATGATTTAATGTGTTGTGAAGAAGAAGGTGAAAAACGTGATTAATAATAAAAAAATAGTAGCAATCATTCCAGCAAGAGGTGGTTCAAAAGGTGTTCCTAAAAAGAATATAAAGTTACTGAACAACAAACCTTTGATTGCTTATACTATAGAAGAAGCTTTAAAGAGTAAATATATAGATAGAGTAATTGTGTCTACTGATGATCTAGAAATAAAACATATAGCTAAAAAATTTGGAGCAGAAGTACCATATTTACGACCAGCAGAATTAGCTACAGATGATTCTCCGACAATAGATACAGTTATGCATATGGTAAAATTTTTAAAATATACTGAAAAATATCATTCAGAATATATATGCTTGCTACAATGCACTTCTCCGTTAAGAACTTTTGAAGATATTGATAGAACTATAAAAAAAATGATTGATACAGGTATGGACGGAGCTGTATCAGTGTGCAAAGTAGAGGTGAATCCTTATTGGACAAATGTTTTTAATGGAGATAGATTAGAGTATTTTTTAGAAGAAGGTAAAAATATTACTAGAAGACAGGATTTACCTAAAATATATCGAATAAATGGAGCTGTTTATGTTATTAAAATAGAAAGCTTAATAGAGATGAATACTTTAGAACCTGAAAATATAGCAGGTTGTGTGATGAGCGATGAAAGATCTGTTGATATAGATAATAATTTAGATTTTAATATAGCAGAAATATTCATGAAAGAAAGTGAAGATAATGCATAAAATAGCAGCAGTTACAGGAACTAGAGCCGAATATGGTTTGTTAAAAAATATATTAAAAGAAATAGTCAAAGATACACAGTTAGAACTTCAGCTTATAGTTACAGGAACGCATCTATCAGAACAATATGGATATACAATAAAAGAAATAAAAAATGATGGATTTTATATAAATGAATGTATTTCCATGTTAATGGATTCAAATTCTAAAGAGAGTACGGTAAAATCTATGGGATTAGCATTGATTCAATATGCTCAAGCCTTTAATAATATGAAACCAGATATTTTATTAATCCTTGGGGATCGATATGAAATATTTGCAGCTGCAACTACTGCTATGATGATGAATATACCAATTGCTCATATATCGGGGGGAGAAATTACAGAAGGTGCTATAGATGAGCAAATTCGTCATGCTATAACGAAAATGGCTCATATTCATTTTTCAGGAGCAGAAATTTATGCTAAAAATATTATGAATATGGGTGAAGAAGCATGGAGAATTTTTAATGTAGGGGATCCAGGAATAGAAAATATAAGGGTTACTCAATTTATGACAAAAGAACAATTAAAAGATGATTTAAAAGTTGAAATAGATGAACAAACGTTACTTATAACCTATCATCCTGTAACTTTAGAAATAGATAAATTACAGCAGCAGATTGATAATTTGATTAAAGTTTTAGATAAATTAAATAAAAATATGATTATTACTTATCCAAATGCGGATCAAGGAGGTAAATATATTATTGGAAAATTAGAAGCCTTTGCAAAAAGAAATGCTAAGGTATATTTATTTAAAAGTTTAGGTATTCAGCGATATTTAAGTGTTATGAAATTATGTGGTGCTGTTGTTGGAAATTCATCAAGTGCATTGATAGAAGCACCTTTTTTAAAAGTACCAGTGGTTAACATAGGAAATAGACAAAATGGGAGATTGATGGCGGACAATATAATTCCTTGCACAAATGATTGTGAAGATATATTTAATGCTGTGAATCAAGCACTAAGCACTGAGTTTCGAGAAAAGGTGAAATGTACGAAAAGTTTATATGGAGAAGGAAGTACAAGTAAAGAAATAGTAAAAGTTTTAAAAAATATAGAAATAGATGATAAATTAGTAAAGAAAAAATTAGTTTGGAGTTGAGGCGATGTCTGTATTTATAATTGCAGAGGCAGGAGTAAATCATAATGGAGATGTAGGTTTAGCAAAAAAACTTATAGATGTTGCTAAGGAAGCAGGAGTAGATGCTGTAAAATTTCAAACTTTTAAAACAGAAAAGATTATAGGAAAATTTGCTGAAAAAGCAGCATATCAAAAAGAAAATACAGGAAAAAATGAATCTCAATTTGAAATGGTAAAAAAATTGGAATTATCGTACAAAGAATTTGAGGAACTAAAAGAATACTGTGATGGAAAAGATATTATGTTTTTATCTACTCCGGATGATATGGATAGCCTAGATTTTTTAGTAAAACTAGGAGTAACTATGATTAAAATTGGATCTACAGAGATTACCAATTTAAACTATTTAAGAGAAATTGCAAGAAAAAAATTACCTATTATATTATCAACGGGGATGAGTACATTAGGAGAGGTAGAAAAAGCATTATATACTATTTATAAAGAAGGAAACGAAGACGTTACTTTACTTCACTGTACATCAGACTACCCAACAGATTATAGTGATGTAAATTTAAAAGCAATGATTACATTAAAGGATGCTTTGAAAACACCTGCAGGATATTCGGATCATACCCTAGGAAATGAAGCGGCAATTGCAGCAGTTACATTAGGAGCAACAATTATAGAAAAACATTTTACTCTTGATAAAAATATGGAAGGACCAGATCATAAAGCTTCTTTAAATCCGAAAGAATTAAAAAATTTGGTTATAGCTATTCGAAATACGGAAGAATTATTAGGTGATGGGATCAAAAGACCTACAAAGAGTGAATTAGACATTATGAAAGATGCAAGGAGAAGCATAGTTGCTTCATTTGATTTAAAGAAAGGAATCATATTAACTGAAGAAATGGTTGAATGCAAAAGACCAGGAAATGGAATTCAACCTGGATATATTCATATGTTAATTGGAAGAAAATTAAAAAGAGATATAAAACAAGATGAGTTAATTATGTGGGAAGATATTTAGGAGTGAGATGAGATTATATGATAAATATTGATTTGCCAAATATTCATACACCTTACTATTTATTAGATTTAGAAAGGCTGGTAAAAAATTTTTGTGAATTGAAAAAAGCATTTAGTAAAGAATGGAATAATTTAATAATAGGGTACTCTTTTAAGACTAATTCGCTTCCTTGGCTTCTAAATTGGTTGAAAGACGAAGATGCTTATGCAGAAGTTGTGTCTCAGCCAGAATATGAATTGGCTAAAAAGATAGGGTTTAAAAAAATAGTATTTAATGGACCGTATAAAGGATTTGAAGCTATGGAAAATGCATTGAATAATGATTTTATTGTTAATTTAGATTCTTTTAATGAGATAGAATGGTTAAAGAAAAATAGCCCTAAAGATGATAAAATATACAAAGTTGGACTAAGAATAAATTTTGATCTTGAAAAATATTGTCATGAAGAGAATATTATGGATGATGAGCCTCGACGATTTGGATTTAATATTGAAAATGGTTCGTTTGAAAAAGCAATAACAGAGCTGAAAAATATGTCATATATTAAAATAGTAGGAATTCATGCACATAATAGTACAAGAACAAAGAGTTTGAGTGTATTTAATACAATATCACAGAAGATTATCGAAGCTGCTGAAATGATTGATAATCAATTAGAATATGTTGATATAGGAGGAAGTTTTTTTGGAGATAAACCTGGAACCCCAGAATTTTGGGAATATGCTAAAACTATTTGTCAGATTTTAAAGAAGAGATTTAAGCCAAAGCATACTGCGCTAATTATTGAACCTGGAGCGTCCCTGATAGCATCTCCTTTTTATTTTGTATGCAAGGTAGTAGACAAAAAAGATATTAAAGGCACAAGAATTTTAACGGTAGATGGAAGTTGTTTAAATATCAGTCCTCAAATGAAAGGGACAAGTTTCAAGATTGATTCAAATTCGCAAAAAAAAATAATGAGTCAGAGACAAGTAATTGCTGGGTATACATGCATAGAAAAGGATAGACTTGGACAATTGGAGAAATCTAATGAATTATATATTGATGATATACTGATATTTCATAATACAGGAGCTTATTCTATGGCTTTATCGCCAAATTTTATACAGTATTATCCTGCTGTAGTAGTTAAAGATAGAAATAAATTTTTTTATGCTAGAAAGCCCTGGAGTATTGAAGAATATATGCAGAAGTCTATTTTAGATGATTCACAGCTTATATAGGAGTGAAAAAATGAATCTAATGATATTAAGTCCTGGAAGAAGAGTAGATATAGTAAAATATTTCAAGAAAGTATTAAATAAACATAAAAGCAAGGTAATAACTTTGGATATGAGCAACTATGCACCAGCATTATATTCTGGGGATAAATGGTATACTATTCAAAAAAATTTTAATAATCTTGATAAATATATAGATGATGTTATTAGAATATGTAAAAAGGAAAAAGTAACATACTTAATGACACTTATTGATCCAGAATTGAAGTTAATAGCTGAGAATGTAGATAAATTTAAGTTGAATAACATAATCCCTATTATTTCTTCAAAAGAGTTTATAAATAATACTTTTGATAAATACTTGTTTTATAAGAATTATAAGGATAAATTAAATCTTGTACCAACGTACATTGATAAAAAAGAAATCTTAGAAAATAATGAGATAGAATTTCCAATATTTACAAAGGATAGAAAAGGAAGTGGTAGTTCGGGGTTAAAGTTGATAAATAATAAAGAAAACCTGAAAATAATAAATGATACCAATTTAATATATCAGAAATTTATAGATGGAAAAGAATTTGGTGTGGATGTTTATTTTGACTTTATAAGTGGGAAAATAGTTTCTGTTTTCATGAAAGAAAAGATTAATATGAGAGCAGGTGAAACAGATAAATCTGTATCTGTATTTAGAGAAGACATATTAAATGAAATAATGAAATTAGAAGATATACATGGTATTAAAGGTCCAATAGATGTAGATGTTTTTATATCAAATGATGGAGAACTGTATATAAACGAAATTAATCCTAGGTTTGGAGGAGGATATCCACACGCTTATGGATGTGGTGTAGACTTTATAAGCATGATAGGAAATAATATGATGGGAGGAATAAATACTAAAAAGATAGGCGAGTATCCTGTAGATATTTTGATGATGAAATATAACGGTATAATTTATAAAAAAGGTTATGAAATTTATGAATTAAAGTGATAGATAGTGGTTGCATGGGAATTGTTTTGGTAGTAAATGGAAACAAGATATTGAGAGGAACAGTAACAGATGCAGATGTTTGAAGCGTTATTTTAAATAGTTTGATATGAAAGAGTTGATCAGTAACATCATTGAAAATGATCTAAGAATAGGAGGTTATCCTATAAAGGAATACTGGATGGATATAGGATAAGTGGAAGATGATCACCAAGCAAATATGGATTACGAAAATTTAATTTGGAGTGAGGCATGTGCAACTAAAGAATAAAAAAGTATTAATTACAGGTTCAGAAGGCTTCATAGGAAGCCATTTGACAGAAAAATTGGTAGAACGAGGAGCTAAGGTTACAGCTTTAGTTCAATATAACTCATTCAACAATTGGGGGTGGATTGAAACTTTAGAGGATCACATAAAAAAAGAAATAGAAGTATATACAGGAGATATAAGGGAATACGATAATATGTCAAGGGTAATACAAGGAAAAGATATTGTATTTCACCTGGCAGCACTCATTGCTATTCCGTATTCCTATCAATCTCCAGCAGCTTATGTGAGAACGAATGTAGAAGGGACTTTAAATGTAATGGAAAGCTGTAGAGTCCATGGAATAGAAAAGGTAGTTCATACATCAACTAGTGAGACCTATGGAACAGCTTTATATGTTCCAATTGATGAGAAACATCCATTACAAGGACAATCTCCTTATTCAGCTAGTAAAATTGGTGCAGATAAAATGGTAGAAAGTTATTATCGATCTTTTAATCTACCTGTAGCAACAATAAGACCCTTTAATACTTATGGACCGAGACAATCTGCAAGAGCCGTGATTCCTACTATTATTTCGCAGATATTAGCAGGAAAGAAGAATATTAAACTAGGTACATTATCCCCTACAAGAGATTTTAATTATGTGAAGGATACGGCAGAAGGTTTTATAAAGATGGCAGAGGTTGATGAAAGTGTAGGACAAGTGATCAATGTAGGCACAAATAATGAAATCTCTATTGGAGATTTAGTGAAAAAGATTATTAAACTGACAGGAAAAGAAGTAACGATCGAATGCGAAGAAAGTCGTTTAAGACCTGAAAAAAGTGAAGTCAATAGATTATGGTGTGATAATAGTAAAGCTAGAGAAATATTAAATTGGTGTCCAGCATATACCCTAGAGGAAGGTTTGATGGAAACCATAGAATGGATCAAAGCAAATATGCATTATTTTAAGACTGATATATATAACGTATAGAAAAGAGTGATTAAAATGATCCCTTTGTGCATACCAGAGATAAGAGGAAACGAATGGAAATATATAAAAGAGTGCTTAGATACCAATTGGGTATCTTCTGCTGGAAAATATGTAGACTTATTTGAAGAACGATTTAAAGCTTATATGGAAAGCAGCCAAGCTGTTGTTACGATGAATGGTACATCTGCAATTCACTTAGCGCTGCAGGTACTTGGTATTGGAAAAGGTGATGAAGTCATTGTACCTTCTATGACCTTTATTGCATCTGTTAATCCTATTTTGTATGTAGGAGCAGATCCTGTATTTGTTGATGTATGTAAAGATACTTATGTAATGGATGTTAGTAATGTTGAAAGCTTAATTACAGAAAAGACAAAAGCAATACTACCCGTTCATTTGTATGGAAATATGGTAGACATGGAGCCTTTAATGGAGTTAGCACAAAAATATAACTTATATATTATTGAAGATGCAACAGAAGGGTTAGGCTCTGTCTATAAAATGAATGATGAAACCTTCAAAAAAGCTGGAACTATTGGACATATAGGGTGTTTTAGCTTCAATGGAAATAAGCTTATTACAACTGGTGCTGGAGGAATGCTCGTAACTAACAATATAGATTTAGGGAAAAAAGCCAAACATTTAAGTACTCAAGCAAAGGTTATAGAAGAGAATAAAGCTTTTTCTCATGATGATATAGGGTATAATTTTAGAATGCCCAATATTTTAGCAGCAATGGGAGTTGCCCAATTAGAAAATATTGAAGAATATATTTCGGCAAAAAAAGAACATGCAAAGGTTTATGATGAAGCGTTAAAAAATATAAAAGGAATCTGCTTATCAAAAGAACTTAAAAATGAAAATCGCTGCCCGTGGCTGTATTCACTAGTGATTCAAGATGATTTTGGAAAGAGTCGTGATGAACTGATTTTAGAAATGAAAAGGAATCATATTGAAACAAGACCATTTTTTCAACCAATTCATAAAATGAAGCCATATAAAAGTTTTAGATGTGGGGATTTGAGTGTTACAGAGGAGTTATCTTCAAAAGGAATAAATTTACCAAGCTCTGTTGGTCTAAAGAAAGAACAAATTCAAAAAGTTTGTGAAGTGATGAAACTTGGATTGTAAGAGAATGAGACAAATTCAAATAAGGATTAAGATATGAAAAAATATTATGATGTAATTTATAAAATTTTTGATTTATTGCAAACAATTGAAGATGGCTTAGTTTATATTCAAGATAAGATGAAAGAATTGAAAATAGAAGAAGCTTTTCAGATCTTAAATGATATTATTTGTGGAATGGAAAGTATAGAGACTGCTATGGAACCATTAATGAAAAAACTGATAGAAAATGATTTAGAAATACGTATAGAATACTTTAGAGAATCATTATATGCGTTAACTTATGATTATAAAAAAAATAATGGAAATTATATAATGAAAATTTTGGAATTTCAAGTATTTCCTTGTTTCAATAGATGGAAAACACAATTAGAAAATTGTTTACGACCATATGTACTTTCTTAAACACTGTGGCAGGGCAGGTTCTCTGTCATTGTTCTATTTTTTGAAATATTTCCTTATGGATAGTTAGAAGACGTGATTGTAGTTAGATTATGAATTTATTCTAAACAATAGTAAACTTGTTGTCGATACAAGAGGTAGATATCAAAAAATGATGACAATGTAATCAAAGCTTAATGAAAGGAGCTGATACTATGGATATTAATGCTATGTCTACTGTAATAAGTCAAGGAAAAATCAAGCAGCAAGCAGCACTTTCTGTGATGAAAATAGCAATGGATACAGCTACACAACAGACGAATGATCTAAAGAAAATGATGGAGCAATCTATAACCCCTCATGTAGGAGGGAATATTGATGTGCAGCTGTAAAGATTTAGTCTGTAGGATAGCTTATGAAAAAAGATACCTCCTTGGAGAAAAAACAAGGGGGTATTTTTTGATTAGGGGTAAAGTATATTAGATAATGATCCGATAAACATAACAAGCGATATCCTTAAGGGACTAAGGACAGCAATACTAGGGACAGGTTTTAAAATTTTATAGGTGAAATATGAATAGTTCTTGGTCCTATCTATTTTTTGATGGGATCATTTTTTTTTAACTATGAAAATAAATGCAATATGTATATTTATATGAAGCATAGCGAGTAATTACCAGGCAAAAAATAGTTGTTTTTATATTATGATTAAAGGAGAAGAGATATGATTATAAAACAAATAGATGATATGCAAGGATGTATTTTTAAGCATGATATAAAAAATATGCCTAATAGGATGCTAGCTCTTACAAATGAGATGAGCCAATTACTAAAACAAAATATACCTGCAAAGTATATGAATACTCTTCTAGAGGTACTAGAATATATCCATATGGCTATGGAAAATAAAGATTATTTATTGGTAGCGGATTTGTTAGAATTTGAATTGAAACCACTATTTAAAAATATAGTAGGAGAGGTAAATTAGATGAGGTTATACAATGAAAATATCAAATTTATAAAAGAAAGCTTGCCAGGAATCTATCAAGTAATGTTTCATAAAGAGCCTATATATGAGATCAAGGTTGAAAAAGCAGAAGGAGATAATTTTATTGTTTCTGATCAGGAAGCAAAATGTTTTTTACACAGCATGTATGATCAAGAACGTGAAATGAAAGAGATGTTTAAAAATGTGAGAGAAGATGTAGAGACTTTAGTTGTTTTTGGTTTTGGTAATGGGAATGCATATGAATATATAAAGAAAAAGCTAAAGCATATTAAGCGGGTTGTATTTTTTGAACCTACAACGCAAATTTTCAAAGAAGTGGTCAAGTATTATCCTTTTAAGAAATCTGTTTTAGATAAAAGGTTGACAACGAGTATATATATTAATATTCCAGATAATGAAATACAGCAGTATGCAGCAAAAATTGTTGGAAATAGCTTGAAGGTAGATGTTGTATTCCATACAGCTTATTGTACTTTATTTAAAAATCAATATGATCTTTTAAATAAAAGTGTGATGGAAACCTTAAGGGATATGATGATCAATATGGTTACTTCTAGTGCTGGAGAATACAATTGGGTAATAAATACTTTTCATAATTTAAGAAGAGATTTTACGCCAATCGAAAAAGTAAAAGAAAATATAGATTTAGATACGGCTATTATCGTATCAGCTGGACCTTCCTTGGATAAGAATATGGAATTACTTGAGAAAGTAAAGGATCGCGCTTTGATTGTTGCAGTAGGAAATGCCATAAAGATTCTAAATACAAGAGGGATTATTCCTCATTTTAGATGTGCTATTGATGGATTTATCCATGAAAAATGGACACTTGAAGGAATTGATACGACAGCAACAAGTATGTTATTTTCTACGACCATCTATAGAGATGTTTTAGAAGAATACTATGGGAATATATTCGAGTTTGTATTAGATGGAGACCCTTTGGCTGAATATATTTATAAACAATGCAAGCTAGATAGAATGTCGATACAAAGTGGATTTTCAGTGGCAAATATTGCTTTTGATGTGGTTATGAAATTAGGAGCAAAAAAAGTTGTGTTTATGGGACAAGATCTTTGTTATACAAATGACAAGCTATATGCAGATGGTTCGTGGAGGAATTCAAAGGTAAATTTTGATAACCCGAATTATATTAAAGATCATGATATATATGGAAATGATGTATATACAACAAAAGTATTTTTAGGAATGAAAAAAATACTAGAGACGAAAATTAAGCAAAATCCTTGTATAGAGTATATCAATGCTACTGAAGGTGGATTAAATATTGAAGGAACAGTGAATAAAACATTAGAAGAGGTAATAGCTACGCTGAATGAAAATGTGGACATAAAAGAAGCTATCAGAGATGCTAAAGAAAGCTATCTTCAAGAGAAAGAAGCTTTAAAAGAGAAGCTTTTAGAAGTGATCAAAAAGATTCATCATGATATAGGAGAAGTCATCAATTTATGCGAATACAAGCTAAAGCGAATCAAAAAAATTGATAAGCAAAAGAAAGACGATAAAAAATTAAACAAATTATTCAAAGAAATAAATAGGATGGATTCTTTTAATCAAGAGCTAAAAGACAATTGTTTATATAATGAAGTCATAAAACCAGGACTGATGAGTAAGATAAGAGCCATTGAAAGCAGTTATTATTTAAAAGACAATGAACTACGGACAAAGCTAGATGAAAGACAAAAGGTTGTTTATAGAAAGGTATTAGAATATAGACTATACAGCAAAATCATTCAAGAATGTGCTGAAACTTTTATTCAAGAAGAAAAAATCCATAAGGATTTTATAAAAAATGCAATATTCTTTGTTCCAGCAGTTGGAAAAAATTACATGGAAAAATTAAAAGAGCACTCCTTAATAGAGTATTCTCTTAAAGAATTAAATAGAATAAAAGCAATTGAAAATACCATTGTATATACAGATCAACCACAAGTTATAGAGAGATGCAAAAAAATAGGTGTAGATATTAAACATAAAGAGATGCTAGAAGAATCTAGTATGGATGGTTTGTATAATATATTGAATAATAAAGAAAATCAATATGAATATGTTGTATTGATTCATCCTGATTATCCTTTAAGAAAGGGAAAAGATCTATTAAAGAGCATTGAATTTTTCTTAGAAAATAATGCTGATACAGTAGCGAGCGTTAGCAAGATTGATAGAGATAGATCGTCCTATAGGAAAATAAATGAAGAGGGATATTTAGAAAAATATGAAGATGCTGTTATGGAGGAAGGAAAAGAGCGATATGAGATAAATGATGCAATATGTATTACTAAAACAGAAAATTTCTTGAAAAATAAATCCTTCTATGGAGATAAAGTAAAGGGATATATTTTACATCAAAACAATTCAGTAAAAGCAGAAGGTCAATTTGGACTAGCTCTTGCTGAAACGCTATTGATGAATGAATTATCAAATAGAAAGAAAATAGAATTTATCAATCAAAACAAATAATTGGAGGTTGTCATGAATAAAAAGGAAATATTGGCAATCATACCTGCCCGTGGAGGATCGAAGGGCTTGCCAGGGAAGAATATAAAGCTTCTAGGGCACAAGCCTCTAATTGCATATACCATAGAAGCAACTCAAAGATCAAAATATATAAAAAGAATGATTGTATCTACAGATGATTTGAAAATTGCAGAAATCTCAAAAGAATATGGAGCAGAAGTACCCTTTATCAGACCAGCTGAACTTTCAAATGACTATACAAATACAGTTGATGTAGTTATTCATGCTTTAAATGATTTGAAAGAAAAGGAAGGGTATATTCCCAAGCTTGTTGTTCTGCTTCAGCCTACAAGTCCACTAAGAAATCATATCCATATAGATGAAGCCATTGAAAAGTTTTTAGAATCTACAGCAGATTCTGTAATAAGTGTGTGTGAATTTGAGCATAGTCCTTATTGGGCAACGAAAATTGTAGATAATCGGCTGATAAAGCTTATGGATGAAAAAAATAAAAGAAGACAAGATTATGAAAAAATTTATAGATATAACGGAGCCATTTATATTATAGCTGCAAAAGATTTATTAGAGAATAAAAGCTTTTTTGATGAGGTAGCACCTTATATTATGGATAATGAAGATTCTATAGATATAGATACATTGTTTGATTTTAAAATGGCAGAAATGATTTTAAACATGAGAAATGAGAGGAGTTTTTTCAATGAATAAAAATATACCAGTGAATCCAACTTATCATGAAGTGATTAATGATTCAGTAAGAGAATGGGAAAAAAATAAAGGAGCAAAATATAAAGAGTATAGAAAAAAATGGAGTGAAAATCCGAAAAGCTTTCTATTAGAGGATGCACCTCTTCATTTAGATATTGAGCCTACAAATGCTTGTAACTTAAAATGTCCCATGTGTCCTAGAACAATCCTTGTCAATGATGATGAAAAAAAGGGGAATTTTAAAGTTGGAATGATGAGTATGGACACCTTTAAAAAGATCATTGATGAAGCTGTAGCAATAGGGGTATATTCTATCAAACTCAATTGGCTAGGAGAACCCCTTGTTCATCCACAAATCGTAGAGATGGTAAGATATGCAAAGGAGCAGGGAATCGTAGATGTGATGTTTAATACAAATGCAGTCACTCTTACAGAAGATCTATCAAGAGATCTTATAGAAGCAGGTCTGGATAAGATATTTTTCTCCTTTGACTCACCCTATAAAGAAAAATATGAAGAAATTAGAGTGGGTGCTAGCTATGAAGAAAGCTTAAATAATATTAAACGGATTGTAAAGCTTAGAAATGAATTAGGAAAAACCTCTCCAATCACAAGGATATCAATGGTTTTAATGGAGGATAATAAGGATGAATATGAAGCATTTGTCCATTTATTTAAGGATAGTGTAGATGCAGTGTCTTATGTAGAATATAGAACGCCTATAGGAGAAGAGAAAGAAATAGATACATCTATTGATTTCGCATGCAGTCAGCTTTGGCAACGAATGTTTATCAGTTGGGATGGAGATGTAATTGTATGCTGTGTAGATAGTGAAAGAGGATATGTTCCTGGAAATATACACAAAGATAGTATTCAAAACATCTGGAAAAACGAAAAGTATATGAATATTAGAAATAAGCACCAAAATGGAGAATGGTACAAAATAAATATATGTAAAAAATGTGATCTGCCATATAAGAAAAAGGATGGGACTGTATAGTATGAACAATAGGATAAAACAGGGGCAGGTATTTATTATAGCTGAAGCAGGCGTCAATCATAATGGAGATATAGAAATTGCTAAAAAATTAATAGATATAGCATCAGAGGCAGGGGTAGATGCAGTTAAATTTCAGACCTTTAAAGCCAAAAGATTGGTGACTAAAAAAGCAGAAAAAGCAAAATACCAAGAAAGCAATACAAAAAAAGATGAATCTCAATATGATATGCTCAAAAAATTAGAGCTATCCTTTGAGGATCATATAGAACTTTTAGATTATTGCAGTAAAAAAAATATCCTGTTTTTATCAACTCCTTTTGATCTTGAAAGTGTAGACCTTTTAGAAAAAGTAGGGATTGATTTATTTAAAATAGGCTCAGGTGAGATAACCAATATGCCCCTTTTAAAATATATATCCGCTAAGAATAAACCTATCATTTTATCAACAGGCATGTCCAATTTAGGTGAAATTCAAGAAGCGATAGATTGGATCAAGGAAGAAGGTAATGAGGAAATTATATTGCTTCATTGTAATACGAGCTATCCTACAGTCTATAGAGATGTAAATTTAAAAGCTATGCATACTATAAAAGAAGCCTTTAAAATCCCTGTAGGATATTCTGATCATACCATAGGAATAGAAGTAGCTATAGCAGCAGTTGCAATGGGAGCATGTGTTATAGAAAAACATTTTACAATAGATAAGAAAATGGATGGACCTGATCATCAAGCATCTCTAGAGCCTCATGAATTGAAAAATATGGTTAAAGCTATAAGAAATATTGAAAAAGCATTAGGATCAGGGATCAAAAAGATGACTATTTCAGAAAAAGAAAATGTAAATATTGTTAGAAAGAGCATCGTAGCAAAGCATCCAATCAAGAAAAATACCATCATTACAGAAGCTATGCTAGATACAAAAAGACCTGGAACAGGAATTGCTCCTAAATATTTTTATGAAGTAATAGGAAAAAAAGCAAATATCCAAATAGATGCAGATCGTATTATCAAATGGGAAGACTTAAAATGATCATAAAATGGAGGAAAGCAAGTTGAATAAATTAAAAATAGCAGCTATTACAAGTACTAGGGCTGATTATGGACTTTTATATCCTCTGATAAAAAAAATGGAGCAGGATGATGACTTTCAATTAGATTTAGTGGTTACAGGTACTCATTTATCTGATTTTCATGGAAAAACCATTGATAGAATCGAAAAAGATGGATTTAAAATAAGAAGCATCATAAGAATGAATCAAGCATCAGACAAAGAAGGAGATCTATGTGGTGCAATAGGGGAAGCTTTGGTTGGATTTTCAAATTATCTATATGAATTTCAACCAGATGCAATCATCCTTTTAGGAGATCGATATGAGCTTATGAGCTTTTGTATGGGTGCTACTATTCATAAAGTACCTATTATACATTTACATGGTGGAGAAGCAACTTATGGTGTGATGGATGATGCTATTAGACATGCTGTAACGAAAATGGCAGCTATTCACTTTCCTTCTTTAGAAGCGTATGGGAAAAGAATCATACAAATGGGCGAAAGCCCAAAAAATGTTTATGTGGTAGGCGCTTTAGGCATTGATAATATTAAAAATATAGAGTTGATGGATGAAGAAGAGCTTTTTGACTATACGGGAGTACATTTTTCTAAAAATAAGATAGCCTTAATGACTTTTCATCCAGCTACACTAGATGATTATGAAGCTTCTTCTTTACAAGTAAGAGAAATATTAGAAGCTTTGAGAGAAACAGATTATTTTGTTTTAATGACTATGCCCAATGCAGATACAGGTGGCAAAAGTGTCTATGAAGTAAAAAAAGAATATACAGCCTGTTATAAAGACCAATTTAAGCTTATTAAAAGCTTAGGGCAGAGAGGTTATTTAAGTGCTATGAAATATGCTAAATGCATGATCGGCAATTCCTCTAGTGGAATTCTTGAAAGTGCTTCTTTTCAGCTTCCAGTTATAAATATTGGGGATCGACAGGAAGGTAGATTTAAGCCATTAAATATTGTAGATACACCTTGTAAAAAAGAAACCATATTAAAAGCCATAAAAAAGATAGAATCAAAAGAGTTTGTTGATGGCATTCAAAATCTAAAAAACCCCTATGGAGATGGACATGCAGCAGAGAGGATCATTAAAGTATTAAAGGGGATTGATTTAAAAGATAAGAATAAGCTACTCAAAAAAGGATTTTTTGATTTAGACTGCTCAATCTATAATTAGAAAGAAATAATACAAAACCATCATAAAAAAAGGTAGGCTATGAAAGTGCAAAAGCTAATTCTAATCGGTGCAGGAGGACATAGCAAGGTTGTCATAGACATAGTAAAGGATCAATATGAGCTTATTGGATTTACAGATATAGATGAAAATAAGCATGATAAAGAATTTTATGGAGTTAAGGTTTTAGGGGATGATACTTTATTAAAGGATTTATATGATCAAGGTGTAAAAAACGCTTTAATTACACTTGGAAGTACTGGCGATAATTCCCTTAGAAAAAAGATATTTAAACAAGTACAAGCTTTAGGGTTTACCTTCATCAATGCAATCAGTAATACAGCTATGTTATCACAATCTGTAAAATTGGGTGTTGGAAATATGATTATTAATGGAGTTATCATCAATGCAGACACGAAAATAGAAAATAATGTAATTATCAATACAGGTGCAATCATAGAGCATGATTGTCATATAAAAAGTCATGTTCATATATGCCCAGGAGCTAGATTAGCAGGAGGTGTAAAGGTAGGAGAAGGTTCTTCTATTGGTATGGGAAGTACGATTATACAAGGGATAAGGATCGGAAGAAATGTAACCATTGGAGCAGGTAGTGTTGTAACAAAGGATATGGAAGATGACAGTATTGTTGTAGGCGTGCCAGGAAAAATCATTAAATACAAGGGTGATTAGTATGAGAAGAGATATAGGAAAAATATTGATTGGTCCAGATACTAAAATTAAAGAGATCGTGAAGGTCATTGATCAAGGACAGTTAGGAATAGCCTTAGTAGTAGATGATCAAAAAAATCTATTAGGTACTATAAATGATGCAGACATAAGAAAAGCTATCTTAAAGGAACTTTCTTTTGAAGAAAAAGCAAGAAGCATTATGAATGAGAATTTCGTTTTTGTTAACTACAATGCATCTTTTCGCTTTATTAAAAAGATATTTGAAATCAAAAAAGTAAAGCAACTTCCCCTATTAGATGATGATGGGAGAGTGGTAGATTTACTTTTAGTGAATGATATTTTGGTAAAAAATAAAAAAGATAATTGGGCAGTTGTTATGGCAGGAGGACTTGGAACAAGATTAAGACCGTTAACTTATGAAGTACCTAAGCCAATGCTAAAGGTTGGGGATCGACCTATACTTGAAATTATTATTGAACAGCTTAGTATGTATGGATTTAAAAACATTTTATTGACAGTGAATTACAAAGCTCAAATAATCGAAAGTTATTTTAGAGATGGAAAAGATTTTGATGTAAATATTGAGTATATTCATGAGAAAAAAAGATTAGGAACTGCAGGAGCACTAAAAATTGCAAAGCAATATTTAGATGATCCATTTATTATGATGAATGGGGATTTACTAACAAAACTAAATTTTGAACAGCTTTTAGAATATCATAAAAAAAATGAATTTGATATTACTGTAGGGAGTAAAAAATATGATATAGAAATCCCTTATGGTGTTTTAGATATTCATGAAACAAGTGTAGTGGGACTAAAAGAAAAGCCTAAGATGAATTTTTTCATCAATAGTGGGATTTATTGTATCAATCCTAAGCTAATAGAGTATATTCCAAATAATGAATATTATAATATAACAGATCTTATTGATGAAGTAATGAAAAAAGATTATCATGTTGGAAGCTTTCCAATACGAGAATATTGGTTAGATATTGGACAAATTCCAGATTATGAGAGGGCTGCACAAGATTATTATGACATATTTAGGAGTGAGGCATGTGCAAGTAACGAATAAAAAAGTATTGATTACCGGTTCTGAAGGATTTATTGGAAGTCATCTGACAGAAAAGTTGGTAGAAAGAGGGGCTAAGGTTACAGCGTTAGTACAATATAACTCATTCAATAATTGGGGATGGCTTGAAACTTTAGATACACATATAAAAAAAGAAATAGAAGTTTATACAGGAGATATAAGAGAATATGATAATATGTCAAGGGTTATACAAGGAAAAGATATGGTATTTCATCTAGCAGCACTTATTGCCATTCCTTATTCCTATCAATCTCCAGCAGCCTATGTAAGGACAAATGTAGAAGGAACTTTAAATGTAATGGAAAGCTGTAGAGTTCATGGAATAGAAAAGATTGTTCATACGTCGACGAGTGAGGTTTATGGGACAGCAAAATATGTTCCAATTGATGAGAAGCATCCATTACAAGGACAATCCCCTTATTCAGCTAGTAAAATTGGTGCAGATAAAATGGTAGAAAGTTATTATAGGTCTTTTAATCTACCTGTAGCAACCATAAGACCCTTTAACACTTATGGACCTAGACAATCTGCAAGAGCAGTAATTCCTACTATTATTTCGCAAATAATAGCAGGAAAGAAAAAGATTAAGCTAGGAGCATTATCCCCTACAAGAGACTTTAATTATGTAAAGGACACAGCAGAAGGTTTTATCAAAATGGCAGAGGTTGATGAAAGTGTAGGAAAGGTGATTAATGTAGGAACGAATAATGAAATCTCTATTGGTGATTTAGTAAATAAAATTATTAAATTAACAGGAAAAGAAGTAAAGATAGAATGTGAAGAAAGTCGATTAAGACCTGAAAAAAGTGAAGTTAATAGATTGTGGTGTGATAATAGTAAAGCTAGAGAAATACTAAACTGGCGTCAAGGGTATACCTTAGATGAAGGTTTGATGGAAACCATTGAATGGATCAAAGAAAATATGCATTATTTTAAAACGGATATATATAACGTATAGAAAAGAGTGATTGAAATGATCCCTTTGTTTATACTAGAGATAAGAGAAAATCTTTAATGAATTTGGCAAAAAAATATCATTTATATATTATTGAAGATGCAACAGAAGCTTTAGGTTCAGCATATAAAATGAATGATGAAACAGGGGTTGTAAAAAATAAGATGATGAGAAGACCGCATAAGCGGTCTTTTTACATAAACATATCTACGAGCATGCCACGGATATCATCTAATTTTTTGACAATTTTGATCCGATCTACTTCTTGATTTAAAAAGTCATTTGTAAGATCTGCAAGGGCTTTATCTACTTGTTTTACTTGTGAAAAAACACGATGACGACCTCTTTTATCTAAAAAATTTTCCTTTGTAAATACATGAGAATTGGTTACCACAACATCTAAAAATTCTTTTACAAGCTTTTTATAATCTACTAAGTCTTGTATATATAATCGATCTCCAATTTTTTCTGATTTCTCAACAATTTTATCATATATTTTTTTTGCATGATCTTTTACTTCATCAGATTTAATTTTTTCAAATTTATCCAGAAATGCAGTTTGGATATTTAATTCTTTAGATCTATTAATAGGAGTCGTTTTCTGTATGTTTGTTGGTTGAATAGGCTGTATGGTATTCAAAGAAATCACTACCTTTCTATTGAGACTTCCTAATACTATTATCGGCAACATACTAAAAAATGTTAGGGGGATTTATATAAAGAAAGATAGAAAAAATGTCGATACATAAATAATTAGGAAATAGAAGAATAGGGAGAGTCGGAAAATGAATGTTTTAAAGCATTTGAATTTTGCAAGAGTGCAAAAGACTTATGGTGGCATGGTGAAAAAGCCTTTTTCTGTGAAGGGGATTTTAGTAGGAAAAGAAAAAAATAAAGTACAAGTAGATGTTGGAAATCACAAAATGATCGAAGCAGTACTGAAAAATCAGATTAATGAACGGGTAGGCGATCATGTTGCTATAGATAAATCACAGATTATTTCTATGAAAATTTATGATAAATTAGAAGAGCATAAAGATTTAACTACTGATCAATACGGGGAAATACTAAAAGGCTATGGCATAGATATAAACAAAGAATCTTTAGGAGCAGTGATGGAGTTAGAGAAGTTTGAGGTGCCCTTTAGTAAGGAATCCATTGAGAAGCTGATCGTATCAAAACAATATTTAGATGTGATTCATCAAGGATTAAATCATGATACAGCTGTTAAGCTATTAGACCAAGAAATGGATATAGAAAATGATTCTCTTGAGAAGGTTGCAAATGCTATTAAAGAAATGAAAGAGGAGGAAAGACATGTATCTCCTTGGAGCTTCTTTAGCAAACGTGAAAAAATGACTACAGAGGAAGCTGAAAAAATAGCTAAAAGTATTTATGGAAGTTCTATGGGCAAAGACGTTACGGATATTATCAAAGCACTTCATAGAGAAAAAGCTATTATGACAAAGAAAAATATAGAGCGTGTTTATGATTTATTCTATAGACTTGGGAAGCTTGAAGAAATGCAGAATGAAGATTTTGTAAATGTCTATAAAGAAGGGATAGAGCCTACTATTCAGAACCTATATAATGCAAAATATTATGTAAAAGAAGGGTGTGTTCCTGTTAAAGGAGAAGCTTCAGAATGGGCAGTAAGAAATTATGAAGTATATGGGAACAACCCCGTAAAAGTTAGCAACAAAGATTTAAAGCTAATGAAAGAAAACATTTTATCCCAATTAAAGGAAATGGGGATAGAGACGACAAAAGAAAATATTAATTTGGCTAAAGTTTTAATAAAAATGGGAATTTCTTTAACAAGAAAGAATATGGATCAAATCCAAGAGATGAAGGAAGCTCTGAATGCATTAATAAAAGAATTTGATATAGAAAAAGCATGTAAGATGCTTAAAAACGGTATGAATATTGAAAAACAAGACATTCGAAAATTAGCAAAGCTTCTAGAAAACATGTATAAACAAGATCAAGAAAAGAACCCTATGATTCATATGGATCCAATGCAAAAGGAGATGGAAAGTACTCCTGCAATGAAGGAAGTGGGAGCTCTTTCTGAAAAAGTAAATGATCTTTCAAGAGAGTCATTTGTAAAGGGAATCAATAGAATTACCAATATCAATAGGATATTTGATAAAGTAAAAACATTGAAATTTCAACAGATATCTTTTCATCTATCAAAGGGAATTCCTCTAAACTTAAAAAATATAAATAGTACTTATGATGAATTGAAGGGATTAGAACCTGTTAAGGATATTCCTTTAAGAGATGAAGAAAGAATCAAGGATTATATAAAAGCTAATGAAGAAAGCTTAAGGATCAAAGATGTACCACAGGAAATGATAGCTGCTTTTGATGCAGGAAAATCACTTCTTACAAATGGACTTAAAATCAGTATTGTGAATATAAAGCGTGTTTTTGGAATCTATGGACAATATAGCAGAATAAGAAGAAAATTATCTCCTCAGATGGTTATGGATAGTGTACAAGAGGGAAAAGCTTTAGAGAATGTGGTGTTAAGTGAATTAGATAAATATGTAGATGATAAGATAAGAGATGAAAAAAATAATGAAAATGTAAAAAGAGATAGAAATATACAAAACATGAATGAAATAGAGAAATTAGTAAAAAATATTTCATCCATAGGAGAAGAAAAAAGTAGCATATTGTCTTTAGTAATAAAGAATAATATGTTATTTTCCCTAAAAGAAATAGAGGGTCTTTCTTTGTTTTTAAAAAATAAACAGCAAGTAGGACATAAAATTGGTGAACTAATTCAACAGAGGGGTGAAATACATGATCCTATCCTTCGCCAATCCCTTTTAAAATTGGAAAAATTATCAAGGAGTATATCTCAAAAGCTAAAGAGTGGATTGTTAGAAGAAGAGAAAGATTACCATGAATGGATCAACCACATAGGAAGTATGGAAAAAGATTTTCGTCAGGAGCAAGAGGACAAAGATCAGCTGAAAGAACATATGAAGCAGTTAGCGGATTCTATGCAAAAGCAAAAGAAGTTAAGAACATTACAGCTTCCTGTATTGATGGGAGATGAATTTAAGAATCTTCAAATCTATGTGCAAAACAATAAGGGACTAAAAAAGAAAAATAAAAAAGAGCTGACCACTTTAATGAATCTAGATACAAAGTACTTAGGTCATATTCAGATGAAGTTAAATATAGAGAATGATCAGGTAGATCTAACGATAGGTGCTGATGAGAAAAAAAGCATTAATCAACTAAAAAAACAGATTCCATATTTACAAAAAATCCTTCAAGAGGTAGGCTATAAATTGAGAGAAATCACATTTGATAGGGATTCTAAAAAATCTATTTTAGAACAAAAGAGTAAGAAGAATCAAAATAAAATGGGCATTTTCAACTTAGAGATATAGGAGGAAAATGGGTGAAGGAAAAGGGAGCAGGAATAAATAAAAAATTCAAAGTCAATGAAAGGCTAATCAAGAAAGCCTATTTTTTAGAGGAAGCTGTTTGTGAGGATATAAAAGAAGAAGAGCAAGATTTACAGTTAGAGAATCAATTACCAAAGGAATTTTATAAGGTTTTAGGAAAAGTATTGACATTTGTAGAGGAGGCAGATCACGAAGGAAAATAAAAAAATATGTGCCATGGTTATAAAGTAGCTATAAAAATAAACCGAATATGTATATATAAGACAATATGGGGGAGGTATTTTATATGAAAATAGATGGAGGAATGAATGTAGGAAATCAATATCCATCCATGGGAGATCATCTAGGAACAAATAAAAACACAGGAGAAGTAGTACATACTACAGAAGCTGGTCAAAAGAAAAAAGAAAGTTTTCCTGGAGAAAAGCAGTTAATTAAGGCTATTGAAAGCTCGAATAAAGATTTAAAAATGCACAATAAAAGCTTACATTTTTCAATCCATGAAAAAACAAAACAAATTATGGTACAGGTGATTGATGATGATACTGAAGAAGTAGTTCGTGAGATTCCATCTGAAAAAGTATTGGACATGGTAGCGGCTATGATGGAGAAAATTGGGTTGTTTGTAGATAAGAAAGCGTAACGGTTCATAAAGGCAGAGGAAGGAGCGAAGATATGCGTATTACAGGGATGTCGGGTATGGATACGGAAGGCATGGTAAATGATTTAATGAAAGCTGAACGTATGAAAATGGATAAATATTATCAAAGCAAACAAACATCGACCTGGAGACAAGAACAGTATAATGATGTGAATAAGGATTTTGCAAATTTTATACTAGATGTTTCTAAAGAATTTGGAGTAACAAGAAGAAGCTATGGGTCTATGATTCAGAGTACTGACTCTTTAAGCTGGGTTAAAAAGGCAGTAAGCTCTGATGAAAATATATTTATTGCAAAGGCCACGGCTAAGGGAGCATCAGGAACACATAAAATAAAGGTTAAGCAATTGGCAGATGGAGTGAGTGTTGCAAGTGCTAGTGAAGTGAAAGCAGGTGCTGATAAAGCAGAATCCACAGACACTTTAGAAAACTTAGGGGTTACAGCAACTGGAGATCTTACTCTTAAATTTAAAGCCAATATAGATGGAACAGAAAAGGATGTAACTGTAACATATACTAAAGAAACGACGATCAAAGAGCTTGTAGACAAAATCAATAGTGCACAAACAACTGATGAAGATGAGTTAGGGATTCAAGCAAGCTTTGATAGTGGATCGGGAAGACTATTTTTATCTACTAAAGAGACGGGTAAAAATGCACAGATTAAGGTAACTGAAGATGCACAAAACTTGCTAATAGGTGCTGATAATAAATTTAAAATACCTGTTTCAGGTAATGAGTATTTAGGTGGTAAAACTGGACAAGCTGCCATTATAGATTTCGATGGTGCAGAAAATATTGAATATGATTCTAATCAATTTACTATCAATGGAATACAACTAGATCTAAAATCTAAGCCTACAGATACAAATAAAGAATTTACAGTTCGTATAGATACAGATGTGGATGCTGTATATGACAAAATCAAAGTTTTTGTAGAGAAATATAATGAAATGGTAGACAAAATGAATAAAAAAGTGGTTGAAAAGCGATATAGAGATTTTCAACCGCTAACAGCAGAACAAAAAAAGGAAATGAAGGAAGAGGATATCAAGCTTTGGGAACAAAAAGCAAAGAGTGGTCTTTTGAAAAATGATGAGCTCATCAATCGAAGTCTTGAGAAAATGAGAAGTGGTTTATATGAGAATGTTAGCGATGTTACAGGTGGATTTAGCCAGTTAACACAGATAGGAATTACTACAGGAGAGTGGAAGGATAGAGGAAAATTAAAAATTAGTGATGATATAGAACATGGGTTGAAAGCAGCTATTCAAAAAGATGTAAATGGTGTATTAGAACTTTTATTTAAACCTTCTTCCATAAAAAATGAAACAGAGGGAATGCCTGGAGGTCTTACGGATCAAGAAAAAGAAGAATATAAGGCAAATCAAAGAAAGAAGATGAGAGAACAATCAGGTCTGATCAATCGTTTGTTTGATGATGTAGTAATAGGGATGAAGGAGATTGTAGATAAATCAGGAACAGGAGATAATGCATCTCTTTATAGGGATGTAAAACAAAATATCCTTATCGATTTTGTTACAAAAAGTGGAGCGAAAAGTATCTTAGATAATGATATTCTAGATATAGAAAAAAAAATCAAAGTTGAAGAAAAGAGATTAACGAGTAAAGAAGAGAGCTATTGGCGTAAGTTTTCTGCTATGGAAAAGGCCCTGAGTCAACTGCAATCTCAAAGTTCATGGCTAGCAGGGCAATTAGGTAGCATGTAAGAAGATAAAGGAGTGAATACAGATGGCGATGCGTAATCCTTATAATAGATTAAATCAATACAAGCAAAATAATGTTATGACAGCAACACCTCAAGAGCTTACTTTGATGCTGTATAATGGAGCGATTAAATTTGTAAATCAAGCCATATTATATATAGAGCAAAAGAATGTACAAAAGACCCATGAGACCATTATGAGAGCTAGTGATATTATTATAGAACTCAATTCGACCTTGAATATGGACTATGAAGTATCAAAGGGGCTAAGACCGATTTATGATTTTCTATTAGAAAAATTAACAGAGGTAAACATAAAAAAAGATAAACAGATGTTAGAAGAAATATTACCACTATTCATGGATTTGAGGGATACTTGGAAACAAGCTATGGAGCTTGCTAAAAACAAATAATGGAGAGATTCTATGGATATAAAACAGACCATTGATACATTAATTGATATTTCTAAAGAAAAGGAAGAAAATTTAAAAAATCTACTATTGTTAACCCAAAAGCAAGAAGGTTTTATCAAAAATGGAGATTTAGAAAACTTAACAGGATCTATTGAACAAAAGCAATTGATTATGGAGCATATTAACCAGCTGGATATCCATTTTTTAAATAAATATAATGAATTAAGAAAAGCTTTAGGGGTTACATCTATAGAAGATATGAAACTGCAGGAGTATCCTTCATTAAAAGAATTAAAAGTATATATTAGCAATATTATGATATTATTAAAAAAAATGGAAAAATTAGACAAGAATAATACAGAACGATTGAAAGTAGATTTCAATAAAGTAAAAGAGGACATGAAAAGATTAAAAGCTAAGCAGCAGGGTTCTAAAGCTGCATTAAGTTATATGAAGAAATATGCAAGTGTGCAAGGTGTATTCATTGATCATAAATAAAGTAAATACAATATTTTAGCTATTGATAAAACCCTTAAAACCATGTATAATACTAGATACATAGTTTAGGTCTGTGGTTGAAAGTCCATGCCAGTCGCAGGCAAAGGGATCCACGTAAGGTAATCTTAAAAATGAGAATACTGATCATGGTGCGGCTTAGAAGTAAGACCTGCCAGAAACAATCTGAGAGAAGTAGTAGTGATGGTAACCCCAGAGCGAACCTTCCAGCAGGCGAGTGTGGGGGCAAAGATCAGGTCAGCTAACTATGTATAAAAATCCTTGATAAATATCAGGGGTTTATTTTTTTATAAGAAAATACAAAAAACTTAGGAATATTCTGATACAAAATTACATATAATAGTAAGTTGTAAAAATAAGTTGTTATTTAAGGTTGAAAAAAAGAAGATGAAGAATGTAGAAATATCAGTGAATTGTGTATAAATGTATTACAATTTATTCTATAAAGCGCCAAAAAAATACTTGTCCACTGAAAATACACAGGGTTTTCCACATGTGGAAATATTGGAAAATGAGTTATCAACAGAGTTATCCACATTATCAACAGGAAAATATTTAACAAAGATTTAACTTGTGGAAAAACTGTATAAATGAATAATATTACACACAATGTATAGCAAAAATAGCTATTCTTTGAAAGGAATATATAGAAAGAAGGAATTTTTAGAAAATTCTGTGGATAAAACAGTGGATATTGTTGAAAAGTCTATCAAAAAAATTTCTAATAGCTGTTTGAGAGCTTTTTAAGTGGGTAAAATATAAATATGAAAGTTGTCCAAACTAATAAAGTGTCAATCAGAAAAAGATAAAGGAAAAGTACAAGGGTATAAGGAATAACATAATAAAGTAGGTAAAATATTTATCATTCTTTTGAGTAGATGATTATAACTCAATTGATTATATTTGCTGGAAGGGGCTGAAGTATATGATAGTAAAAGTAAGTGGAAAAAATTTAGAGGTCACAGATGCATTAAAGGACATGGTAGATGGGAAATTAGAAAGATTTGAAAAATACTTCAAGGAGGATACAGAGGCTCAAGCCACATTAAGTGTAGAAAAAAGTAGACAAATTATTGAGATCACCATCCCGATCAATGGAACAATTCTTAGGGTAGAAGAAGCTACTGAGGATATGTATTCATCAGTAGACAAAGCAATTGATAAATTAAATAAACAGATTCAAAAATATAGAACAAAGCTAGAAAAGAGAAATAAAGGGCATGAGACCATTCGATTTGAAAATATTCCAGTTTTAGAAGATAGACTTAGTGAAGAATCAAAAATCGTAAAAACCAAGAGATTTCCAGTAAAACCTATGGATGCAGAAGAAGCAGTACTACAAATGGAGCTTTTAGGACATAATTTCTTTGTATTTACGAATAGCGATACAGATGATGTAAATGTTGTATATAAAAGAAAAGATGGAAATTATGGGTTGATTGAACCAACCTTTTAAAAAAAGCAGCGAAAGCTGCTTTTTTTATATGTCTTTTTAAATTTTCCAATTTACTTAAGAATTTATTAATAAATATTTGTAAAAATTCTTGTTTTAGATTACTATATGTATATATAAGTAAATAAAAAATGAAAAAAGTATGGAAAAATCAAACTTTATTAAAAATAGTCTTCTAGGGAGTGGTGTAAATTGTTAATTGAGGGAACTATTGTAGGATTCATTTTGGGAAAAATAAGAGGAGGAAGATTAGAAAATTTGAGGTTTTTGCATGTACGATTATGGTCGTTGATTGTACTTTCCCTGGTGATGCAAATTGTTCTTATTTTTTCAAAGGAAGTTTCTTTATTCATGAAATACGATACATATATTCATGGGTTTTCATTGGTTTTATTAGGGATTGTGTTGGTAATGAATGTAGATAAAAAAGGATTTTGGGCAATACTTATAGGTGTAATACTTAATTTAATCATTATTTTAATGAATGCTACGAAGCAACCCGCAGTTTTATCTGGATTAAACTTTCGAATAGCTATTCCAAGTACTTATCCTTTAACAAGGGAATTAACAATAGGAGATATATTTGTTAGCTTAGGGATGATTTTGTTTATGCAAGGAGAAATGCTTAGAAGTAGATTTGGGCAAAGACCTACAACCATGATAGAATTTCAATATAAAGGGAAACAATAAGGAAGGACAAAGGTTCTTCCTTTTGTAATAGTTATTTAATTTTGCACCTTTATTTGAATATGTTAAAATGAAAATTAGAGTAATATGGATAGACCGTGAGAGGATGGTAAAAATGAATATTTTAGAGAAGATCTTTGGAAGTTTTAATGATAGAGAAGTGAAGAAACTTTTTAAGACTGTAAATGAAATAGAAGCTTTAGAAGAAAAAATAACAAAATTAAGTGATGAAGATTTAAAAGGAAAGACAAATGAATTTAAAGAGCAAATAAAAATGGGAAAGTCTTTAGATGAAATCCTTCCTGAGGTTTTTGCCGTAGTAAGAGAAGCAGCATGGAGAACACTAGGCATGAGACACTTTCCTGTACAGCTTTTAGGAGGAATTGTACTTCATCAGGGAAGAATTGCAGAGATGAAGACCGGAGAAGGAAAAACCCTTGTAGCAACAGCTCCTGTATATTTAAATGCTTTAGAAGGTAAAGGTGTTCATGTTGTAACCGTAAATGATTATTTAGCAAAGCGTGACATGGAATGGATGAGTAAGATCTATAAATTTTTAGGATTATCTGTAGGATGTATTGTTCATGGGATTAGTAATGAAGAAAGAAGAGCAGCATACAATGCAGATATTACATATGGAACGAATAATGAATTTGGCTTTGACTACTTAAGAGATAATATGGTTCTTTACAAAGAGGAAATGGTACAAAAACCTTTAAATTTTGCTATTGTAGATGAGGTAGATAGTATCTTAGTAGATGAAGCGAGAACACCTCTTATTATTTCTGGAGCAGGACAAAAATCAACGAAGCTTTATCAAATTGTAGATGGATTTATAAAGACCTTGAAAAAAGAAGTAGATTATGTAATGGATGAAAAGGCGAGTACAGTAGTCCTTACAGATGAACCAGGTGGTGGCGTTGAAAAAGCTGAAAAATTCTTTGGACTTGAAAATTTAGCAGATTTAGAAAATATGGAAATTTCCCATCATATTAATCAAGCATTAAGAGCTCATACGATGATGAAATTAGATAAGGATTATGTTGTAAGAGATGGAGAAATCGTTATAGTTGATGAATTCACAGGAAGATTAATGTTTGGTAGAAGATATAGTAATGGTCTTCATCAAGCAATAGAAGCTAAGGAAGGGCTAGAGGTGCAAAGAGAATCAAAGACCTTGGCTACTGTAACCCTTCAAAATTATTTTAGAATGTATAATAAGCTATCAGGGATGACAGGTACAGCTAAAACAGAGGAAGATGAATTTAAACATATTTACAATATGGATGTTGTTGTCGTACCAACCAATAAGCCTATTCAACGAATGGATTTACCTGATTCTATTTATAAAAAAGAAGAAGGAAAATTTAAAGCAGTAATCAATCAGATTGTAGAAAAGCATAAAATAGGGCAACCGGTTCTTGTGGGAACTATATCGATAGAAAATTCAGAACTTTTAAGCACCTTATTGAAAAGAAAAGGAGTTCCTCATGAGGTACTAAACGCGAAGCATCATGAAAGAGAAGCAGAAATCGTATCTCAAGCAGGGAGATTAGGTGCTGTGACTATAGCTACGAATATGGCAGGTCGTGGTACAGATATTGTTTTAGGTGGAAATGCAGAATTTATGTCAAAGAAGGAACTGAAAAAAAGAGGTTATAGTGAGTATGCTCTTTCTATGGTCACAAGCTTTGCCCAGACGGATGATGAAGAAATCATGGAAGCAAGAAAGGTATATAATGATATTTATGGGGAAATCAAAAAGACAACAGATGCTGAACGTGAAAAAGTGGTAGCAGCTGGAGGACTTGCTATTTTAGGTACAGAAAGACATGAATCAAGAAGGATTGACAATCAGCTAAGAGGTCGTTCAGGACGTCAGGGAGATCATGGATCCTCTCAGTTCTTTATATCCCTTGAAGATGATTTAATGAGATTATTTGGTAGTGAAAGAATACAAGGAGTTGTAGAAAAGCTAGGAATGGAAGATGATGAACCTATTGAAGCAAAAATTCTTTCGAAATCTATAGAAGGTGCACAAAAGAGAGTAGAGGGAAGAAACTTCTCTATCAGAAAGCATGTTCTTCAATATGACGATGTAATGAATAAACAAAGAGAGGTTATGTATAAAGAAAGAAAAAGAGTTCTTGAAGGGGAAAATTTAAGAGAGCATATTATGGGAATGCTTTCAAGTATGGTAGATAGTGTTATTGAGACGTATACAGCTGAAGCAAAATTCCCTGAAGAATGGGACTTAGAAGGAATGGAAGAAAATCTTAAAACCATCTTCTTGCCAACTGGAAGTCTAGAGTTTGATGATTTAGAGGAAATGACAAAAGAAGATTTAAAAACTAGAATCATGAAAATTGCAGATGATTTATATGGACAAAAGGAAGAAGAAGTTGGAGAAGAGAGAATGAGAGAATTAGAAAGAGTCATTCTTCTTCGAATTGTAGATACAAAGTGGATGGATCATATTGATGCAATGGATCAATTAAGACAAGGGATTGGTCTTCGTGCTTATGGACAAGAAGATCCAGTAAGAGCTTATCAAATAGAAGGCTTTGATATGTTTGAAGCTATGACAGCTAGCATTCAGGAGGATACCTTAAGACATTTATTCAGTGTAACTGTTGAAACAGAAACAGAAAGAAAACAGGTTGTAAAGGTAACTGGAACCAGTGGAACAGATACTCCAGCAGGGAAAAAACCTGTTACAAATGAGAATAAAGTTGGAAGAAATGATCCTTGTCCTTGTGGAAGTGGGAAAAAATATAAAAAGTGTTGTGGGAAATAATTTAGAAGGAAGGGATTAGATGATACAGCTAGAGCAGTTAAAGCATGAAATTAGCTTATTAGAAGAAACTTTAGAGGATTTGAGGGTTTCTCTTTGACATTGCTCCTTTAAAATTAGAAATAGAAGAATTAGAGCTAAAATCAATAGCTGCTGACTTTTGGGATGATCCAAAGGAGGCACAAAAGATCCTTCAAAGAGCAAAAAGATTAAAAGATAAGCTGAAACGCTTTGAGGATATTCAAGAAAAATATGAGGAATTAGGAATATTCATTGAGATGGCAATAGAAGAATCAGATGCGTCTGTAGAAAAAGAAGCAAAAGAGGAGTTTGAAATTCTTAAGGAAGATATAGATACTTTAAGAATAGAAACACTATTATCTGGAGAATATGATAAAAATAGTGCCATTATTGCTATCCATTCAGGGGCTGGAGGTCTGGATGCACAGGATTGGGCTGAAATGCTTCTTAGAATGTATACAAGATGGGCTGATAAAAAAGGCTATAGGGTAAAAACCTTAGATATTCTACCAGATACAGAAGCAGGAATAAAGAATGTAACCTTACTTGTAGAAGGGGAAAATGCTTACGGATATCTAAAAAGTGAAAAGGGCGTTCATCGCATTGTAAGAATATCCCCCTTTGACCCATCAGGGAAAAGACATACTTCCTTTGCATCTCTTGATGTAATGCCAGAGCTGGATGCGGATATAGAGGTGGATATTAATACAAATGACCTAAGAATAGATACTTACCGTGCTAGTGGTGCTGGTGGACAGCATGTCAATAAAACAGATTCAGCTATTCGAATTACCCATATTCCTACAGGAATTGTTGTCCAATGTCAAAATGAGCGTTCTCAGCATAGCAATCGTGAAACAGCTATGAAGATGCTTATGAGTAAGCTTATAGAATTAAAAGAAAGAGAACATAAGGATAAAATCGAGGATTTACAGGGAGATTATAGTCAGATTGCCTGGGGAAGTCAAATAAGATCTTATGTATTTCATCCCTACAATATGGTGAAAGATCATAGAACTGGTGCAGAAGTAGGAAATGTTCAATCTGTTATGGACGGGGAAATTGATTTATTTATGAATGAATACTTAAAAAGAGCATAGTTTTATAAAAAAGGCGTAAATTTATTTACGTCTTTTTTTGTTATCCTTGCAGATAAGTTTTTACAGCTATATAATAAAATAGTAAATATTACAAAATCTTTGGCAAAAATAATTTTTCCCAGGAAATATTCGACGGGAAAGGGAAAGAGATTGCATGAAAATTTGTCAATAATGAAGAAAAGAATGTTACATGGAGGAAGAAAATGAAAATAATAAATCAATTAACAAAAGAGTTTAATATTAAAACCTATCAGGTACAAGAGACGGTAAAGCTGATAGATGAAGGCAATACCATTCCCTTTATTGCAAGGTATAGAAAAGAAGCAACAGGAGGTTTAAGTGATGAGGTGTTAAGAGAGCTATATGATCGTCTTGTTTATTTGAGAAATTTAGAAGCAAGAAAAGAAGAAGTCATCAGGCTAATAGAGGAACAAGGAAAATTAACAGAGGATTTAAAGGAAAAAATTCTTAAAGCTACAGTTTTACAAAAGATAGAAGATTTATATAGACCATTTAAGCCGAAAAGAAGGACAAGAGCTACCACTGCAAAGGAAAAGGGGCTAGAGCCTTTAGCACAAATCATATTTAAGCAGGAAGTGATAGAGGGGACTATAGAAAGCTTAGCTATACCTTTTATCAATGAAGAATTAGAAGTAAATAGTGTAGATGATGCAATAAATGGAGCAAAGGATATTCTTGCAGAAATGGTATCTGATGATGCAATCTATAGAGAAAAAATTAGAGGATTCAATTTTCAAAAGGGGAGTATTCAATCAAAGGCTACAAATGAAGAAGAGAAAATGGTTTATGAGATGTATTATGATTTTTCAGAATCAGTAGGTAAAATAGCTAATCATAGAATTTTAGCCATCAATAGAGGGGAAAAAGAAAAAATTTTGAAGGTGAAATTATTGAGTCCTGATGAGGAAATCATTAGCTACCTAAAAAAGAAAGTGATTACTAATGAGAAAGCAATTACTACAGAAATCTTAGGACATGCCATAGAAGATGCTTATAAGCGATTGATTGCGCCATCTATTGAAAGAGAAGTAAGAAATTATTTAACAGAGAGAGCAGAAGAAGAAGCTATTAAAGTATTTGCAAAAAATACAAAGCCTTTATTATTGATTCCTCCTGTTAAAGATGTAAGATTATTAGCCATTGATCCTAGTTTTCGAACAGGATGCAAAATTGCTATATTAGATGGAACAGGTAAATTATTAGATTATACAACCATTTATCCAAATGAGCCTCATAATAAGGTTAAAGAATCACAAAATATTATGAAGGGTTTAATAGAAAAATATGATATAGATATGATCCCTATTGGAAATGGTACAGCTTCAAGAGAAACAGAATTAATTGTAGCAGAAATGTTAAAGGAAATAAAAAAAGAGGTATATTATACAATTGTTAGTGAGGCAGGTGCATCTGTTTATTCTGCATCTAAGCTTGCAACGGAGGAATATCCAGATGTAGATGTATCTATTAGAGGGGCTATCTCTATTGGTCGAAGACTACAAGATCCATTAGCAGAGCTTGTAAAAATAGATCCTAAAAGTATAGGGGTTGGACAATATCAGCATGATCTAAATCAGACTAAATTAGGACAGAGTCTTGAAAATGTAGTAGAAGACTGTGTAAATAGTGTAGGGGTTGATTTAAATACAGCTTCTCCTTCATTACTTAATTATGTATCGGGTGTTTCTTCGTCTATTGCTAAAAATATTGTAAAATATAGAGAAGAAAATGGAAAGTTTATCAATAGAAAGCAATTGAAGAAAGTAAAAAGGTTAGGAGATAAAGCTTATGAGCAATGTGCAGGTTTCCTACGAATTTCTGATGGAAATCATCCTTTAGATAATACATCTGTCCATCCAGAGTCTTATGAGATTACTATGAAATTGATAGAAAAATTAGACTATACCATGGAGGATATAAGAGAAGGAAAGCTAAGAAATATTGATGAAAAAATAAAAGAGCTTAGAAAAGATATTCCTAAGTTGGCAGAAGAATTAGATACAGGGATTCCTACTCTAAGAGATATTATAGGGGAAATTAAAAAGCCTGGTAGAGATCCGAGGGAAGAAATGCCGAAGCCTGTATTTAGAAGTGATGTATTGAAAATGGAAGATTTAAAGCTAGATATGATTATGAGCGGAACTGTAAGAAATGTGGTAGATTTTGGAGCTTTTGTAGACATTGGTGTAAAACAAGATGGACTTGTGCATATTTCTCAGCTAAGTAATAAATTTGTAAAAAATCCAATGGATGTAGTTTCTGTAGGCGATGAAGTAAAGGTAAAAATTATTGGATTAGATATGGAAAGAGGAAAAATTTCTTTAAGTATGAAGCAGGTTGAATAAAGAAAGGGAAGCTCTATGCCCATCCCTTAAAATAAAGGAGATGGGCATTGAAGAAAAATTTATTCAAGCTTTAGTACCTCGTCAAGTTTACACAAGAAATTTTCTGTTTGCTCAAGAGTACCTGTGCTGATTCTAATCCAAGAATCCATATTCCAAAGATATCCTGGTCGAATGATGACCCCTTTTGCCATTAGCTCTTGAAATGCTACTTTTGAATCCATATTTATATTGACAAAAACAAAATTTGCATTAGATTTTATATACTCTAAATGATTTTCTTCAAAGTATTTTTCCATCAGTCCTAATGATTCATAATTAAGGGATACGGTATTATGGATATGTTCTTCATCTTGTAAAGATGCACGCGCTGCTACTTGAGCAAGTCTATTCACATTAAATACATTTTTAACTTTACTCATTTCATTGATGATTTTACTAGAAGTTAAAGTATATCCAGTTCGAAGACCAGCAAGTCCTGCTACCTTTGAGAATGTTCGAATAATAATGGTATTAGGTCTTTCTTTTAAGATTTTTAGGCTATTAGGGTATTGAGGGTTTTTTATGGCGTATTCATAGTAGGCTTCATCGAATACAATAACCACATCTTCAGGAATATTTTTTAATAGGTGGTGGATTTCATCTTGTGTCATGATATTTCCTACTGGATTGTTTGGATTACAAACAAAGATTAATTTTGTACGATCATTTATTTTTTCTATAAAGGCTTCAAAGTCATGCTTGTAATTTTTTAGTGGAATTTGTATAGGGGTTCCACCCATATGTAAAACATTTGTTGTATATAGACCGAAGGTTGGCGTTGCCATAATTGCTTCATCACCAGGGTTGATAAAGGTTTGAGCAATAAGCTTGATGATTTCCTCTCCTCCATTGCTTACAAGGATTTCATCAGGACTTAGATCATATTTTTTAGCTAAATCTTCCCTTAAAGCAGCTGCTAGAGAATCAGGATAAATATGAATATTTTCAGCTTCATTTCGAATAGCCGCTACAGCCTTTTTTGAAGGTCCTAAAGGATTTTCATTAGAAGCAAGCTTAGTGATTTCATCTAATCCTAATTCTTTTTTTACTTCTTCAATAGGCTTTCCGGGAACATATCTTTTAAGAGAATGAACTTCTTTTTTAAATAAATCATTACTATTCATGGCTATATTCCTCCCTTTTCTAGATTGATTTTTTTATGCTTATTGATTTCATGTATATCCATATATTTCCTATTCATTCCAAATCCTATGCATAGATTTTTTTATTTGCTAGGAAATTATAAAACTTGCGAAATGAGCATAGAAATCTTATTATAATTAAAAATGAGAATTTAAGAATTGGGAATTTGATAGAAAATTCAACATTTAAAAATTATTTAGTATATTTATATAATAGTACAAAACAATCTGTATGAAAAGGGAATATTGAGAATGTTTCTAAAATTTCTTCAAAAGGAAAAGATTTATATCAATAGGTTTAAATTTTGTATAGGCTCATATAATTTCATTATGATCATGGACATAAAAAGTTTTTTCTTGAGGATTTAATGTTATAAAGTGTAGCTAATGCATAGGAGATTGGTCATAAGTAAAAATTTTATACATAAATATAATATTGGAGTTTTTTCAATTTTAGTGACGCAGAAGGATTTTGAAAAATAGTATAATAAGAATCATGAGAAATTTACTGTACTTTTTTATAAAAAATAATCCTAATTTGTTAAATTTTATGAGGTTCTATAAAAAACTAGGAAGAATTCTCTGATAAATTGCAGGATTTATAGAAAAAAAGTTGAATATATTTAGGATAGAGGTTGATTTGTTGATTAGATAAAGATATTATATTTGTAATATAGGTACTGAAGGAGTCAATATGATTTTAATGAAAGATGGATGCATATTGACTATGGCAGGAGAGGATGGGGATCCATAGGGGATGGACATTCCTTTAAGTTAGCGTCACATGTTAATTATATGATGGTTGATGGGAAGATCATTTAAAAAAGAAAATAGATTTAGTAAAGGGGAAATGTGAATGGATATAATGCCTATAAAAGTAATATTATTAGGTTCTATTCCAGAAGCAGTTTTAATGTTATGGGCGGGATTATTTTTAATGGGGAAGAAGCCCAAATTTAGAAAGGTTGCTATGGTAGGGATATTACAAGGAATGAGTATATATTTTATAAGAAAATATATGGACTTTGGAACCCATGCCTTTGTGATCGTATTCACTTTTATCTTTTATACATATATTTTCATGAAAGTAAAATGGAGTGTTGCTATATTTTCTGTGATTGTCCCTTGCATTATTGTCATGATGGTAGAAGGATCGTTACTGATTTTTAGCAACGTGAACTTAGTATATTTATGGTGTAGTGATTGGCTAAGAATATTGTATTTACTACCTCATGAAATTATATTAGGAGCAATCGTGTACATAGGGCATAAGAGGGATATATCCTTACTGAATGAATTTACTTGGCTTCAAAGAATTGCAGGATAAGCTTGCAAAGATAATAAAACTAAGATATAATAAGCTTAAATTAAATACGGTAGTCTTCGGGGCAGGGTGTAATTCCCGACCGGCGGTAAAGTCCGCGAGCGATGAAAATTGCTGAACTGGTGAAATTCCAGTACCGACAGTAAAGTCTGGATGGAAGAAGATAAGAGCTTTTTTTGTATGTACTGCGCCTGAAGAATTTTTTCTTTTAGGCGCTTTATTTTTGTAGATCTTCCTAAATAAAGTGAGGGCTGCTGAAAACAAGGAGGAGTAGATTCAATGAATAAAACTTCAGCAATTCAAAAAAAGTCATATGGCTTTAAATCTGTAGGAACAGTAAATGGTCTTACAAAGGTAGCCATATTATCTGTAGTAGCTTATTTGATCATGTTTATAGAGCTTCCAATATTTTTCTTGCCAGGATTTTTGAAAATTGATTTTAGTGATTTACCAGCATTAATAGGAGGATTAGCTTTAGGACCAGCTGCAGGAGTTATGATTGAGCTGATTAAAAATATTCTACATTTTGTAACAAAAACAACAACAGGTGGGGTAGGAGAGTTTGCAAACTTTTTAGTAGGGATTGCTTTAATTATTCCAGCTAGTATTTCTTATCAAAAATATAGAACCCAAAGGGGAGCAATGACTGGGATTATTATAGGGATTGTTTCAATGGGAATTGTAGGAGCACTTGCAAATTATTATATGTTGCTTCCTTTCTATGCAAAGGTAATGCCTTTAGAACAAATTATTAGCTTTAGTGCTGTTGCTAATGCTGCTATTGTAGATATGAAGACATTAGTATTATATGGTGTTATTCCTTTTAACTTAATTAAAGGAATGATGGTAGCTATTTTAACAGGATTTTTATATAAAAAGATTTCTCCTATTCTGAAAATGAGATAATGTAAGTAAAAAAGGATTCTTTTCATGAGAATTCTTTTTTTGATTGTAGGAATTCCCTTGCACCATTTTTTGAGAAAATATATAATGATTGTATGATTTTGGAGAGAATATAAATAATATTATTTTTAGAAGAAAAGGCTAATAGAGGTGTAAAAAATGAAGATGATCAGTAATCATGAACAAAGAACTTATGATTTAGGATATAAATTAGGTACATTGCTGAAAAATGGTGATGTAGTATGTCTAACAGGAGATTTAGGAGCAGGAAAAACGACTATTTCAAAATCAATTGCAAAGGGGCTAGAGGTGGAGGAATATGTTACAAGCCCTACCTTTACAATCATTCATGAATATATGGGACGAATTCCTCTGTATCACTTTGATGTGTATAGAATTGGAGAAATAGAAGAAATGGAAGATTTGGGATATGAGGAATATTTTTATGGAGAAGGAGTATGCTTAATTGAATGGGCGTCCCAAATAGAAGAATTGATTCCAAAAGAGCATTTGTGGATACACATAAAGAGAGTAGATGGAAATACAAGAGAAATAACAATCAATGGAACGAGTAAACATTTTAATAAAGTCATAGAGGAGTTGAAAGAAATATGAAGATTTTAGCGTTAGACACATCCTCTATTGTTGCTACAGTAGCAGTAATGGATGATGATCAATTAATTGGAGAATATATTATCAATCATAAAAGGACACATTCTCAAAAGTTGATGCCTATGATTGAGGAATTATTAAAGAGCTGTGAATTGACAATAAAGGATATAGATCTTATTGCTGTAGCAAAGGGACCAGGTTCTTTTACAGGACTTAGAATAGGCGTTGCTACTGCTAAAGGGCTTGCCCATGCGGTGGATATTCCTGTTGTAGGGATTTCTACCTTAGATGCATTAGCCTTTAATATGCCCTTCTCAGAAGGAATTATTTGTCCTATTTTAGATGCTAGAAGAAGTCAGGTATATACAGCTGTATATAAGTGGGATAATGAAAGCTTAAGCAATATAGAAGAACCTATGGCTATAAGCATAGAAGAACTAGTAGAAAAGCTATTAGAAAGACCTGAAAAAGTCATATTTTTAGGAGATGGGATCAAGGCAAATGAAGAATACCTAATAGAAAAATTAAAAGATCGAGTAGTATTGCCACCAAATAGCGTGAAAATGCAAAGAGCTTCTTCTATTGCAGAGTTGGCTATGGAAAGAGCAAAAAATGGAGAATTGGAAAATTATTACGAATTGGTTCCTACTTATTTAAGAAAATCAGAAGCAGAAAGACAATATGAAGAGAAAATGAAAAGGTGTGGAGAATGTGAAGGTTAGACAGATGACTTTAGAGGATATTGAAGATGTGTTTGAAGTAGAGCAAAGAAGCTTTTCAGTTCCTTGGACAAAAGATGCCTTTATAGCTGAAATTAAGTATAATGAAAAAGCGAGATATGTGGTATTAGAGATAGAGGGGAAGGTTCTAGGCTATGGAGGTTTTTGGAAAATATTAGATGAGGGGCATATAACAAATATTGCTATAGATCCAGATATAAGAGGGAAAGGGTACAGTCACTTAATTATTGAAGAATTATTAAAAATTGCACAAGAGGAAAAGATTGTAGGCATGACTTTAGAAGTTCGAGCATCTAATAAAGTAGCACAAGGTCTGTATGAAAAATATGGATTCCAGTCGCGTGGCATTCGACCGAAGTATTATCAAGATAATGGGGAAGATGCTCTGATCATGTGGAGAAATGAAAAATAGTAAGAGTATGATTTAGGATTAATTTAGGAAAATTGTAAGGAAATTGTAAGAAAATAAATACGTTGATTCTGGTATAATAAGGAATAGAAAATATTTAAGGGGGCATACATTTGTATGCCCTCTATGTATGGGAAGGGAGTTTTAGCATGTTAAAGGGGAAGAAAAAGAAGCTACTCATAGCTACTATTATTGCAGTAGTGATTGCTGTTGTTGCAATGGAGAATGTTAAAGCAGGTAAAAATAATGAAAATATGGGGCTGAATGTTCAAACAGTAGAAATAAACAAACAAAATATTGAATCACATATTCAAGCAACAGGTCAGATTTTGTCTATGGATAAAAGAGAGATTGTTTCAGATGTGGAAGAAAAGATTGAGAAAATGCTTGTTGAAAAGGGACAAAAGGTAGAAAAAGGTCAAGTTCTTATGGAGCTAGAAAAAACAAATATTAATTATAAAATAAAAGAAGCAGAGGGAAAATTAGAAATAGAAGAAAATACTTTGGAGCAATTGAAAACAGATTTAGAAATTGACTTAAACAATGCAGAAATTAAATATCAGGATGCTTTAGATACATACGAAAGAAATAAAAAGCTTTATGAAGAAAGTGTTCTTAGTAAAAGTGAACTAGATACTTCTAAAAATAATATGGATGAAATGAATAATCAATATATTTCAGCAAAGAAGAAATTAGGAGATGGAGAAACTACAGGGGAAATTGCTAAACAAAAGAAACAAATAGAACTCACGAAGCTTCAACTAGAAAAAGCGAAGGATGATTTTGAAAAATATTCTATTAAGAGTCCCCTTACAGGAACCATTGTAGAAACAAAGATCTCAGAAAGTGGAATCATAGAAAGTAGAGTGCCTCTTATGTATATTCAAGATGTAGATCATTTAGAAATTGTAACAGAGATTAACGAGTATGATGCAAGTAAAATTAAACTTGAAGATACGGTAAAAATTACAGGAGATGCCTTCGAAGGAAAAGAATATAAAGGAACAGTGAAATATGTAGGTCCCTTTGCAAAGACAGTTGAAACAGGAAAAGGTAATGAAAATGTTGTTGAGATTAAGGTGGATATAGAAGATATAGATGAATACTTAAAGCCAGGCTTTTCAGCCAAGATGGATATCTTAACAGAAAGTAAAGAAAATGTTCTTGCACTGCCTTATGAAACGATCTTTACTAAGAAAAATGGAGATCAAGTGATCTTTATTGTGAAGAACGGAAAAGTGAAAGAGCAAAAAATTAAAACAGGTATAGAAAGTGATTTAGAGATTGAGGTAATAGGAAAAGGATTAAAAGAAAAAGATCAAGTAATTATGAACCCTACAGAGAATATTAAAGAAGGGGATTCGGTTAATGAGAACCAGGTGATGTAATATGATAAAAATAGAAGGATTAAAAAAAATCTATAAAAATGGAAATATCGCTGTAGAGGCATTAAAGGGAATCCATCTTACAGTAAAGCCCGAAGAATTTGTATCCATTATGGGTTCATCAGGTTCGGGAAAATCCACTATGATGAATATTTTAGGATGTTTAGATAAAGCAAGTGATGGAAAATATGAGTTAGATGGACAAAAAGTTGAGGAAGTAAGTGATGGACAATTAGCTGTTATTCGAAATAAAAAAATAGGATTTGTATTCCAATCCTTTAATCTTCTTCCTCGTATTTCGGCCCTTAAAAATGTGGAGCTTCCTATGATCTATGCAGGGGTAGCGCCTCTCGAAAGAAAAAAAAGAGCCATCAATGCATTAGAGAGAGTTGGCTTAGGAGAAAGAATGGATCATAAATCAAATGAACTTTCAGGAGGACAAAGACAAAGAGTTGCTATTGCGAGAGCCCTTGTAAATAATCCTGCAATCCTTTTAGCAGATGAGCCTACGGGAAATTTGGATACAAAATCAGGGGATGAAATTATGGAAATTTTCCAGCAGCTAAATGATGAAGGGGTAACCATTGTAATGGTAACTCATGAACCAGAAATTGCAGCACATACAAAACGAATTGTAACCTTTAGAGATGGTGAAATCATAGAGGATAAAATGGTAGAAAATCAGATTATTTTAAGTGCTAAGGCAGTAAAGGAATAGAGGTGAACTCATGAATGTTTTAGAAAGTATAAAGGTAGCTGTTAGTGCTATTTGGGTAAATAAGATGCGTTCCCTTCTGACGATGCTTGGGATTATTATAGGGATTTCTTCTGTTATTGCAGTAGTTGCTCTAGGTCAAGGAAGTCAAGCTGCAATAGATCAAGAATTTGAACAATTTGGTGCAAGCAGGGGATTCATTAGAACCAATTGGAGAGAAACCCTTACACAGAAGGATTATTTTACCCATAGTGATATAGATGCATTAAAGAAGACCTTTGGAGATAAGATAGATGCCATCATTCAAGACTTGGATGAAAATGGTAAAATTAAGTCGAAAAGTGATGTGATTGGTGTAACCTTAATTGGCGCTAATGAAAACTATGATAAAATTGATAAGGTAGAGATTTTAAAGGGGAGATATTTATCAGCAAGTGATGTAAGAGCAAAAAGGTCTGTTACAATTATTGATAAGGAAACAGCTATGGATGTTTTTGGAAGAACCAATGTTTTAGGAGAAAATATTATGGTGGATATGGGTTATACAAAAGCATCCTTTGTAGTTGTTGGGTTATATGAAAAACCAAAGAGTACCCTTCAAAACTTAGGGGGAGGAGAAAAAACACCAGATATATTTGTTCCTGTTACTACCCTTGAAAAAACAATGGGCAGGGGAGATTATTTGTGGGGGATACAAGTGTCCTTGAAAAAGGGGGTAAATGTACAAGGAACTATTGACCAGATGATTAAGCTTATAGAAAGAAGACATGGAAATGCTGGAGAAAATAAGTATAGAAGTTATACAGCAGAAGGAGAAATGCAATCTTTGAATAAGGTTACAGGAGTTGTAACAGCAGTGATTAGTGCTATTGCAGCCATCTCTTTATTAGTTGGTGGAATCGGTGTTATGAATATTATGCTTGTCTCAGTTACGGAGAGAACAAGAGAAATAGGTATAAGAAAAGCCATTGGTGCAAAGAGAAAAGATATATTACTACAGTTTCTTGTAGAATCTGTTATTGTATCAGGCATTGGTGGAATTATAGGTACAGTTATAGGGATAGGGGTTTCCTTTGTTATTGCAAGCTTTATTAAAATTCCTCCTAGTGTATCTATTGGGACTATTGCTATTGCATGGGTTTTCTCAGCAGGAGTTGGGATTTTCTTTGGAATTTATCCTGCAAACAAGGCTTCGAAATTAGACCCTATTGAAGCGCTAAGATATGAGTAAGGACTCCATAATACCTTTTTAAAAAGTTGAATCATAAAAATTGAAAAATAATAATAAAAACTTTTTAATATGGAATAATAATAAAGAGGATTGTAGTCATATAAACACAATACCTCAACGTATATAAATGCTACGTAGCAGATTTAAAGAGATCATTGGCAAAGGGTTTGAAAAAGAGATAACCTGTGAAGACTTGTCTATAAATAATATAATAAAAATTACGTATTAATAGGAGGGTTATTATGGCAAGTAGAGAACAATTACAAGCAGTAGCATCGAATTGTAGCCAATTTAGAAATACAAATGGAAATGCTTTTACTTCTTCTAAAGGAAATACACGTACCTGTGAAAATTGTCAACATTTCACAAAGGAAGGAAAATGTAATATCAATCTAGTAGATGAAATATTAGTAAGAATTACAAACGAGGGCTAACAGAGAAAATGTATTTTATGCAAAATCATTGACATCTTTATAAATTATAGTATAATGTGGGTAGGTGATGGAGCTCGCCTTAAACATTGCAAATTGCAATTAATGGCTCCTACTTAGATCGATGGATTTAAGTAGGGGTCTTTTGTTTTATAAAAAAAGAAAGGGTGATGAACATGGGATTTAGTTTAGCAATTATTATTCTTTTAGGAATTGCACTCAAAAAAATATTTGATTGGGTGAAGCTTCCAGGATTTTTAGGAATGCTACTTTTAGGAATCATTATTGGGCCCTATGGGATCAATATGATTAGCTCTGATATTTTAGACATTTCAGGGGATTTACGAAAAATTGCATTGATTATTATACTCATCAGAGCGGGACTTGGTATTAAAAGAGATACATTGAAGAAGGTAGGCGTTCCAGCTGTAAAAATGAGCTTTATTCCAGGTATTCTTGAAGGATTTACTATTATGTTATTAGGAAGTTTTTTATTTGGAATATCTAAAATAGAAGCAGGTATGCTAGGGTTTATTATAGCCGCAGTATCTCCAGCTGTTGTAGTGCCCCTTATGCTTTCATTTATAGATAAGAATTTTGGTGAAAAAAAAGGGATTCCAACCTTAATACTTGCAGGGGCTTCTATTGATGATGTTTTTGCAATTACTATATTTTCTACCTTTTTAGGATTATATACAGGTAAAAATGTAAACATTTCTATGCAGATCGGATCTATTCCCATATCTATTGCTTTAGGAATTCTTATGGGGCTGATTATTGGAATGTTAATGGTGATGATTTTTAGAAAATATCATATAAGAGATACGAAAAAAGCACTTTTATTATTAGCAGCAGCAATTATACTGACTACTATTGAGGAAGAGCTAAAGGGAATTATACCTATTGCTAGTCTATTAGGGGTCATGATGGTAGGCTTTTATATTCGTGAAAAAGACACGAAAAGGGCAGATGCATTAGCTCAGAAGTTTAATAAAATATGGGTTTTTGCAGAATTGATGCTATTTGTTTTAGTCGGGGCTCAAGTAAATATTGATGTTGCTTTTCATTCGGGACTTTTAGGACTTATCGTAATTGTTATAGGATTAATTGTAAGAAGTATAGGTGTTTTTATTTCTACTCAAGGCACAGATTTAAATTGGAAGGAAAGAGTTTTTTGCATGATTGCTTATGTACCAAAAGCAACGGTGCAAGCAGCTATTGGTGCTGTCCCACTTGAAGCTGGAGTTCCATCAGGAGAATTAATATTAGCCATTGCAGTTCTTGCCATTATTGTTACAGCTCCATTAGGTGCTATAGGCATTAAAATGACTGGAGAAAAATGGTTAGCTCCAAGATGAAAATAAAAGTTCAACCACCTAAATAGTAGGCTGTTGAACTTTTACTTTTTATGGTGCTAAATCTTTTGGATCTACTTTGGAAATAAAGGGCTGGATGGCAGATTTTTCTGCTAAAAGGAGATTGATTAAATCTGTTTCATCTATTTCAGACATCATACCATCAGGCATAATATTTTGTTGACTTAATTTTCCTAAAAAGCCTTCATTATAAATGGAATCATTGAAGTCTTTATTTTCTCCTTTTTGTTTATGGGTTTTACGTTTATTTTTGCCCAAAAATTTTCAACTCCTTTTTAAATGGATTTATTTATTAGTATTTCACAAATAAAAAGAAGTATGCTGAACAATGGATAACTCTTTTGCATATAAAGAATTAGGGAAAGAATAAATTAAATTGAAAAAGGAGGGAGATTTAGTGGGAATGGAGGAAGTAGGAAAAGCTTTAACACTATTTAATATGGAATTTCTTTCTTCTGTTACAGCTATGGTATTAGCAGTAAATTTAATTACGCAAGTGATCAAAGAAGTATTTTTGGATGAAAAGATTCATCCAAAAATTCCAAAGTTTATTACTTTAGTAGCATCAACTATTGTTGTCCTTGTACATCATTATAGAGTTTGGAGTACAACGCCTATTTCGTTTCATAACTCTATTATAGAACTTGTATTTTTAATTTTTGTCAATAGCATATTCATTGCTGCTTTATCTATGGGGAACTATAAGATTCTCAATTTGACAAAGGATAAAGAGGTTAAGAGGATGAAGGAAGAAATTGCTGTTAATGAATCAAAAATTCATGCGTATAATGATCAAAAAATAGAAGAGGAAGAAGATTACGGAGAATTGTATTAATAGATAAGTAAATTTTGCTATTTTGAATGGGGTTGGATATAATATAGAAGATGAACAAAAGATAAGGAAGGTGCGTATTGTGAGTAATAGATTATCCCCTAAAAATGGAGAAGCTTTGTTGACCCTTGCTATAGAGAGTAGCTGTGATGAAACATCTGCTGCTGTTTTAAGAAATGGAAGAGAGGTTTTATCTAACATTATTTCTTCTCAGATAGATGTGCATAAAAAATTTGGAGGCGTTGTTCCAGAGGTTGCGTCTAGAAAGCATGTTGAAAATATAGATATTGTTATAGAGGAAGCACTAAAGGAGGCAGATGTTACCCTAAAAGAAATAGACTATATAGGTGTGACTTATGGGCCAGGTCTTGTGGGAGCTTTGTTAGTTGGATTATCTACAGCAAAAGCTATGGCGTATGCTTTAAATATTCCCCTAGTAGGAGTCAACCACATAGAAGGGCATATTTGTGCAAACTATATAGAAGATAAAAATCTTAAACCTCCATTTTTATGCTTGATTGTATCTGGTGGACATACCCATCTTGTACATGTAAAGGATTATGGAGAGTATGATATTTTAGGAAGAACACGAGATGATGCTGTAGGAGAAGCTTTTGATAAAGTTGCAAGAGCTATGAAATTAGGCTATCCAGGAGGACCTATTGTTGATCGGTTAGCAAAGATAGGAAATGAAAATGCTATTAAATTTCCTAGAGTGTATTTAGAACCAGATAGTTTTGACTTTAGCTTTAGTGGAATAAAATCAGCAGTGCTAAACTATCTTAATTCTCAAAATCAAAAGGGATTAGAGATCAAAGTAGAAGATGTAGCAGCTTCTTTTCAAGCAGCTGTTGTAGAAGTATTAGTTCATAAAGCCATAAAAGCTGCAAAGCTTAAAAATTTAGATACAATTGTTTTAGCTGGAGGGGTAGCTGCTAACAGTGGGCTTAGGGAAGCCCTTGAAAAAGAAGGGAAAAAAGAAGGCTTTACATTGAAGTATCCATCTATAAAACTTTGTACAGATAATGCCGCTATGATTGGTTGTGCAGCATATTATAATTATATCAATGGATTTACTTCAGATTTGTATTTAAATGGAATACCAAATTTGAAGCTAGGAGAAAGAAGATAAAGAAATGTGGATTTAAGTAAAATTATTCAGAAGATTATGTGGATAAAAATGTGGATAGTGTGGAAAAGTTTAGGAAAAGCCCTTAAGAAGGCAGGGGTTTGAATAAAAATGTGGATAACTTGAGGAAAAGTGTTGAAAAACTGTGAATATAAATGGGTATATGTATGTCTTATAATATATATGTTATAAACAGATAAAATATGATTAAAAAAATAAGTAGTTTGGATAATCCAAACTACTTGTTTTCTTCTACATAATTAACGATATCACCAATGTTTTTGAAACCTTCTGCATTTTCATCAGGAATTTCAACGTCAAATTCATCTTCGATTGCCATGATGATTTCAACAGCATCTAAAGAATCTGCTTCTAAATCTCCCATTAATGAAGTTTCTGCCTTGATTTCTACATCTTCGTCTAACCCTAATTGATCAATAATAATCTCTTTTATTTTTTCAAACATGATATGGATTCCTCCCTAGTTAAAATATTTCTGTTAGCCACGAAAGTGGCTTTTAACGTGATTATTTTACCACATCTAAATAGAAAATACTATAAAAAATATGCTTTTCAACACTTTTTTTATCTTTTTTTTAGTTTATCATAAAAAAAGCAACTTATACATGTATTTTTAGTTTTTTTCTTTTAACTGTAGACTTGAAAATTACTGCAAATATTCTTCCCATTTTTCATAAAGATGATCGAGTTCTATTTTTAAACTTGTGGTCTGCTCATGAATTTCTGCACTTCTTTTAGGGTCTGAATAAATTTCTTCCTTGCACATTTCTTGTTCAAGCTCTCGAATATTTTCTTCTAGAGAAAATATTTTTTCCTCTAAAGCTTGCTGTTCTTTTTTAATTCTTCTCTTTTCTTTTTGAAGTTCTTTTTCTTTTCTTCTTTCATCCTTTAATTGAGTTTTTGTTTTCGTTGCTTCAGGTGTGGCTTTTTTAGATTCTTCTAATTGATTCTTTTTTTCTTGATAGTATTGATAGTTTCCTAAATATTCAGTGATGCCCTGTTGTGAAAGATCTAATATTTTTGTTGTTACTTTATTTAAAAAATATCTATCATGAGAAATGACTAATAGAGTACCTTCATAATGGGTTAAAGCTTCTTCTAATACTTCCTTTGAAGCAATATCTAAGTGGTTTGTAGGTTCATCTATGAGTAAAAAATTTGCTTTTGAAAGCATTAATTTTAGTAAAGATACACGACTCTTTTCTCCTCCACTTAAGGTAGAGATTTTTTTAAATACATCTTCTCCACCAAATAAGAAAGAGCCAAGAAGTGTTCTTACCTCTGTCTGGGTAAAATGAATTTTTTCTTCCCATATTTCATCAATGATTGTATTAGAAGTATTTAAATCTGATTGCTCTTGATCATAATATCCTATATAAACATTATGTCCTAATTGAATCTTTCCTGTATCGAAAGGGATAGATTTTAGTAAAATTTTTAATAAAGTAGATTTACCAATACCATTAGGACCAATAAGACCTACTCGTTCACCTCTATAAATATTGAAACCAACATTTTCGAAGAGCTGAGTATTCCCAAAGCTTTTAGATAAATCTTCAACAGATAAAATATCTTCTCCGCTTTTGATTTGTGTTTCAAATCGGATTTTAGTTTTTTTATCAAAAAGGATAGGTTTTTCTATTACAGAGATATGTTCTAATTTCTTTTCTCTACTCTTTGCACGTTTTGCTAGCTTTTCTGTGCCATGCTGTTTAAATCTTCGAATGATTTCCTCTTGTTTTTGTATTTCCTTTTGTTGCCCTAGGTATTCCTTTAGCTGTTGTTCATAGAGTACCTTTTTCTTTTCTACATAAGTAGAATAGTTTCCATTATATTGGATAAGCTTTTTATTTTCGATTTCATAAATTTTGTCTACAACCTGATCTAAAAAGTATCGATCGTGGGAAATGAGAAGGATTGTCCCATGATAGGATTTTAAAAAACCTTCAAGCCATTCTACAGCATCCATATCCAAGTGATTGGTAGGCTCGTCTAATAATAAAATAGCTGGCTTTTTAAGAAGGAGCTTTGCTAGATTAACTCTTGTCTTTTGCCCTCCACTAAGCTGTACGATAGGTTGATCAAATTCTTCTTCTGAAAAACCTAATCCTTTTAAGACACCACGAAGTTCACTTCTATAGCCATATCCATTTTTATTTTGAAATTCTTCAGATTTATGGGCATAGGTTTCCATTAATTGATCCAAGTCTTTTGATGGATTAGTACTTTCCTTAGAGATCTCTTCTTCTAAGGAACGTAATGTTTCTTCTAGCTCGATTAAATCATCAAATACATGAAGGACTTCATCAAAAACTGTATTAGAAGAGGATAAAACGCCCATTTGTTCTAAGTATCCAATAGTAGTGCTTTTGGATATATAGAGTTCGCCACTATCATAATTATGCTCTCCTGTTATAATTTTAAATAGAGTAGACTTCCCAGCGCCATTTGATCCTACTAAACCTATTTTTTCTCCAGCATTTATGCTAAAAGATATATTTTCTAATATGGAATCAACTACAAAAGATTTATAGATACGATTACATGATAAAACGATCATAATGATCCTCCTTGCTAAATATATTTATATTATATTGTACCAAAAAAAAGGGAAAGATAAAATGAGAAGGCTATTTAGAAGCCTTAAATAGGGTATAAAAGGCACGGATGTGCTCTTGAGCACATTGACATATATATATCACAATGATATAATTTGTTAAAAAAACAATCTATAAAGATAGAGGAAGATCGAAATGCAAAGAGAAAATGTGAAAATATCAATGGCTGTAATTAGAAGGTTGCCTAAATACAGAAGGTATCTAGAAGAACTATTAGATAAGGGGATCAATAGGATTTCATCTAGGGAGTTAAGTAAGATTATAGGCTTTACTGCATCTCAAATAAGACAAGATTTAAATAATTTTGGAGGATTTGGGCAACAGGGGTATGGCTATAATGTTGCAGGTCTTTATGCGGAAATTGGTAAAATTTTAGGATTAGATAATACGTACAATACGATCATTATAGGGGCAGGTAATTTAGGGCAAGCAATAGCAAACTATACAAATTTCGAAAAATCAGGATTTGTTCCTATGGGGATGTTCGATATTAATCCTAGATTAATCGGATTAAAGATCAGAGACATTGAAATTATGGACGCAGATGATATAGAAGAGTACATAAAAGAAAACAAGATAGATATTGGGATTATTTGTACAAACAAAGAGCATGCCCAAGATGTAGCAGATAAACTAGTGAAGAGTAATATCAAGGGAATTTGGAATTTTGCACCTACTGATTTAGACGTTCCAGAACATATTATGTTAGAAAATGTACATTTAAGTGAAAGTTTATATACATTATCTTTCTTATTAAAACATAATTATGATGATAAGAAATAAGGGGAGAATAAAAGTATATAGCAAAAGTGTACAAAAAAGCGCACAAAGCACGCGTGTGTGTGCGAAAAAATGTACGATTTGACATCAAATTAACAATTTCATCGGAGAAAGCCAGTTAAATAGGGGAAGCGGGTGTACAGGATAGCGTACATCTGCTTCTTTTGTTTTAAACTCATATTACCAAAATATAGAAAAATATGAGATTAATATCAATATATTGAAAAAGATTCAAAAACATATCTATACAATAAAAATTTCAAAAATAAAGAGATTTTAGATGGAATCTAGTTGGAATCAAATGTTGAGGTGTTTGTGCAATGAAAAAGGCTATCCCTTGCAACAAAATAAATTCTAAAAAAAAATATATAAATCATATTGTCATTTTGGCATAGTTTGTGCTAATATAATAAAGGTGCTGTGAAAAAAATATCAATTTTTTAAATATAAAGAGGAGGGAATTAATGTGCAATTCAAATTGACCAAAGAACAAGAAATGGTTAGAAAGATGGTTAGAAGCTTTGCAGTAAACGAAGTAGAGCCTTTAGCAGCAGAAGTAGATGAGACAGAAAGATTTCCATGGGAAACAGTTGAAAAAATGGCTAGATACAAAATGCTAGGAACTTTTGTTCCAAAAGAGTACGGTGGAGCAGGCGCAGACGAAGTTACCTATGCGATTACTGTAGAAGAACTTTCAAGAGCTTGTGCTACTACTGGAGTTATCTGTTCAGCACACAGTTCACTATGTATGTGGCCAATTATGAAATATGGTACAGAAGAACAAAAACAAAAATATGTAGTACCACTAGCAAAAGGTGAAAAGCTTGGTGCATTTGGTTTAACTGAGCCAAACGCAGGAACAGATGCTGCTGGACAACAAACTACTGCAGTACTTGATGGAGACGAGTGGGTACTTAATGGTTCTAAAATATTCATCACAAATGGTGGAGTTGCTGAAATCTATGTTGTTATGGCAATGACAGATCAATCAAAAGGAACTAGAGGAATCAGTTCATTCATCGTTGAAAAAGGAACACCAGGATTCAGCATTGGTAAAAAAGAAAAGAAATTAGGAATCAATGGTTCTGCTACAACTGAATTAATTTTCGAAAACTGCAGAATTCCTAAAGAAAACCAATTGGGAGAATTAGGAAAAGGTTTCAAAGTTGCAATGACTACTCTTGATGGTGGTAGAATTGGTATTGCTTCTCAAGCTTTAGGAATTGCTCAAGGAGCATTAGATGAAACTGTTAAATATACAAAAGAAAGACAACAATTCGGTAGAGCTCTAGCTAAATTCCAAGCATTACAATTTGAAATGGCTGATATGGAAACTAGAATTCAAGCAGCTAGACACTTAGTATATAATGCAGCATGGAGAAAATCTCAAGGATTAGCTTATTCTAAAGAAGCAGCTATGGCAAAATTATTTGCAGCAGAAACTGCTATGTATGTAACAACTAAAGCTGTTCAATTACATGGTGGATATGGATACACAAGAGAATATCCAGTAGAAAGAATGATGAGAGACGCTAAGATCACTGAGATCTATGAAGGTACTTCAGAAGTACAAAAAATGGTAATCGCTGCAAATTTATTAAAATAATTGAAAGACACGGTTCATATAAAATAAAACGAAACGTTCATATAAGCACTTTATAAAAGGAGGAAGAAAGATGAAGGTAATAGTTTGTGTAAAGCAAGTTCCTGATACAAACGAAGTTAGAATAGATCCTGTAAAAGGAACTCTTATTCGTGATGGTGTTCCAAGTATCTTAAATCCAGATGACGCAAATGCTTTAGAAGAAGCATTAGCACTAAAAGATAAATATGAAGACGTCCATGTAACAGTACTTACAATGGGACCACCTCAAGCTGACGAAATGTTAAAAGAATGTTTAGCTATGGGAGCAGATGAGTCAATCTTAGTAAGTGATAGAGCTTTTGCTGGTGCTGACACTTGGGCAACTTCTAATACGTTAGCAGCTGCAATCAGAAAAATGGGAGAATATGATATTATTTTCGCTGGAAGACAAGCAATCGATGGAGATACTGCTCAAGTAGGTCCACAGATCGCTGAAAGACTTGGACTTGCTCAAATTACTTATGTACAAGATTTTGAGGTAGAAGGTGAAGAAATTAAAGTTCAAAGACAATTAGAAGATGGTTATGAAGTAATTAAGGTGAAAACACCAGTACTTTTAACTGCAATCAAAGAATTAAATAAACCAAGATATATGTCTATTGAAGGGATCTATGATGCATGCAAGCAAGAAACTACAGTATGGTCATTAGCTGATTTAGACGTTGAAAAGCATGAAGTAGGATTAGATGCTTCTCCAACAAAAGTATTCCGTTCATTTACACCAGAACCAAAAGGAAAAGGTGTAATGCTTGAAGGAAGTATTAAAGAAATGGTAGAGAAGTTAGTTGTGAACTTAAAACAAAAACATATCATCTAATTGAATTGGAGGGAGAAAAATGGCTGTTGTTGTATATAAAGATAAATGTAAAGGATGTAAGCTATGTTTAAAAGCATGTCCTTTTGACGCTATTGACATGGTTGATGGTGTAGCTGTAATCAATGATAAATGTACTGCTTGTGGAGCTTGTGTAGAGGCATGTCCTTTCAAAGCTATTGAAAAGCAAGTTTCAGATATTCCTAAAAAAGACTTATCTGCATACAAAAATGTATGGGTATATGCAGAGCAAAGACAAGGCGAAATCATGCCTGTTGTAGTTGAGTTATTAGGAGAAGGTAAAAAGTTAGCAAACGAAATCGGAACAGAACTATGTGCAGTTGTAGCTGGACACAATATTGAAGGTTTAGCAAAAGAATTAATTGCATATGGTGCTGATAAAGTATATGTTCTAGATCATGAATTACTAGAAAACTTTACAACAGATGGATACACAAAAGTAATCACTGATGCAATCGAAGAATTTAAACCAGAAATCGTTCTATACGGAGCGACTCACATTGGTAGAGACTTAGCACCAAGATTAGCTGCTAGAGTAGATACTGGACTTACTGCTGACTGTACTAAGCTTGAAATAGATCCAGAAGATAAGAAAATCAAGCAAACTCGTCCAGCTTTTGGTGGAAACATCATGGCTACAATCGTATGTCCAAACCATAGACCACAAATGTCTACAGTAAGACCTGGTGTTATGGACAAAGCGCATAGAGACGATTCAAGAACAGGTGAAGTAATCACTGTTGATGTTCAATTAACTAAAGAAGATGTAAGAACAGAAGTAGTAGAAATCGTAAAAACTAAAAAAGACATGGTATCTTTAACAGATGCGGAAGTAATCGTATCTGGTGGACGTGGACTTGGAAAAGCAGAAGGTTTCGAGCTTCTTAAAAAATTAGCTGATAAATTAGGTGGAGTAGTAGGTTCATCTCGTGCATGTGTTGATGCTGGATGGATTGATCATTCTCACCAAGTAGGTCAAACAGGTACAACTGTTAAGCCAACACTTTATGTTGCTTGTGGTATTTCAGGAGCAATCCAACATTTAGCTGGTATGCAAGATTCTGATATCATCGTTGCAATCAACAAAAACGCTAATGCACCAATTTTCGAAGTTGCTGACTTTGGAATCGTAGGAGACTTATATGACGTTGTTCCTGCTTTAATGGATGCTTTAGATAGAGCTGAAGATTTAATGGAAGCATTAAAAGAGGTTGCAGCAGCTAAGTAGTAATTTTTTATAGTAGTTTTATTTACGGGCGACTGATCTTTGTGACAGTCGACCCGTTTTTTATTGTAGTAATTGAAATGTATTATCAATAATGATATAATAACAAAAGATTAGAAGGACTAGGTGATGAAGATGGCTAATTATTATTATGAAATTAATAAAATGCTTGATAAGCTGATGCATAAAGTGTTAGTCTATGATCGAAAGGGCTTTAAGATCAACGGAAAAGAAGAATTATCTTTATTAGATATACATGTGTTAAGAAAAATCGGTCAGGTAAATAATAAAAAAATATATGAATTAGTAAAGGATTTAGAAATAGATAGAGGATTAATTGCTTCTGTGATGAAAAAATTAATATTAAATGGATATATTACAAAGGAAAAATCAGAAGAGGATAAAAGGGTATATATTTTAAAATTAACAGATGAAGGAAAAGAAATGTGTAAAAAGACATTAGATATTCAAAAGGATTTATTAAACTTTGTATTAAGTGATGTAACGTTAAAGGAAGAACAGGCCATATTAAAATTTTTAAGTAAAATTAATCAGACTACATTGTCTACAGATGAAGGAGAAATTTATGCAAAAAAATAATAACACCCTAATGGGAACTAGGGTATCATTATTTTATGTATTTAATATTATTCTGCAACTGGTGCGTCTACTGGACAAACGTTAGCGCAAGCACCACAGTCAATGCATGCTCCTGCATCGATTACATATTTGTCATCTCCAGCACTGATTGCACTTACTGGACATTCTGGTTCACAAGCTCCACAACTGATACAAGCTTCATTAATTACATAAGCCATAATAAAATCCTCCTCTAAAAATTTATTTTTATTAAGTGTTTACTTCATCTTTAACACGATTACATTGTAACAAAATACAAGTATGTGGACAATAAAAAAACAAAAAAAAATGTCTAAAAGCAGGTATATATAATGATTATCATTCTATATTTATTGAGAAAAGGAGAATGGTTATGAAGGTAGTAGCACTTGTTGGAAAAAGTGGTACAGGGAAAAGCTATAGAGCTTTAAATCTTGCCCATGAAAAAGAAATTACATATATTATTGATGATGGACTTTTGATACAAGGAAATAAAATTATTGCAGGAAAATCTGCAAAAAGGCAGAAAACTTCTGTAGCTGCAGTAAAAACAGCTCTTTTTACTCATGAAGATCATAGAGAAGAAGTAAAGCTGGCTATTCAGGAGGAGAATCCTAGAGGAATATTGATTTTAGGGACTTCTAAAAAAATGGTAGATAAAATCGCAATGCATTTGGAAATTGATCCTATTAAGGAATATGTATATATTGAAGAAATTTCTTCAGCGGAAGAAAGAAAAATAGCAAAAAAGCAAAGGAATGAATATGGAAAACATGTCATTCCTGTTCCTACCTTCGCAATAAAAAAAGATTTTTCTGGATATTTTATCGATCCATTAAAAATTCTAAGAAGAAAAAAAGATGATACTGTACAAATAGCTGAAAAATCTGTGGTGAGACCTACTTTTAGTTATATGGGGAAATACACAATTTCTGATAAAGTAATTAATGATTTGGTTAATTATTCAGCTCGCCAAATAGATGGGATTCATAAAGTTTCAAGAGTAGATATTCGTAATTATTCAAATGGGATTAGTATTTATGTAGAAATTATAGCTATACATGGAAATGCTGTACATAAGCTATCGGAAAAAGTACAAGGAAAAATAATGAAAGAAGTAGAGGACATGACAGCCCTCAATATTTTAGCAGTAAATATATTTGTAAAAAAAATCATTGTTATTTAAGTAAATGGATTGTGTGAATATAAGGAAATTACTAAAAAAGAATCGCTTTGCGATTCTTTTTTTGAGGACAATATTATTACATATGTTAAAGGAATATTACATTTTAAAGACAATTAGGATAATTCACCAAAAGATATATTAAAATAGATATGAGGAGGTATGTATTATGAAAAACAAATATCATTATATTCTTTTGATGACTCTTATACTTTTAATAAGTGGAATATATACAATTACTTATGCAGAAAGTGTAGAGGGGTATTTTCCACCCCAGCCAAAGGATACTACGGTTCTTGTATCAAAACCTAGTATAAGTATGCAATTAGTTTTAAATAACAATGAGGTAAAAGAAATAGATATGAAATTAAATGGAAACCCTGTTTCTGCTAAATATGATGAAAAACAGCAGATTGTTTTTTATGAACCTGAAAAACCTCTTAAATCAGGTCAATATAAAGTAGATTTGAATATAAATTTAGGGGAAGAAAAATTTATAAAGGAAACCTGGAAGTTTAATATTGGAGAAAATGCAGTAGAGCAGCTACCAAATCCTTCAGAAGAGCAGAAGAAAGTATTAAATTATTCTAATCGATATAGAAGACTTCTAGGAATTTCTGAATTTAAAATGAATGATTCTTTAAATGCAGCAGCAATGGCTCATTCTAATTATATGGCAGTCAATAAGAAGTTTACTCATGATGAATTTGCAAATGATAAGGGATTTACAGGAATTCAGTCTTATAATCGAGCAAGTGTTTTTGGATATACAGGAAGCTCTGTTGCTGAAAATATAAGCTCAGGGTCAAAAGATTATAAAGATGCAATAGACCAGTTAGTAGATGCACCTTATCACAGACTCGCTTGGATGAATCCATATCTTTTAGATTTAGGATATGGCGTGAAAGATAAATATTATACCTTTGATTTTGGTGGGAAAGCAATTTTAGAAGATCAGATGATTGTATATCCTATGGAAAATCAAACATATGTTTCTATTTCTTGGGATGGAAATGAAATTCCTAATCCCCTTAGATTTTATAATCAAACAGGAGCAGTAGGATATCCTATATCTTTATCTTACTTTAGTAAAAAAAATATTGAAAAATTAACGATAGAAAAAGTAACATTAAAAAATAGCAAGGGGAGTATAGTAAATAGTTATATTAATACGCCACAAAAGGATGACAAACTTTATGATAGTATATTTATTATTCCTTCAAAACCCCTAGAAAAAGGCGAAAAGTATACGGTCTATGTGAAGGGAAAAGTAACTTTCAAGGATAAAAAAGCAAGAAACATTAGTAAAACATGGAGCTTTACTACAATAAAAGAAGAAGAGAATAAGAATGAATGGATGAAAAAATATATCTATACAGATGTAAGTGGTCATTGGGCGCAAGATTATATATTAGATTTGAGTGAAAAAGGGATTTTATCAGCTAAAGAGAATAACCTTTATCAACCAGAAGATAAGATTACTAGAGCAGAGTTTACAGAATTTGTTGTAAATGCATTAGGGATCAATCCAAAAGCCCATGAAGGAATTTTTAAAGATGTAAAAAAGGATACAAATAAGGCAGTATATATAGAAGCTGCATATAGAGCTGGAATTATAAAAGGCATGGGGAATGGAAATTTTGACCCAGACCGTAGGATTAAAAGAGAAGAGATTGCAGTTATTGTTATGAAGGCTTATGAAAAAAAAGGAAGTAACAAAAAAATCAATCAATCACTGGCATTGACTTTTGCAGATAAGGAGGATATAAGCTCTTGGGCGTTAAAGGATGTGAAGCGAGCTTATGAAATTGGAATTATAAAAGGACGAGATACAGGTAAATTTGCACCAAAGGACTTTGCAACTAGAGCGGAAGGTGCAGTATTAGTTAAGAAATTATTAGAAAAAATTCAATAAAGTTTTAATCCATTAAAAAAGTAGCCCTTTTCTAAAGGAAGGGCTACTTTTTTAGCTTTAGCGTTTACCCATTTCTTTTACCATAAAGGTTGAAGCTTCAATGAAATTAAAGGCAAGAGCTGCTCCAGTACCTTCGCCTAGTCTTAAGCCCATATCAAACATAGGTTGAAGACCAAGAAGCTCCATAGCTATCATGCCTCCTCTTTCAGCAGTATGATGAGAGGCAATGAGAAAATTTTTTACCTTTGGTTCAATGGCTATAGCAATGAGGGCAGCGGCAGTAGAAATAAAACCATCAACAACTACAGGAATCCTTTTAGCAGCAGCCCCTAACATAGTTCCTGCCATTCCACCTATTTCAAAGCCTCCTACCTTAGATAAGATATCAATACCATCTTTAGGATTTGGCTGATTTATTTCAATGGCTCTTTTTATAATAGCTGCTTTATGCTTTAATTTTTCTGTAGGAAGTCCTGCTCCTACACCTACAATTTCTTCAGGATCAATATTACCGATTACTGAAAAGATTGCAGTACTAGGAGTGGTATTTCCAATGCCCATTTCACCTGTTCCGATTAAATTTTTCCCATTTTCGATTTGATTGTTAACTATTTCGATACCGATTTCTAAGCTCTTTATAGCTTCTTCTCTTGTCATAGCAGGACCCTTTGCCATATTGCTTGTACCATATCGAATTTTTTTATGGATCACTTTAGGTTCTTCGATATCTGTTGCTATACCTATATCTACAATAACTACATCGGCGTGAGCTTGTTTAGCTAAGGCACATACACCTGTTAAACCCTTTGCAAAATTAGGTGTTTGAAGAGCTGTAATAATCTGAGGGTCAGGAGCTACCCCTTCTTCGTAAACACCGTGATCTGCTGACATAACAATAATTGCTTTATTATGAACCGATGGAAAAGGATTTTTTGTAATACCAGCTAATTGAACGGCTAATTCTTCTAATCTTCCTAAACTGCCTAATGGTTTAAATAAATGATCTATATGCAGTTTTGCTTGATCCATAGAAGTCTTATCAAGAGTAGTTATGTTTTTGAGGGTTTCATTGAGTAATTGCATATTTTTTCTCTCCTTCATGGTTGATTTCGTTTTTTTACTAATAAAATAAAAAAAGTCCATGATTTGTTTGCATAACAAACAAATCATGAACTTTGCCATCATTCATGTAATAAAACGCACTAGGCAGGTCTTCTGGCTCAGATTCAATACTTAACACGCCTTCCCGAAAATTCAGTGACATTTTGTGATAAGCTCCTCTTTACAGTGGCGGGACCGCTGAAGAATTACACTTCATTCCCTATTCTCCCCAAGGGGGCACCTACTACGAAATTCAATTTGATTTCATTATAGAACAATATTTACTTTTTTTCAATAAGGAACATTAAAAATAAATCATTAGATATTTTTATGAATGAAAAAGTGAAGACGAAAAATTTGGGTAAAATAGAGAATAGAAAGAGCAAAAAGTTTAGGAGGGGAAATCTTGATATATGAGATTATTGAAGAAGATGGAAAAGTTAGGGTAGAAGGAATAAAGGATTTTGAGCCTGCGCATATTTTTGAATGCGGACAATGTTTTCGCTGGAACAAAGAAGAGGATGGGAGCTTCACAGGGGTAGCCAAAGGAAGAGTCATCAATGTTTCTAAAGAAGAAAATAGCATCATTTTTCATAATACCAACAAAGAAGAGTTTTTGAATATATGGGTAGATTATTTTGATTTAAATAGAGATTATGGAACTGTAAAAGAAAATTTAGAAAAGATGGATGCAGTGATGGAAAAAGCTATTCATTATGGAACAGGAATAAGGATTCTTAATCAAGATGAATGGGAAATATTACTTTCTTTTATTATTTCATCAAATAGAAGTATTCCATTGATTAAAAAATCTATTGAAAGCTTATGTGAAAGATATGGAGAGTTTTTAGGGGAATATAGGGGGAAAAAATATTATGATTTTCCTCAAGTAGAAGCTTTACAGGATCAATCTGTTGAGAAAATAAAAGAAAGCTATACAGGTTATCGAGCAAAGTATATAGTAGAGACCGTGAGGATGATAGAAGAAAAAGAGGTTGAACTATATGATTTGAAAAATTTATCAACGGCAGATGCAAAAAAAGAATTATTAAAATGTAGTGGGGTAGGACCTAAAGTTGCAGATTGTATAGTACTTTTTTCTATGGGAAAATTTGACGCTTTCCCAGTAGATGTATGGGTCAGAAGAATTATGGAGTATTTTTATTTTCCAGAAGGAACTACACTAAAGAAAATAGAAAGCTTTGCAAAAGATTATTTTAAAGAATTAGCAGGTTTTGCTCAGCAGTATCTTTTCTATTATGCAAGGGAAGTAGGAATTGGAAAATAATTTATATGAAGGAATTTTGTCCCTAGTAAAGAATATTACCTAATTAGACAAAAATTTTGAGGAGGTATAAAAATGCTAGGGACTATCGTCAATGCATTAGCAATTATTGGGGGAAGTTTGATCGGTTTATTATTTAGAGGAGGGATACCCGAAAAATATAATGAAACCATTCTAAAAGCCAACGGATTAAGTGTTCTTTTAATAGGGGTTATAGGGGCTATAAAGACTCAAAATGTGCTTCTTGTGATCTTTAGTATGGTTATCGGAAGTATTCTAGGAGAATTTCTAAGAATAGAGGATAATTTAGACCGATTAGGAGGATATATAGGGAATAAGATGGGAGATCAGGAAGGGGGTATTGCAAAGGGCTTTGTTACAGCTAGTCTTTTATTTTGTGTAGGCTCTATGGCTATTGTAGGTTCTCTTCAAAGTGGACTATCAGGCGATCATCAAACTCTTTTTGCAAAATCTGTTCTTGATGGGATTACTTCTGTTGTATTTGCCTCTACATTAGGAATGGGTGTTATTTTTTCCTCTATAGCAGTTTTTATCTATCAAGGAATTATTACTTTAGCAGCATCTTCTATGAAGGTTTTTCTTACAGAAGCAGTTATTGGAGAAATGTCAGCAGTAGGAGGGCTTTTAATTATGGCATTAGGCTTTAATATGTTAGCGTTTAAAAGAATAAAAGTAGGGAATATGCTACCAGCCATGTTCATACCACTCATCTACTACATAGGAAAAATGATATATTTTAAACTTGTTCATTAAGAGACGTTGATCCGTCTCTTTTTCCAATTTTATCCCTCTTTCTTATAGAATAGTTTTTCATATATACTTAAAGAAATAATGTTTTTGGGGACTTAAATTTTTATGAATTTACGTATGCCTATAAAGACGGAGGTGAATAATTTTGGCGCGCCTATTGGATTTTTTTAAAAGAGACTCCTTAACGAAAAGACTTGAGAAAGTTAAAAAAGGAGATACAGAAGAAAGAGAAAAAATGATTGAAGAATACATACCATTTATCATAAAAACTGTATCCGATCAATTAAATAGATATATTGAAGCAGAAAATAGTGAGGAATTAAGTATAGCAATAGAAGCTTTTAATGAAGCGATTGACAAATATGAAAAAGATAGGGGAAATTTCATAAGTTTTGCACAGCTTGTCATAAAAAATAGAATAATAGATGATCTTAGAAAGAAAAATAAACATAAAAAAGCTATTCCTATTAGCCAATTTGAAGAAGAGGATAAGGATCAATTACAAAAATATTTTTCTATAGAGGATTTCACAAAAAATTTCACATTAAGAGCAGAAATAAAAGAATTTGAAAAAAAGTTAAACAATTTTCAGATTGGATTTTCTGATTTGGTGGAGGAAGCTCCGAAACATATAGATACGAGAGCCAATGCTATACGGGTTGCAAAATATATTGCGGATGATGAAGGACTAAAAGAAGAGCTATTTCGAAAAAAAAGATTACCTAGTAAAAAGCTTATCGATGGGTTAGGAACTAGTCTGAAAATTTTAAAAAGAAGTAGAAAATTTATCATTGCTACAGTGATTATACTAGAGGGAGATTTTGAAAAGCTAAAAAGCTATATAGGAAGCTCTCAAGGAGGTGTTAAGGGTGGTTTATAGGGGTTGTATCTTAAAAATAGAAGAAAGTTTTGCAATCGTTTTAACAGATGATACAAAGTATATGAAGATTATAAGAAAAGATGGGCTAGCTGTTGGAAAAGAGATTATTTTTGTGAAGGAAGATATTTATAAGGAGAGAAAAGCCAATATTAAAAATATAAGTTTAATTGCAGCTGTTTTCATAATTATGGTTTTATCTACCATAAATATTGATCCATTGAATACATTAGAAACTATGAATTATGCTGCAATAGTGAGTATAGACATTAATCCTAGCATTGAATTCAAGATAGATAAAGAAGAGAAGATCCTACAGGTAGAAGCCCTTAATACAGAAGGTAAAGAATTAATAGATAGAGAATTCAGAGATATGTTTATTGAAGAAGCTGTACTCATTGTCATTGATAATGCAAAGAAAAAAAAATATATTACAAAAGAAAAAAACAAAGTTTTAATAGCCACAACAGCTGTAGAAGAGGATTTTAAAGAAAAAACCATAGATATGAACAAGATTGAAGAGAAGATTTTAGGAAATGAAAGCTTAGAGGATATAGATCTTTTTTATATCAAAGGAAATGAAAAAGATCTAAAAGAAGCAAAAGAAAAGAATATTTCTATAGGAAAATATGAAGTTTACAAGCAATCAAAGGAAAAAGGACAAAATATTACATTGGATCAGATAAAAAATATGAAGGTACAAGAAATAGTAGATAAAGAAATTGGAAGAGTGAAAGAAAAAAAGATAAAAAATAAAGTAGAAGAAAAGAAAAAAGATATACAGCAAAATAGAGAAAGTAAGAATGAAAATAGTAAGGAGCATAAGGAAATAAAGAAAGAAGATCACATAAAATATATAGAAAATAAGAAGGATGAGAAGAAGCCGAAAATAGAACTGAATCAGCAAAATAAAAGAGAAATAGAAGCGAAGAAAAAAGAAATCAAAAAAGAGAAAGTAGAAACAAAGAAAGAAATCAAGAGTACAAATAAAAAAGAGGCAATAGAAAAAAGAAAAAGAGAGAATGAAAAGAATAAAAAAGAAAAAATAGAAAAGTTCAAAGAAAACAATAGATTAGGGAAAAAGAATAAGGATGATTAAAAATAGAGAGCATTGTCTTTAAAGATAATGCTCTTAAAATTAAAAAAATTTTTATATAAGGTACCCAAAAAAATAAATATAACCGTATCCTATGATAGAAAAACAATTCATAAAAACAAAGGAGGAAATCAAATGAAAAATCAATTAAGAAAAGTTATGGTATTGTCTATTATGTTTACACTTATTTTTACAAGTTCTATAGGAAGCATTGCAAGAGCAGAAAAACCCAATACAAAAAAAAGCAAGTTCCAAGTAGGAAAAGAGGACAGAAAAAATTATATTAAAGAAAAAATTCAAGCTAAGAGAGAAAGAGTAGAAGCGATGAAGGAAAGAATAGACGACAAAAAAGAAAGGGAAGAAGAGATCAAGGAAAGAATAGGAGATAAAAGGGAAAGAGAAGAAGAGATTAAGGAAAGGATAGGGGAGATAAAAAAGAAGGTTTCCAAAGAGGATATAGAAAAAAGATTAGAAGAAGTTAAAAAACAACCAAAGCTTGAAAGCTTCCAGAATTTATTAAAAGAACTTAAAAAATCTCGTAAGAATGCAAAAGAGATCAAGGCAGAAATGAAAAAAGTAAGAGTTGAAATGAAGAGACTGATCAAGAAAAGTTATTCAGAAGAAGAATTAAATAAACTAAGAGAGAGAGCAGAAGAAATTAAAAGTAAAAATCCTGATGTAAAGGTGATTCCAATAGAAAACATTTTAAAGAAGAAAGGTCATTTCAAATTTGATACGCCACCTGTTATCAAAGAAGGTAGAACATTAATCCCTGTAAGAGCCATCACAGAAGGATTAGGAGCAAATGTTGCATGGAATGGAGAGGAAAGAAAGGTAACTGTAAGCAAAGGGGATATAGAAATCGTATTCCAATTAGAAGATGGAAAAGCTTTTGTCAATGGAGAAGAAACAGCCATTGATGTACCTGCTCAAATTATGAATAATAGAACCATTGTACCTTTAAGATTTATTGCAGAACAATTGGGATTAAAGGTAGATTATGATCAGGATACGGAAACCATAGAAATAGAAGAAGAAATAGAGGAAGAATTAGTGAGTACAGAAGATGAAACAGTTGTTGAAAGTGTATATGGATCGGAAGAATAGTTGGAAAAACTAGTATCGTAGTAACATGGACAAATAATTATGCAAGTAGCAAATTAAAGCAGGTGGTTTATAAAAGCCATCTGCTTTAATTTTATATAAGTTTTTTACTAGTACTTATTATATAGAGCTTGTAATTCATGGTATGAAATTGATAAAATAAAATAAATTAAAAAAATAAACACATAGCAATACAAAAAGAGAAAAATATAAAGGCGGTTCATACATGAAATTTTTTATCAATAAAAAATACGGTATTTTTATATTTATTCTAATTATAGGCATACTGCTAAATTTTACTTCTTTTTCAAAAGAAGAAAGGAAAATGATTGTAGCTAAAAAAGGTGAATTAGATCTTACTCAGTGGAGCTTTCAAAAGGATGGTCCTATTAAGCTAGATGGAGAGTGGGAGTTTTATTGGAATCAATTACTTACTTATGATGATTTTCATCAAGGAGAAAAAGGGTATAAGCCTACTGGATATTTCCATGTGCCCAGTGTATGGAATAAATACAAAATAAATAGTAAAAAATTTCCAGGTAAAGGATATGCTACTTATCGGTTAAAGATCAAAACAAATAATATAGATGACTTAAAAGGATTAAAAATATTGACGGAGTCTACTGCTTATAAATTCATGATTAATAGACAGACCATTGCAACAAGTGGGATTGTTGGGAAAAGTAAAGAGTCTACTGTAGCTGAGTATAAACCACAAATCGTTCATTTTGAAAATGATTCTAATGAATTTGAAATCATTGTGCAAATATCCAATTATACCTATGCGAGAGGAGGATTTTGGCATTCGATAGACTTCGGGTTGATGGAACAAATACGAACAATGAAAGAAAATTCAGCAAGGAGAGAGATGCTTCTCTTTGGTGCTGTATGGAGTATGATTCTTTATCATATGGCTATATACTGGTTGCAAAGAAGAAATAGATCTATATTGTATTTCATCATAGCCCTTTTAGGAATGTCAGTAAGAATTCTTTTTACAGGAGAGTATTTTATTACTACCTTCATTCCTAGGATGGATTTTAATTTCCTCACAGTTATTGAATACATGACTGTCTATTGGGGAGCAACCATATGGTTTGTTTTTGTACATGAGGTTTATCCAGAAGAATCTACAAAGAAAGTTGTAAAATTTTTTGTTTATATAGCATTGCTCATTACAGCCTTTATAATTTTTACACCGACACATATTTATACAAAGTATTTAATGATTATTGAAGGTTTTGTAGGAATTATATCTTATAATATATTCATTTGTCTTATTAAAGCTGTACGGAGAAAGAAACAAGGTGCAATTTTACTATTTTTAGGAATCATCCTTTTTTGTGTGACTTATATACATGACTGTCTATACTATTTGAATATAGTTGAAAGTGAACCTGGTGGCTTGATAGGGTTTACCACATTTATCATGTTGTTCATTCAAGCATATATTTTGGCAGCAAGATATGCAAAAACTTTTGATGAAGTGGAAGAATTATCAGATAAAATGATTTCGCTAAATAAGCTTAAAGATGAGTTTCTTGCAAATACTTCCCATGAATTAAGAACACCCCTCCATGGCATGATCAGTATTACAGAATCTGCTTTACAAAGTATGGAAGGGAAGATGGATCAAAAACAAAAAGAAAATTTATCGTTAGTGGTATCAAGTGGAAGAAGGCTTGCTAATCTTGTGAATGAAATATTGGACTATTCAAAATTAAAATATGGAGATATAAAACTTAACAGAAAGAATGTAGATATACAACAAATCGTAGAAGAAGTATTGGTTGTACAAAGACATCTGATGGTCAATAATGAAATTGTATTAATGAATGCTTTACCAATGGATATGCCTTTTATTTATGGGGACAAGGATCGAATCATACAGATTATATATAATTTATTAGGGAATGCTATGAAGTTTACAGAAAAGGGGAAAATAGTTATTTCAGCTGTAGTAAACAACAATAGGATAGAGATCAGTGTAGAAGATACAGGCATTGGAATACCAAAAGAGAGACTAGATGATATTTTTCAGTCCTTTGAACAAGGGGATACATCTTTAACGAGATCTTATGGAGGGACTGGGTTGGGACTGAGTATTACAAAAAAGCTTGTAGAAATACAGGGTGGAGAAATATGGGTAATATCAGAGGTAGGAAAAGGATCAAAATTTACCTTTACTTTACCTATTAGTGAGCAGAGAGAAAGAATGGTTACCTTTAACAAAGAAAAAAGCTTAGAGAAAGATTATTTACAGCATCATTCTATTAAAGAACCAGAAAGCTTTGAGCAAGATGGGGAGTTTACTGTATTAATAGTAGATGATGACTATGTTAATTTGCATTCTCTTGTGAATATATTGTCTATTGAAAAATATTCTGTTATAGTAGCTACAAATGGGATACAGGCACTAGGTACAATTTCAAAAAATAAAGAAATAGATCTTGTTATTCTGGATATTATGATGCCACAAATGTCAGGATATGAAGTCTGTAAAGAGATTCGTAAAAAATATTCTATTTATGATTTACCTGTTCTTATGCTTACAGCGCAAAATAATTCAGAAGCGATTTTGACAGGATTTGAATCAGGGGTCAATGATTTTTTACCAAAGCCCTTTGAAATGAGTGAATTGAAAGCTCGCGTCAAGACACTTCTTGAACTTAAAAAATCAGTTCATCATGCAATTCATGCAGAAATGGCATTTTTACAGGCACAAATCAAACCACATTTTTTATATAATGCACTCAATACAATCGTATCCTTTTGCCATACAGACCCTGAAAAAGCAGCAGAGCTAATTACAGAATTAAGTAATTATTTAAGAAGTAGCTTTGATTTTAGTAATATGGATAAATTTGTGCGTATTGAAAAAGAAATGGAGTTTGTACATTCTTATCTAGCTATTGAGAACGCTCGATTTGAGGAGAAAATAAATTGTTATTATGATGTAGACTCTATTCATTTTATGATGCCTACACTTATTTTACAGCCAATTGTAGAAAATGCAGTGAAGCATGGAATATTGAAAAAAGAAGAAGGTGGAAATATAAAAATTTCTATCAAAGAAAATGACAACTTTATTCATATTAAAGTAGAAGATGATGGGGTAGGAATACCAAAAGACAAATTAATAGCTATTCTAGATGAGAATTTTATAGGTAAAAGTGTAGGACTTAGAAATGTAAATAAGAGATTAGAACGTATTTATGGATATGGTATTGAAATTGAAAGTGAAGTTGAAAAGGGAACGACAGTTTGTATTAAGATTCCACATAGGAGAGGTGAGACCTTTTGATTAGAACTGTATTAGTAGATGATGAAAAACATGCATTAAATAATTTAGAACGTCTTCTTAAAGGGTATGATCATATTCAAGTTGTAGGAGCCTATACAGATGTAACTAAGATTTTTGAAAAAATAAAAGAAGAGAAAGTACATTTGGCTTTTTTAGATATTGAAATGCCAAAGATGAAGGGAATTGAAGCGGCAGAGAAAATATTAGAAATAGATAGCAATGTGCAAATCGTATTTGTTACAGCTTATAATGACTATGCTGTAGATGCATTTGAAGTGAATGCAATAGATTATGTGATGAAGCCAATACTGAAGAGAAGGCTTGATAAGACTATAGAAAGGGTTATGGAAAGACATCAAGATATGATTGAATTAAATAAAAAGAACGAAGAAAATAAAATTTTGTGTTTTGGAAACTTTGAAATAACAAAAGGAGAACAAGCTATCAAATGGCGTACTGCTAAAGCAAAAGAACTTGCTGCATATCTTGTACAGAATAGAGGGAAATTTGTACATAAATCTAAAATCATTGAAGAACTTTGGCATGACAAAGAAGAGGAACAAGCAACCAAACTTTTGCATACGAATATATATTATGTAAGAAATGCATTAAAAACTATCAACCTTGATCAAGCAATTATTTATGCAAATGAAATGTATAAATTTGATATAGGTAAAATATTTTGCGATGTGGAAGAATTTGAAAAAACCTTTGATAGGAATAAAGTAGTAAATATTAAAAATATAGAGTTAATGGAGAAAGGCAGTCGACTATATAGAGGAGAGTATTTAGAAGAAAATGACTATCATTGGGCGAAAAATGAACAAGAACGCCTTGGGAAGCTTTATATAAATATACTTAGAAAAATATCAGATTTTTATATAGTAGAAGGGAAGTATAGGGAAGCAATAGATTATCTAAAAGGAATAGTTGAAAAAAATCCATATATTGAGGAAATTCATGCAACATTGATGAACGTTTATGCAAAGATAGAAGACTATACAAGCTTGAAAGAACATTATAAAAAGGTATCAAATGATTTTAAGGGTGAATTAGGTATAGAATTAAGTGATGCTACTAAAAAATTATATAAAAATTTTGTTTTGTGATACACCTGTCTTGAATGTATCAAAGATCATTCAAATAAAAACTAAAGAATCCCTAAAGATGTGTCAATTGAATGAATAATTATAAGAATAAATGAGTAAAAATTCTATTGGTGGACTATAAAGTCCAGCAAGAAAAGTCAAAAGGATTGATGGATTTAGGATGATAAAAACTTTAAAATCCAAAGCAGATAGAAGATGTATTGGTTTAATTTGATAAAGTGATACTACGTAATCAAGTTGGAACGGTAGTGGATAATATTGACAAAATATCCGATTAAATATACAATTAAATAAAATCAGAATATTACCAATACAAATACTAAGTGGAAAATTCATTCAATAAACATTTAATCTAAGGGGGCAAAGATGATGAATAGGGTATTGATTGATGGAAATAAATTAACTTTGCAAGAGGTAGTGAATGTTTCAAGAAAAAATTTTTCTGTAGCATTAACAGATGAAGCACTTGAAAAAGTAAAAAAATCAAGAGCCTTTGTAGATAAGCTAGTAGAAGAAGAAAAAGTAGTGTATGGGATTACTACAGGTTTTGGAAAATTTAGTGATGTGGTCATATCAAAAGATGAAGCAAAAGAGCTTCAAAGAAATTTGATTATCAGCCATGCTTGTGGAGTTGGAAAACATTTTCCAGAGGATGTTGTTAGAGCTGTTATGTTGCTTCGAGCCAATGCTTTAGCAAAAGGATTTTCAGGGATTCAGCCAAAGACATTAAATACATTGATTGAAATGATTAATAAAGGAGTTCATCCTGCCATTCCAGAAAAAGGATCACTAGGAGCCAGTGGAGACTTAGCCCCTCTTGCCCATATGGTACTTGTCCTTATTGGAGAAGGAGAAGCATACTATAAGGGTGTATTAATGTCTGGAAAAGAGGCTATGGAAAAAGCAGGGATTGAACCGGTAGCATTAACATCTAAAGAGGGATTAGCCCTTATTAATGGGACACAGGTACTAACAGCTGTAGGAGCATTAACGACTTATGATGCAAAGAAGCTTTGTAAACTAGCAGATATTTCAGCATCTCTAACAATGGAAGCATTAAATGGCATTACAGATCCATATACAGAAAGGGTACAACAGGTAAGACCTCATCCAGGACAAATTATTGCTGGAAAGAATTTCTTAAGAATACTTGAAGACAGTGAAAGAACAACGAAACAAGGTGAAATAAGAGTACAGGATGCCTATACTTTAAGATGTTTACCACAAATTCATGGGGCAAGTAAAGATGCTGTAAAATATGTATTAGATAAGGTTAATATTGAAATCAATGCAGCAACAGACAATCCATTGATCTTTGAAGATGAGGAAAAAGCCATCTCAGGAGGAAATTTCCATGGTCAGCCAATGGCATTAGCCTTTGATTTTTTAGGAATAGCTATAGCTGAGCTTGCAAATGTTAGTGAAAGAAGAATTGAAAGACTTGTAAATCCACAGCTGAGTGGTCTCCCTGCATTTTTAACAGAGCATGGAGGACTTCACTCAGGCTTTATGATTGCTCAATATGCAGCAGCAGCCCTTGTATCTGAAAATAAAGTTTTAGCCCATCCGGCTAGTGTAGATTCTATTCCATCTTCAGCCAATCAAGAGGATCATGTAAGTATGGGAACCATTGCAGCAAGAAAAGCTAGGGAAATTTATTACAATGCAAGTCGGGTTATTGCCATCGAATTACTCGCAGCAGCACAAGCGATAGATTTTGAAAAGGCAAATAAAAAATTAGGAAAAGGAACAAAAGTAGTATATGATAAGATTCGTAATGTGATTAAAACGCTACATGAAGATCGCATTATGTGTCAGGATATTAACAAGGCAGCAGATCTAATTGATGATGAGAGCATTTTAGAAGCAGTAGAAGAAGCTATTGGAGAATTAGAATAAGAAGTGAACTACTTAATTGATGATAAAAAAGTCTTTGGCGTAACCATTGGGTTGCTAAAGACTTTTTTTTTTGCAATTTAATATTCAGATAATTGAGTTTGTTGTTTGATAAAATCATGAATTAGTTAGTTGAATGAGAAAATAAAAAAAATACAAAAAACATCGACAAAATTCAACAAAAATATTATAATTAGACAAGATGTGACAAAAATAGACATAGGAGGAATTAAAATTGAAAATGAGGAAAATATTATCACCTATTTTATGGATGCTTATATTAAGCATGATCATTAGTCCCATAAGTTATCCTACTGCCTATGCAGCAAGTGATAACCAGGTGACGAAAGCACCAACAGTTAAACCAGATGATAAGTTTAACAATCCTACTACAGCACCAGCTTTAAGGATTGAAGAACGAGATGTCAATGAATTTGGTACAGAGAAACAATTATTTCAACTAAAATTAAAAAATGCAAAATGGCTTAAAAATAGTAATTTTAGTGGGCGTACATTTAAAGAAGAGATGGAGCGTTTATGCAAGGGCTTAACCATTGGGAAAACTTCTGATACTACAGTAGATGCAGCAGTATATAATGGTACAGCTAATCGCACTGATAAATTAATATTTACAATCCCGATGCTTGTAGGTGTACAAGAGGAAGGAGCAGTACAAGCAGAGGTATATGCAAAGGATAGTGCTATATCTAGTGGAAATTATACAATTGCTAATGTTATAAAAGAAAGCATAGAGGAAAATCCAGCTATTTCCGTAGCAGAGGCTATTGCTAATAATTCTGGAAAAGCAATAGTTGAAGGATATATTGTAGGAACTGTTAAAGGAGTAAATTCTTATGAGTTTGAAAAATTCTCAAAGAATACAAATCTTGCATTAGCAGATTCAAAGGATGAAAGAGATGCAAGTAAGATTTTAAATATTCAATTGCCTAGTGGAAAGCTAAGAAATGAGTGGAATTTAAAAGATCATCCAGAAAAAGTAGGATCAAAAGTTCAAATTATAGGAAATTTAGAAAAATATTTTGGAACCCATCCGGGTCTTAAATCACCTACAGAAATTTCTCTAGTAAAAGGAGATATACCAAAAGAAACAAAAGTTACAGCTAATGTTCAATCTGGCTCAGAGGTATTGGTAAATACACAGGTGAAGTTAAATGCAACAACATCAGATGCTACAATCTATTATGTTGAATATGAAGGAAATACATATGATAAAAATAAATTTAAAGCGTATACAAAAGATACAAAAATCATCATCAATAAAGCAAAAAATATTGCAGCTTATGCAGTAAAAAAAGATGGTCAACAAAGTAAAATGTTTACATTTACATATACAGTGAAGAAAATAAATGGAAAGACTATCGCAGAAGTAAGAGCACAAAAAACAGGAGATGTAAAATTTAAAGGGATTGTAACATGTGTAACGAATAAAGGTGCTTATGTACAGGATCATACGGCAGCTATTTACTTATACAAATATGATATTAATAAAGAACTTCATGAGGGTGATGAAGTAGAAGTTATAGGTAAATTGAAAGAATATGCAGGATTATTGGAAGTTGTAAATTTCACAGCAACAGTAAAGTCAAAAAATCATTCAGTAGTACCAAAGGAAATAACCATTCAAGAAGTAGGCGAAAATTATGAGTCTATGTTAGTAAAATTAAAAGATGTAGCTCTTGGACAGATCAATACAGGCGGGGATACTAGCGTGACAGATGCTACAGGGTCAATTAATATCTATAAAATTCCTGATGGCGTATTAGATGGTTTTACAAAATATGATTTAGTTGCTTTAGTAAGTGAACATAATGGATATCAATTAGCAATAGCAAGTAAAAATGATGTTATTCCTACAGAAGGAGTACAAAAGCCAAATAAAATTATTGTCAAGGAAGGAGAAACGCCTACATTTGCAAAAACAATAGCTTATGTTTCTAAAGATAAAAAAATCCTATCAGCAAAGGTGATTTGGGATACGAGTCATTTAGATATAAATAAGATCGGTACTTATATAATTAAAGGAAAGTTAGAAGAAACAGCTTTGACTACCTCTGTTGAAGTTGTTGTAATTAGTTCACAGGGAGTAAAGATTAGACATATTCAAGGAAAGACACATACATCTTCTTTGAAAGGACAAGATGTAGCAGATGTAGAAGGCGTTGTAACTATTGTAGATGGATCGTATGGTTTTTATATGCAGGACCCAAATCCAGATAGTGATGAGGGTACATCAGAGGGGATTTATGTATTTTCTAAATATTTAAAGCCTGCGGTAACGTTAAGGATAGGAGATAAAGTAAAGGTAAGTGGAACGGTAGATGAGCATATAAAGACGGAGAATTTCTTTGGCTTTAATAAAGATATTCAATTAACGGCTACACAAATTAAAGCAACAAAGGTAGAGGTAGTAGATCATGGAAATGACCTTCCAGCACCTATTGTTATAGGAGAAGGTGGAAGAATTCCGCCAAACAAAGTAATTGATAATGATGAATTTAAAAAATTTGATCCAAAAGAAGATAGTATTGACTTTTATGAAAGCTTAGAAGGTATGCGTGTAAAAGTAGATCATGCACTTGTTGTAGGTGGAAATAAATACAATGAGATTCCAGTAGTTCCGAATAAAGGTAAATATTCTACTAATGGATTATCAGTTCAGGGGGGTGTGATTGTCACAAAGGATAATATGCATCCAGAGAGAATATTTATAGCAAAAGGAGCTGAGAAATTTCAACCAAGTGTGAAGGTTGGAGATATTTTTGAGGGAGCAATAGTAGGAGTTATAGGGTATTCAACTACTAATTATAAATTATTTGTTTCAGAAAAGCTACCAAAGGTTGTGAAAGCTGATTATGATGAAAATGAAGTAACACGCATTGTTCCAAAAGAAAATGGACTTAGAATCGCTTCCTTTAACATTGAAAATTGTGGTGGAGATGCCAAGGAAGATAAGATTCAAAAAATTGCAGAAGTAGTTGCAAAGAACTTAAAGTGTCCAGATATTGTAGGATTTATAGAAGTACAAGATAATGACGGAGCAAAAAATAATGGGGTTATAGAGGCAAATAAAGTATATGAAAGAATCATTCAAGCAGTAGAAAGTAAAGCTGGAGATAAAAATATTCAATATGCATATACAGATATTGCACCAGAGGATGGAAAAGATGGAGGACAGCCAGGTGGAAATATTCGTGTAGGTTTTATTTATCGAACAGATCGTGTAAAACTTGCACAAAAGAAAAAGGGAGATGCAACAACAGCTGTTCAAGTAGTAAAAGAGAAAGATGGAAAGATTGGATTATCCCTTAATCCAGGAAGAATTGATCCAAACAATAATGCTTTTGAAAGAACAAGAAAATCTTTAGCTACAGAGTTTATATTTAAAGGGGAAAAGGTATTTGTTATTGCCAATCATTTTAGCTCCAAGCGTGGAGATGATTCTATGTATGGAAATAAACAACCAGCAAGATTAAATAGTGAAGACTATAGAATTCCACAAGCAAGAGTAGTAAACAACTTTGTCAAAGAGCTATTAGCAAAGAATCCAAAAGCAAAAATTGTAGCACTAGGAGATATGAATGATTTTGAATTTTCTAATCCACTGAATGCATTAGCAGGAAATGAATTATTTAATATGATTCAAGCATTACCTAAAAATGAAAGATATACTTATAACTATCAAGGAAATTCTCAAGTGTTAGATAATATTTTAGTAACAAAGTATTTAAAGGATCAAACAGAGATTGATATCGTAAATATTAATTCCTTTAAACCAAAGCATGAGCAATTAAGTGATCATGATGCTGTAATGGTTCAAGTAGATATGAAAAAATCATCTAGCACAGAATCATCTAGCGGAGGATCATCTGGAAGCAGTAGTGGATCAAATTCATCAACAGCTAATGAAAAAGAAGATGATCAATCTATTGAAAAAGCTTTAAAAAATAAAAAAGAAGTAAAAATATCCCTAAAAGATAAAAAGGAAAAAAGAGCGCATATTTCAGAAGCTGCTTTGAAAAGATTAGTAAAAGCAGATAAACCTTTAAAAATAGAAAACAAAGGAATTTCCTTAGTATTTAGAAAACAAGCTTTACAAATGAAAGAGGTAGAGCAAGAAGGAGAAGAGGTAGCTTTAGAAATCTCTGCAAAAGAAATAGATGAAACTTCTAAAAAAGAGATTTTATCTAAAATAGAAAAAGATAAAAATTTCTACCAAGTGGATTCACAGGTATTTGAATTATCATGTGCTGTAGTAAATAAAAAAGGAACAACTAAAGTATCGAATTTTAAAGAACCTGTTGCAGTAGCTATTGATTTATCAGGAAAAAATCTTTCTAAAGAAGAAATTAAGAATCTTACTGGGATTCGATATAAAAAAGATGAAAAAGGAAATATCACCCTTGTAAAATTAGGGGGAATTTATGATGAGGCTACAAAAACATTTACATTCTATACAGATCAATTTAGCCAATATGGTGTGCTAAAAGCAAAAGAACTAAGAAAAATCAACTTAACCATTGAGGATCAATATGCAGATATAAACAATACAACCAATACATTAGATGCACCTCCAACAATCATGAATGGTAGAACTATGGTACCATTAAGATTTGTAGCAGAAGCGCTGGGTGCAAATGTAGGATGGGTAGGTGAAACAAAAACAGTAAAATTAGACATTGATGATAAGAAGTTGAACTTAGTAATTGGAAAGAAAGAGCAAGGGATGGATGTACCTGCCATCATTAAAGATGGTAGAACACTAGTACCTGTAAGATATGTATCAGAAAACTTAGGTGCAAATGTTTTATGGTTTCCGTCTAGCAAAAAAATAGAGATTGTAAAATAAAGATTGATGATTATAGTATAAGGAAAAGTCTTTGGTAAGATCCTTTAGAGGAATACCAAAGGCTTTTTTAGGGAATTTTCACTTTAATGCTTTGTCTATTAAAATTAAATGTAATTATTTCATTAATTATTGCAGCTATAGCAGGAGGGCTTTTAGCAGGTATGCCCATTGATCAAACCATGGAAACCCTTATTGGTGGCATGGGTGGAAATGCAGAAACAGCTCTTAGCTATATTTTATTAGGTGCATTAGCAGCAGCTATTCATAAGACAGGGCTTGCTACTATTTTATCAAGAAAGATTGCAAACACCATTAGAGGAAAAGGAACTATTTTATTAATTCTTATTGCAATCATTGCTTGTCTTTCTCAAAATTTAATCCCTGTACATATTGCATTTATTCCTATATTAATTCCCCCACTATTAAAGGTGATGAACCAGTTAAATATGGATAGAAGGGGAGCGGCTTGTGCATTGACCTTTGGTTTAAAGACACCCTATATAGCATTTCCGATAGGATTTGGATTAATTTTTCATGGAATTATTGCAGACGAAATGACTGCAAATGGTATGAAAATGGTAAAAAATCATGTATGGCAGGCTATGTGGCTACCTGGACTTGGAATGATTGTAGGATTATTGATTGCTATTTTTATTTCCTATAGAAAGCCTAGAGCTTATAAGATGGTGGATCATGTAGAAGAGAAAAAAGATGTAGAAGAAGAAGTATTTTCAAGTAAACATTTGGTAGCATTACTGGGTGCCTTAGCAGCATTAATTATTCAGATTACCATAGGGTCGTTACCACTAGGGGCTATTGTAGGATTAATGATCATGATTATTTTTAGAGCCATCAAATGGAGTGACATAGATGAACTCATGAGTAGCGGAATTGGCATGATGGGATTTATTGCTTTTGTTATGCTCGTAGCATCAGGATATGCAAATGTTATTAGAGAAACAGGTGGAGTAGAAGATTTAGTGAGTGTAGCAGCAAATATGATGGCAGGAAATAAATTGATTGCGGCTACTTTAATGATTCTTTTAGGGCTGATTATTACAATGGGAATTGGAACATCCTTTGGAACGATTCCTATTATTGCAGTTATTTATGTCCCCCTTTGTTTAAAGTTAGGCTTTAGCCCATTAGCTACTACGGTTATGATTGGTACAGCAGCAGCCCTTGGAGATGCAGGTTCTCCTGCCTCTGATTCTACATTAGGACCCACATCAGGGCTCAATGCAGATGGCCAGCATGATCATATTTGGGATACTTGTGTTCCAACCTTTCTTCACTATAACATTCCGTTGGTGATTTTTGGTGTCCTTGGAGCCATGTTTTTTTAGTTAATTAATCAATAAAAGTCTTTAGTGTAATCCTATTGGATTACACTAAAGACTTTTTATTTTAGACAAGCTATAGATTTCTTTCGTTACTTTACAAGTTTTTATATAGACCTAGTAAACAAGCCATTTCTAAGAGTTATTTTAAGGATGCTGGAATACATGAATAAAACTATTCTTTTAAATTACTTGTAAACTGGTGGATTTCTTTGAAGAATGTACTATAAATAAATGTTAAGCTTGAGAAGTCTATAGATGCTTTTGGGGAAAACAAAGTGTAAATAATTGGAATTTTATTATGGTATAATGAAATAAGAGTAGGACAAATTGGATAAACTCAAAGGATCAAACAGTATCTAGAGGCATTTGAAAAATACATCATAAATAAATGCTTTACTTGAGAAATCTATAGGGAATACGCTATCAATAAATAAGACTTAAAAACTATATATAATACAAATGCTATTCTATAAGAAATGATTGTAGATCATTAGAATGATTTTTTATAAGGAGGAAGCAGAATGGATTTAGTCAATAAATATATCAATAACAAAAATCATATTATTCGAACTGCATATATTTTTGAAACATTAGTTCTAAATGCACTACAGGAATATTTACAAAAAGAGAATAGAAGATTGATCTCTAACGATTATGGAAATGAAGAGAATAATTTATCTTTTCATGAATTTGATGGCGTTATTTTAGAGGGAATAGATGAACTAGAAGGACAAACGGTAATAGAAATTAAGCTATATAGTGATAAGAATAGTTATCAAAGAAATTCTAAAAAAATTGCAGAAGTTTTAAGCAAGAAATTAGAATTATTTCCAAATATGAAAAGTATCTTGTTTATATTCGGTCATAAATTTTTAGAGGAGGAGAAACAAAAGCTTGAAGAAAGATTTCAATTCCTATTGAAGCATTCAGTAAAAATATGGGATATCAAAGATTTATGCAAAATTGATAGTCAGTTTAATAGTTTTTCTATTAATGATTTATCTAAGATTACAGAGATTTTAGTAAATAATGCAGTAGATAAAAGCTTATCTAAAAGCTCAGAAGATTGGAAAAAAATAAGACAAGAAAGATTAGAAGAATTAAAGAACAGCTATAAGCGAGATGAATTAGTCTTATTCCTAGGTGCAGGTGTATCAAAAGATGCTGGTGTTAGTGAATGGAAAGATTTAATATCAGATTTATTGGTATTGATGATTAAAAATAAATTTTCCAAAAAGAATAGGTCTATCAATAATTATGAAGCAGATTTTATTTTAAAAGAATTAAATGAAAATTCCCCCTTATTACAAGCTACTTTCATTAAGGCAGGATTGGGAGAATCCTTTGAAAAAGATGTTTCAAGATTTCTTTATAAAAATTTTAATAATGTTAATAAAGGAACTTCTAAATTATTAAAATCTATTTCAAAGCTATGCTTGCCTAGAAGAAATGGTGTGGGTATAAGAGCTGTGGTCACTTACAATTTTGATGATTTATTAGAAGTAAATTTGAAAGAATATAATATTCACTATCATTCCCTTTATAGTGAAATGGATTATACAACACCTGATGAATTAGGAATCTATCATGTTCATGGATTTTTACCAAGAAATCCTGAGGAATATGAACAATTATCAGAAGGCTTATTAGTATTTTCAGAAGATGGATACCATAACCTATACAATGACCCTTACTCATGGGCAAATATTACCCAATTAAATTTTCTAAGAGAAAATACGACTTTAATGATTGGGCTATCTCTTAACGATCCTAACTTGAGAAGATTGTTAGCCATAAGTAATCGAAGAACAAAAGCATCAAAGCATTTTGCAATTATGAAGAAAAATAATTTTTCGAATACTTCTGGTGTGGAAGAGATTAGAGATGATATTATTGAATCCTTCAATATTGTTAATAATGAGCTACAGGAGAAATTTTTCGAGCAATTGGGGATGAAAATTATTTGGGTAGAAAAGTATGAGGAAATTCCCGAGTTGTTGGAGGAGATTAAAAGAGTTTGATGTGGAAACATTATAGAGATTACAGCCTTTGAAAAATGACAGGGTTAAGTAAGAATAATTTTTTTATTCGAACTTGATCCTTAATTTTTTGTAAGAGTTAAAATACCCCAAAATAGAGATAACTATTTTTAAAGAGAAATCTCAAAACCATACGAAATCCACAAACATCCCTCATAAAAACATCACAATTATTAATTATAATAAACCCATAGTAACAAATAAAAAGGAGGAGGAATAAAAATGAAAATAGGAATAAAAATGAAAAAAGTGGTAAATGGGATTTTAATCGGTGCCATGGTGTTTTCAATGGCAGGGATGGCTTTTGCAGATCATGTAAGTACAGAAAAAAAAGCACCAAAGAGGAGACACGCAATACACCAAAGAGTAGGTAAAAGATTTGAAAAAAGAGGTCCGAATTTAGAAGATACGATGAATAAGTTAGTAGATGCTGGAACGATTACAAAAGATGAAGCAACAAAATGGAAAGCCTTTCACGAAGAAAAAATGGAAGAAAGAAAAGATGAAATGGAAAAAGTAAAAGCAATGACGAAAGAAGAGCGAAAAGGGTACTTTAAAGAGAAAAGGAATAATAAAGAAGCAGGACCAAGAAGAGAGGGAATGTCTATCCTTGTAGAGGAAGGTATATTTACACAAGAAAAGGCAGATCAAGTTGGAGAAAAGATACATGAGATGAGAGCTTTAGAACAAGAAAAAAGATTTGAAGAAAAGATGAACAAATTAGTAGGAAAAGGTCTTATTACACAAGATGAAGTAACAAAATGGAGAGCATTTCACGAAGAAAAAATAGAAGAAAGAAAAGCTGAAAGGGATCAAGTAAAAGCAATGAGTAAAGAAGAGCGAAAAGCATATTTTAAAGAGATAAAAAACACGAGAGAGGAAAAGAAAGACAAGCTGTCTGAATTAGTAAAAGCAGGTGTGATCTCAGAAGATACAGCAGATAAAATAAAGGAAAATGCGCCTAAAAGACATTAAAGAGCAGATGATAAAAAAAGACCTATGAATGGAGTAAGAAAATTTAATAAAATCGCTAAATGATCAATAAAGCAAAAGAAGTTCCTTTCTGATACGGATGAATAATATCATTCAAATCAGAAGGGAGCTTTTTTATAATAGTATAGGATTTTTATTTGAGAAAATTAAATCCTCAAAGAATTATCGGAAAATTTACACTCGTTAAAAAATAAAGACGTTTTATAGACGTATGCGTTTTAAAATAAAATTAAGAAAAAACAAAAGGGGTGGAGATTATGGCAACGAAGGTTCCAAGTGATATAGAAATTGCGCAACAGAGTAACATGAAGATTATTGCAGAAATTGCAAGGAAATGGGATATTTTAGAGGATGAATTGGAATCATATGGAAAATATAAAGCGAAAATTAATTTAGATATATTTGATCGTTTAAAGGATCAACCAGATGGAAAGCTTATTTTAGTGACAGCCATTAATCCAACATCAGCAGGAGAAGGAAAATCTACTACTGGAGTAGGCCTTGGACAAGCTCTTAACAAAATAGGAAAAAGAGCAGTTATTGCACTAAGAGAGCCATCTTTAGGACCTGTATTTGGAATAAAGGGTGGAGCTGCTGGAGGAGGATATGCTCAAGTAGTACCTATGGAAGATATTAACCTTCATTTTACAGGAGATATGCATGCAATCACTACTGCAAACAATTTATTATCAGCAGCCATTGATAATCATATCCATCAAGGAAATGCACTTCGAATTGATTCTAGGCAAATTGTTTGGAAAAGAGTATTAGATATGAATGATCGAGCTCTTCGAAATGTTGTAGTAGGTCTTGGTGGAAAGCCTAATGGATTTACTCGTCAAGATGGATTTATGATTACGGTAGCTTCAGAAGTTATGGCAGTATTATGCCTAGCAGAAGACTTGATGGACTTAAAGGAACGTTTTGGAAGAATGATCGTTGCTTACAATATGGATGGAGAAGCTGTAACTGCTAAAGATTTAGGTGTTTCTGGAGCTATGGCATTATTATTTAAAGATGCTATAAAACCAAATATTGTTCAGACTTTAGAGAATACACCAGCACTGATTCATGGGGGACCTTTTGCAAACATTGCCCATGGGTGCAATAGTATATTGGCAACAAAATTAGGGCTAAAGTTAGGAGAATATTTAGTTACAGAAGCTGGTTTTGGTGCTGATTTGGGAGCTGAAAAATTCTTAAATATCAAATGTAGATATGGAGGATTGACACCAGCGGCAGTAGTTGTAGTTGCAACTATTAGAGCTTTAAAAATGCATGGAGGAGTAAAAAAGACTGAATTAAGCAAAGAAAATCTTGAAAGCTTAGACCACGGTTTTGCTAATCTAGAAAAACAAGTAGAAAATATTAAAAAATTTGGTTTACCTGTAATGGTAGCGGTGAATAAATTTATAAGTGATACAGATGCTGAAATCAATTTACTTATGAAGAAATGTGAAGAAATAGGCGTTGAAGTGGCACTCAATGAAGTTTGGGAAAAAGGTGGAGAAGGCGGCATTGAGATGGCACAAAAAATTGTTGAAATGACAGAAAAGGAAATACCTAACTTTAGATATATTTACGATGTAGAGGAGTCTATAGAGGATAAAGTAGAAAAAATTGTAACAGAGATTTATGGTGGAAAAGGAGTTAACTTTACTAATAAAGCAATCAAACAAATAAAAAAATTAGAAGATATGGGATTAGATAAACTCCCAATCTGTATGGCAAAGACCCAGTATTCTTTATCAGATGATAAAAATTTATTAGGAGCTCCAAAGGATTTTGAAATTACCGTAAGGGAAGTAAAGGTATCAGCTGGAGCTGGATTTATTGTTTGTCTAACAGGAGATATTATGACTATGCCAGGGCTTCCTAAGGTTCCATCTGCAAATAAGATGGATATTGATGAAAATGGTCAAATTGTAGGATTGTTTTAATAGATTGAAAAGAATGATAGGAGGAAAAATAATGTTTACAAATGGAGATATAAGAGAAGCCATGAAAATTAAATTAGATGCAGTATTACCAGAGTACCCTGAGTTTGCTGAAGGGATTAGACGTGCACCAAAGAGAGAGTTTACATTGACAAAGGAAGAGACAGAATTAGCACTTAAAAATGCTCTTCGATATATACCAGAAGAGCTACATGAAAAATTGGCACCAGAATTTTTAGAAGAGCTAGTAACAAAAGGAAGAATTTATGGATATCGATTCCGTCCAGAAGGAAAAATAAAAGGAAAGTCTATCAATGCATACAAAGGAAAATGTATTGAAGGAAAAGCATTTCAAGTAATGATTGATAATAATTTAGATTTTGATATTTCTCTTTATCCTTATGAACTTGTTACTTATGGGGAAACAGGTCAAGTATGTCAAAACTGGATGCAATATCAATTAATCAAAAAATATTTAGAGGAATTAACACAAGATCAAACATTAGTCATCCATTCAGGACATCCAGTTGGATTATTCCACTCAAAATCAGAGGCGCCAAGGGTGATTCTTACAAATGGATTGATGATCGGAATGTTTGATGATCAAGAAAATTGGCATCGTGCAGCGGCCATTGGGGTAGCTAATTATGGACAGATGACAGCTGGAGGATGGATGTATATAGGACCACAGGGAATTGTTCATGGAACTTATAGTACTATTTTAAATGCAGGAAGATTAAAATTAGGCGTTTCATCAGATAGTGATTTAAGAGGAAAATTATTTATTACTTCGGGCCTTGGTGGAATGAGTGGTGCACAAGGAAAGGCAGTAGAAATTGCTAATGGTGTAGGCATCATTGCAGAGGTAGATCAGTCAAGAATAAACACAAGACATGAACAAGGATGGGTTAGTAAAGTTGCACAGACATCAGAGGAAGCATTTAAGCTAGCAAAAGAATATATGAAAAAAGAAGAGCCTTGTGCTATTGCTTTCCATGGAAATATTGTTGATTTACTAGAATATGCAGTAAAAGAAAATATTCATATTGATTTATTATCTGATCAAACTTCTTGTCATGCTGTATATGATGGAGGATATTGTCCACAAGGACTTACCTTTGAAGAGCGTACAGAAATGTTAGGAAAAGATAAAGATCAATTTAGAAAATTAGTAGATAAAACTTTACATCATCATTTTGAATTAATCAAAACCCTTGTAGATAGAGGGGTGTACTTCTTTGATTATGGAAATGCATTTATGAAGGCTGTATATGATTCAGGTGTAAAAGAGATTTCTAAAAATGGTAGAGATGAAAAAGATGGATTTATTTGGCCATCTTATGTAGAGGATATATTAGGACCGCAATTATTTGATTATGGTTATGGACCATTTAGATGGGTATGTCTTAGCGGTGAGCATGAAGATTTATTAAAAACAGACAAAGCTGCTATGGAGTGTATTGATGAAAATAGAAGATATCAAGACTATGACAATTATGTATGGATTAGAGATGCAGATAAAAATAAATTAGTTGTAGGAACACAGGCAAGAATCCTTTATCAAGATGCATTAGGAAGAATGAATATAGCCCTTAAATTCAATGAAATGGTAAGAAACGGAGAAATCGGTCCAGTAATGCTTGGTCGAGATCATCATGATACAGGTGGAACAGATTCTCCATTTAGAGAGACTTCTAATATTAAAGATGGTAGTAACATCATGGCAGATATGGCAACTCACTGCTTTGCTGGAAATGCTGCAAGAGGTATGAGCCTCATAGCCCTTCATAATGGTGGCGGAGTAGGTATTGGTAAATCTATTAATGGTGGATTTGGCATGGTTCTTGATGGTAGCCAGAGGGTTGATGACATATTAAGATCTGCAATGCCTTGGGATGTAATGGGGGGAGTTGCAAGACGTGCTTGGGCAAGAAATGAAAATGCTATGAGTACATGTGTTGAATACAATACCATAAGAAAAGGAACAGATCATATCACACTACCATATATTCCAAAAGACGATTTAGTAAAGGGATTAGTAGAAGGTGCTTTTAAAAAATTGAATCAATAAGAAATAAAGTGCCTGCTATTAGTGGGGATATAAAATCCCCTGTTTAGTGACAGGCACCAAAAGTGATGGGTATTTGACAATGCTTTGAATTTCTGAGAAAGAAGTATAAGGAGGAAATAAAAATGGCAACTATGAAAAAAATAGTAGAATGTGTACCCAATTTTAGTGAAGGTCGAGATTTAGAAAAAATAGAAAAAATCGTAGCACCTCTTAGAGGAAAAGAAAATGTAAAGCTTTTAAATTATGAGGCAGATAAGGATTATAATAGAGTAGTTGTAACGGTAATGGGAGAGCCACAAGCTGTAAAAGAAGCAGTTTTAGAAGCCATAGGGGTTGCCACAGAAGTGATTGATTTGAACACCCACGAAGGACAACATTCTCGCATGGGAGCAACAGATGTAGTTCCTTTTATTCCTATTAAAAACATGAGTATGACAGAAACGGTAGAATTAGCAAAAGAAACAGCAAAAGAAATGAATAAAAGATTTGACGTACCCGTATTTTTATATGAAAAGGCAGCAAGTAAGCCTGAAAGAGAAAATCTTGCAAAGGTTCGAAAAGGTCAATTTGAAGGAATGATTGAAAAATTGAAAGATCCTGAGTGGCATCCTGACTTTGGAAAAACAGAAATTCATCCAACAGCAGGAGTTACGGCTGTAGGAGCAAGAATGCCATTAGTTGCATATAACATTGATTTAGATACACAAAATATTGAAATTGCTAATAAAATTTCAAAGGCTATTAGACATTCAAGTGGTGGATTTAGATACATAAAAGCAGGTGGCGTTGAAATCAAGGAAAGAGGAATCACTCAGGTAACAATGAATATAACAGATTATACAAAAACTTCTATGTATAGAGTATTCGAGACAGTAAAAATGGAAGCTAGAAGATATGGGGTAAATGTTTTAGGAAGTGAGATCATAGGGCTTGTACCTATGGAAGCGTTAGTGGATACAGCTAGCTATTATTTAGGTCTTTATGGTTTTTCAATGGATAAAGTAATCGAAACAAATTTAATGGAGTAAAAATTAAAGACCAATAGATTAGAGGTTGTAGATAAATGATTATGATCTCTAATCTATAAAATGAAGAAATAGAATGGAGTAATGATAATGAAAAATAATATGATCATAAAGAATGCTTTTCAAATAGTAACTTGTAGTGGATTTAAAGCAAAGCGTGGAAAAGAAATGTCAGAGCTTCATGTGATTGAAGATGGAGCAGTAATTATTGAAGATGGAATCATCAAAGCTGTTGGAAAAACAGATGAAGTTTTAAAGGATATAGATGAATCTCATTACACAATAATTGATGCAAAGGAAAAAGCGGTTCTACCAGGCTTTGTGGATTCTCATACCCACTTTGTATTTGGTGGATATCGTGCAGAAGAATTTGGCTGGAGACTCAGAGGCGACAGCTATATGAATATCATGAAAAGGGGCGGAGGGATTGTCAATACAGTAGAAGCTACGAGGGGGGCATCAAAAGAAGAGCTGATAAATCTTTCTAAGAAAAGATTAGATAGCATGCTTTCCTTTGGAGTCACAACTGTTGAAGGAAAAAGTGGCTATGGATTAGATTTTGATACAGAAATCAAACAGCTAGAAGTAATGGAAGAATTAGAAAAAAATCATCCAATGGATATTGTAAAAACCTATTTAGGCGCTCATGCAGTGCCTGAAGAATATAAGGAACATGAAGATGCATTTATTGATGATATCATTGAAAATGTACTACCTGTAGTGGTAGAGAGAAATTTAGCAGAGTTTTGTGATGTTTTCTGTGAGAAAAATGTATTTTCTATTGAACAGTCAAGAAAGCTTTTAACAAGGGCGAAGGAAATGGGCATGAAATTGAAGCTTCATGCAGATGAGATCGTAAGATTCGGAGGATCAGAACTTGCAGCGGAGTTAGGAGCTATATCAGCAGATCATTTGCTTCAAGCATCTGATGAAGGAATTAAAGCTATGGCGAAGAGTGGTGTTGTATCAACATTATTACCTTGTACAGCCTTTAGCTTAAAGGAAGAGTATGCAAGGGGTAGATACATGATTGATCAAAATTGTGCAGTGGCACTAGCAACAGACTTGAATCCAGGAAGCTGTTTTACAGAGTCTATTCCGTTGGTATTTGCTTTAGCCACGTTGTATATGAATATGACTATTGAAGAAGCAATAACATCCCTTACTATTAATGGGGCAGCAGCAGTAGGAAGAGCAGACAAAGTAGGTAGTATTGATGTAGGGAAGAAGGGGGATTTAGTCATATTAGAATTTCCATCTTATGAGTTTATTCCTTATCATATAGGGGTAAGTACTGTTGAGAAGGTTATAAAAGATGGGGTGTTAGTAGTTGATAAGGAGAAATAAAATACAAAACAGGAGGAAAGAGCATGCTAGTAGATATGAATATAAAAGAATTTCTAGATAAAACATCGTCTAATGAACCTGTTCCAGGTGGGGGAAGTATTGCAGCTCTTAGTGGTGCTATAGCAGCTGCCCTTACAGAAATGGTTTCAAACTTGACTATTGGGAAGAAAAAATATATAGAAGTAGAAGAAGAAATGAAGGCAATTAAAGAAGAAGCAGAAAAATATAGAATGAAGTTTGTAGAGGATATTGATAAAGATTCATATGCATTCAATGAGGTAATGAAAGCTTTTAAATTGCCAAAAGAAACAGAGGAAGAAAAGGAAGTACGGAAAGCAACAATACAAGAAACTACGAAAAAAGCAACACTTGTTCCACTTCAGGTAGCAAAGGATGCCTTTGAGATCATGGCCATTATGGAAAAAATCGTTGTAAAGGGAAATCAAAATGCTGTTACAGATGGTGCCGTAGCAGCTATGATGGCAAGAACATCAGTATTATCTGCTTTGTATAATGTGAAAATCAACTTAGGGTCTATTAAAGATAAAGCTTTTGTAGAGAAAGTAACAAAAGAAGTAAAAGAACTTGAAGAACAAGTTGAAAAAGTAGAAAAGGATATTTTATCAAAGGTTGTATTATAAGGAAAAAAGGCTTGGATGGGAGAGGATCCAAGCCTTTTTTTATGAACATAATGACCAATATTATAGCTTTATCTACAAAATATTGACATTATTTTCACAGATAAATATAATGATTACAAAGATTGTTTTTTTTTTAACTATCTAGTTTGATGTGAAATTTTTTGTGATTGTTTAAGGGAATATTTATACTTTCGATGAGTATTTCCTTGGAATAATAAAATTAATAAAGGATGGGGAGGAACAAAAATGAACAAAATGAAAAAAGTACTAGTATTTGCATTAGCAGTTATGATGGTATTTTCTTTAATCGGATGCTCAAGCAAGACAGAAGAGCCAGTTGCAAAAGAAGAGCCAGCTGCAAAGGAAGAGAAAGCAGATGCTACTTCTCAAGCAAGTCCAACAACAGATGAGTCTGGATTATACAAGCTTCCAGTTGTTGAGCCAAAACCAGAAAAAGAAACTGAACAAACTTATGATATCGTTGTTATTGGTGCAGGAGGAGCTGGTTTTTCAGCAGCTATCGAAGCAGCATCAGAAGGAGCTAAGGTTGTAATCCTTGAGCAAGAAAGTGTAGTTGGTGGTAACACAAGCTTATCTGGAGCAGGTTTTAATATTCCTGAAAACTGGGTACAAAAGTCACAAGGTATTGAAGATAGTAAAGAACTATTTAAAGCAGATACAATGAAGGGCGGAGATAACAAGAGTATCGAGCCTTTAGTAGATGTATTAGTAAATAGAGCTTTACCTACTGCAGAATGGTTAAGAGATACAGTAGGTGTTGAAATTATGGATGACTTCCAAAAACATTTTGGTGGACATACTGTTGCTCGTGCATTAGTTGTTAAGGGTGGAGTAGGTTCACAAATGATTTATAAAATGTATGAAAAAGCGTATGAATTAGGCGTTAAGATCAAAGTGAATACAAAAGCTGAAGAATTAATTGCTGACGAGAATGGTAGAGTCACTGGAGTTAAAGCTTCAAATAAATCAGGACAAGAGTTAGTATTCAATGGAACAAAGGGTGTAATCGTTGCAGCAGGTGGATTTGCTGGTAATGCTGAAATGAGAATGAAGTATAGACCTGACCTAAACGAAACAGTTAAGACAACAAACGCTCCTGGACATGAAGGTAGCGGTATTGTAATGGCACAAAAACTAGGTGCTGGTACAGAGCAAATGGAATATATCCAAACATACCCATTCTGCTTCCCAACAACTGGAAAAATTGCATTCGTTGCTGATACTAGAATGTATGGTGCACCAATGGTAAATATAGAAGGTAAGAGATTTATCAACGAAAATGATAGAAGAGATGTTGTTTCTAAAGCAATCTTATCACAATCTGATTCTTTTGGTTACATGGTTTGGGATAAGAAAATTATGGACGAAGCAAGAACACTTGAAATCTACAAAGGCGAGTATGATAAATTAGTTGCAGATAAATTATTAGTAGAAGCGAACACATTAGAAGAAGCTGCAGGTTTCTTCGGAATTGATAAAGAAGCTTTAAAAACTACAATTAAAAACTACAACAGCTATGCGGAAGACTTTATCACAAACGGAACAGATACAAAAGTTGCAGATAAAGAATTCAAGAGAAATGCAAAAATGGCTAAAGTAGAAAATGGTCCATTCTATATCCAAAAGGTTATTCCTGGAGTTCACCACACTATGGGAGGACTTGCAATAGATACAGAGGCTAGAGTATTAACTACTGATGGTAAAGTAATCGAAGGATTATATGCTGCTGGTGAAGTAGTAGGAGGAATTCATGGTACAAACCGTCTAGGTGGTAATGCATTAACAGATATCACTGTATTTGGTAAACTTGCTGGTGAAACACTTATGAAGGATGCAAAATAATCCCTTATATTTACGAGATAGTCACGAAAATTCGTGGCTATCTTTTTTATAAAAAAATCCCACATGTATATAACGGGTGGGATTTTTTTATAAAATAATGGATTAATTATAGGAGACTAAGCTTAAAACTTGATCAAGATTTTCTAGTAAAAAGTCTACGTCTTCTTCACTGATTACAAGAGGTGGTTGAAAGGCTAATACATTTCGTTCTATCCCATTCTTACCTAAAAGAATTCCTCTGTTTTTTAGCTCTTCTAAGATGAAATCAGTTTCTTTTGTAGCGGGTTCCTTGTTTTCTTTTAATAACTCAGCACCTAACATAAGACCTATACCTCGAACATCATGAATAATAGGGTATTTTTCTTGTAGGGAAATAAGCCCTTCCTTTAATCGGTTTCCTAATTTTTTCACATTTTCGCAAAGGTCATGCTTTTCAATGTAATCTAACACAGCTAGAGCCGTACTAGAAGAAACCGGATTTCCCCCTAAAGTAGAAGCAGATGGTTTGGTGAAGGATGCAGCGATTTCATCATTTGTACAAAAGGCTGAAATAGGCATACCGTTTCCAAGGGCTTTTGCTATCGTCATAATATCAGGAACAATATCATAATTTTCGATAGCAAACATTTTACCTGTTCTGGCAAATCCTGTTTGAATTTCATCTATAATGAGGAGGATGCCATGATGTTCAAGTAATTTTTTTAATTTTTTAAAATACCACTTAGGAGGTGTAATGATACCACCATTTCCTTGAATAGGCTCTGTTATGAGGGCTGCAATTTTATTAGGTTCTTTTGACTTTATGATATTTTCGATTGCGTCTAGAGACTCTTGAGCAGCTTCTTCTAAAGGATGCTCACTACTATAAAAAGTAGGAGCAAAGGTTACACAATCAGAAAGATTTGGATCTATTCGCCACATAGGGATTTGGGTAGTACTCATTGTTAGATAAGTTCGCCCATGTAAACTATTGTTTAGAGCAATAAACTCATCTCTTCCTGTATATAGTCGAGCAAGTAAAAGTGCTCCTTCATTGGCTTCAGAGCCTGTACAACAGAAAAAAGAACGTTTCATATCTCCAGGTAAAAGAAGGGAGAGCTTTTCTGCTAAATCAACTATGGGTTGTGTTAAGTAAATGGTAGTTGTATGCTGAAGGGTATTCATTTGATGAATAGCTGCTTTTAAAATTTCAGGATTACAATGACCACAATTCATAACAGAAACCCCTGCAAAAAAGTCAAGATATTTTTTGTTTTCTGCATCGTATAGATATTGCATTTCTCCCTTGACGATTTGGGGAGGGTCTTGATAAAAGTGATGAGAGCAAGGAAAAAGAAATTCTTTTTTCTTTTCAATAATTTTGTCAGGTCCTATATAGTTCATGATATTTTTCCTCCTTTAATCAAATTGGAAAGCTCCTAAAGTGAAGTTCATAGATTCTGAGGATAAAGAATCAAATAGATCTTCACAGATAGCAAAATCTTTTATAGCTTTTTTATAAATACGTAAAACTTTTTTTAGTTGAGTGGTATTGTAATGACATCCTTCTATCCGAAAACGATTTACACCTATATGATGAAGTTCTTTTAAAAATGGAAGATAACAAAGATCTTTATAAAGGGTCATGTGGTTTCTACCCTCACGATCACGATAAATAGGATGCTCATATCCTTTATCATCTACTAATACTAAGACATGATTATCCACATGATGATTATCTTCTTTTTTTGTAGGCTCTAATAGGGTATTTTCATATAAATCATGTTCTAAATACATAACTACAGGAGAACCATGGACAATCATTTCTACAGGAATAGAGGATTGAATAATCATTTCTTTTGCATCTTTAAGGGGCGTTTCTACAGAAAGGGTCACTGTAGACAAACCTTGTTTTTTATAAAAATCAGCAGATTTTTGATTATAAATATTTAAACAATAATCACCGATTAGTTCAAGACCTAAATCCTTAAAGGGATGAATTGCACCAAGATTGGTGACAACTAAACCATCTAAACCTAAATTACTTTCCTTTAATAATTGTGTATAGTTAGAAAAATCACGGGAATACATCATTCTTGGAAAACAAAGGTATATTTTTGAATGTTTTTTATGCTTTGTCAAATCAAGAATTTCTTCTTTTGAGAAAGGGCGATTGGGTTCAAATACTTCTCCTGAAAGATAAATAGCATCAACACCTTCTTCTAGTGCTATTTTAGCTTGTTTATAAGAATTTACCTTTATACTGAGAATGGGGTCACCTGATAAAGGGTTTTCTATATTTAATACGTTTTTAATCTTTGTAATTCTTTCTTTTTTTAATGTGATTTCTTCAATAGGTTTACTAAATACTTTTCCATGACTATAAAATTTTCCAGTACCTTCATATCGACGGTTGATATTTTTGAGTCCGGGTTTTCCAAAGGCATAAGCAGTTGATAGATCTCGTTTTCTATTTTCATAGATTCTTTGAGAAGCTTTTTTTCGATCATAACTAATAGGATCATTTATATACCTATTGATAGCATCACTATAATCATTAATAAGATCAATAAGATAATCTGAATTTCTCATCCTTCCTTCAATTTTAAAGGAGACAATTCCTGAATCAATCATTTCTGGTAAATATTCATACATAGATAGATCTTTAACAGCCATAGGATATTCCGTTGGATAAACAAGACCATTTCTTTTTGAAGTAAAGCTCCAACGACAGGGTTTCATACAAAGACCTCGGTTACTACTTTTCCCCAAAATTATTCCACTATATAAACATTGAGAACCATGGGCAATACACATATCTCCATGGGTAAAATATTCAAACTCCATATCTGTTTGACTGTGGAGCGTTTTAATGGTTTTTAAGTCCATTTCTCTAGAGGCAACAACTCTTGTAACACCTAAATTTTTCAAGGTATGAATGGTCTCTAAGTTATGTACATTCATCATGACAGAAGCATGTAAGGGAATCGTAATATTTTGTTCACGAACAAATTCTAAGATGCTTAAATCTTGAATAATAAGGGCATCTGGTTGAACCTCTTCTAAAAATTTTAGGTATGCTATAGCATCTTTTAAGTCTTTTTGACTAAATAGATTATTCACGGTAATATAAACCTTTTTATCTAGGGTATGGGCAATTTCAATGGCCTCTTTGATTTCTTCGTTACTTAGGTTATAATCTTTTCTATGCATACGCATATTAAGGATTTTTCCACCTAAATAGACAGCATCAGCACCGCTATGAATAACCCTTTTAAAAATATCAAAGGTACCAGCAGGGGCTAATAATTCAACTTCTTGATTAGAAAAAAATCTACTCATATTGAACACCTTCTTTTTATATATTTTGAAATGTACTTATAAGTCATTTAAATGGTATGATTCTATTTTTTTCGTAGATACTAATCTTATAAATAAATGGAGGTGTATATATTGGATCTAAATATGGATATGATGAATGATTGGAATAAATGGAAAAAAGCATTATCTAAGACTGTATCTATGGGCGAAACTGTAGGTATGTCAGAGAACACTATTAAAAATATGGGGGTGAAAATTGGTGAAATTTTAGCTTCAAATATTGATCCTGAGAATCATGAACAACGTCTTTTAAAAGATCTTTTTACTGTGGGGAGTGAAAAAGAACGACAAGCATTAACGAGTATGATTATCAAAATGGTTCAAGAAGATCAATAAATAGATGAATCAGACATTTTAAATGTCTGATTTTTTAGATTAAATATAGTTTTTACTTTATAAATCTTGGATCAGATAATTCATCAAAAGAATAATCATTTTTTGTCAACGCTTTTGACTGAAGCCAGTCTAATACATCTACTAACTCATTTTTAGAAGGCATATGAGATTTTGAGTAATTAGGAAGGGTTAAAGTGTCTTTTACGATTTTAGGAAAACCTGCTTCATTTACTAAAATATCCATATAGCTTTCTAAATTTTCATTTTGTAAATAGGTGATCGCTTGATTATAAGCATTATAAAATCCTTGTATTTCTTTTTCTTTTGACCCAATAGCATCTTGTGTGAAAATCATTACACCAGGATTAATATTTAATTGATCAGATCCACTTAACATGTTACCACCACTTGCAATAGCAATACTAGCTAATGGTTCAGGTAAAGTGGCTAAATCTAACTTATCGTTTTTTAGCATTTCTAAACGAGTAGGTATTTTGGGTATGGCAACTTTTTTTATAGCATCTACAGGAACATGAGAATTTTCTAATATTTGGTCTGTTAAATATTCAATGATTGTATTTTTAGAAATCCCTACGCTTTTTCCTGCAATTTCTTCAATACTAGAGATCTTAGAATTTTTACCAGCGATTAATTTAAAACTTCCATCTGTTTTAGAAGTAATTTTTACATCAAAGCCATTATCTTTGAAAAAAACTACAGCAAGCATATCAGATATGGCACCATCAAGGTTTCCTGTTTGTAAAGCTGTATCTCTATCTATAGCGCTTTTAAAGTGCTCAAGCTCTACATGAATACCTTCCTTTTCAAAATAGCCCTCGTGTTGTGCAATGATTAAAGGGATAGAATCTACATCAGGCATAACACCAATCTTTAAAGTTTGTAATTTTTTGGTAGATTGCGTATTTGCATCTACATTAGCGTCTTGGGAATTTCCACAGCCTACCATGCTTATGATTATTGTTAAAATTAAAAAAGTAATTAAAAATTGTTTTTTCATTTCAAAACTCCTAACTAATTAAATTGTATTTTTTAAGATAAAGTCTGCATTTTTGAGGGTAAAATTATTTTTCAGTCCAGAAGTAATATAAACTGCATTATTTTTTGTTATAAAAATGGCATCAATCCCTTCAATGGATTCTACTAATTTACTCCCATTTTTTATGCCTAAGGAAAAAATTGTCGTTGAAAGACCATCCCCATCTATGGAGTGATCAGCAATAATTGAAACACTAGCAAGTTCGTTTTCAACAGGATAACCAGTAAAAGGACTTAAAATATGATGATAGTGTATACCATTTTTTATCAAAAATCTTTCATAGATTCCTGAGGTTACGACAGATTTGTTTACCACATGGACAATTCCTACATAAGCTCCTCTTGGCTCTGTAGGGTTTTGAATGCCAATATTCCAAAAATCAGAACCAGGCTTAGACCCTAGGGCATAAATGTTTCCTCCTAGATTGATAATGGCATTTTTAATATTTTTATCTTTTAGATATTTACAGATTACATCAGCAGCATAGCCCTTAGCAATGCCACCTAAATCAAGAATCATTCCTTTTTGAGTTAATTGTATAGTATTATTTGACTCATCTAGTAAAACATTTTGAAAATCAATATATTTCTTCCTTGCTAGAATTTCTTCCTTGCTAGGGACTCTAGCATGATCAGATCCAATCCCCCAAAGCTTTACTAAAGGACCTATACTAATATCAAAAACTCCATTAGAGAGGTTTGAATAGTATTTTCCTTTATTGATTACATAAAAAGTTTCTGGAGAAACTTTTGTATGAATTTTTCCAGCATTTTCATTTATTTTAGAGACTTCACTGTTGTCAATATTAATACTCATTTTATTTTCAATGGATTGCAATTTCTTAAAAATATCTGTGTAAATCTTTTCAAAAGATTGATCAGATAAGGGATCATAAATAGTGATATTTATGATTGTTCCTAAAAATAAACCTGTTTTAGATTTAGGGGTATCCTTTGATGAATCCACATGAAAAGCATTTATTATAATGACTGAAAAAACAACAATAAAAAATGGGATAATGATTTTTTTGTATTTTTTTAACATGTTTTCCTCCTGAATAGAAGAGTTGAGGCAAGGAAAGTCGAGAATATAAGGGAAGTTTGCATAGGGATAGTTGTCGAATAATTTATTTCAATCATACCATTAAAGAGATTCAAAGTAAAGAATGATCCAACAGGGAAAGAATAGAAATAGAATTTAATCATTTATGTCCTTTTATATAGATTGATAAAACGTGAACAAAATTTACAAAATACATTATTAATGACCAAAAAACGTGGAAACATAGACATTTTAGGCGACTATGGTAAAATTTTAACTAAGAAAGTTGAATAAAGGAAGAATAATTTGGATTTTTGCAGGGAAATTTCTAAGAGTTTGGTGAATTGTTAAGAATTCATGATAAATATTTAACGTATTCACTGATCAACCAATTAAAAAAAGAGGAGAAATTGTGATGGATAAGAAAAAAATTGTTATCCTAGGTGGCGGATATGGTGGTGTATTAACGGCTAAAAAGCTTGCTAAAAAGTTTAAGAAAGATGACAATATAGAGATTACCCTTATTGACAGAAAGCCGTATCATACTTTACTTACAGAACTACATGAAGTTGCTGCGGATAGAGCACCAGAAGATTCTATAAGAATCGATTTAAAGAAAATATTTGCTAAGAGAAAAGTAGAAGTTGTTCTTGATGAGATCAACAATATAGATTTTGATCAGCAAGTATTAAAGTCAGAAAGCAAAAAATATAAGTACGATTATTTAGTAATTGGTACGGGATGTAAGCCAACTTTTTTTGGGATTCCAGGTGCAGAGGAGTATACACATCAATTATGGTCTTATGAAGATGCAGTTCATTTAAAAGAGCATATACTTCACATGTTTAGAGAAGCTGTGAAGGAGACGAACAAAGAGAAAAGACAAAAAATGTTAACCTTTGTGGTAGTAGGTGGCGGTTTTACAGGAATCGAAATGATTGGTGAATTAGGTGAATGGAAAAATAGATTATGCAAAGATTTTCATATTGATGAGGAAGAAGTAAAATTATATGTAGTAGATGCTATGCCTAAGATTTTACCAATTTTTCCTGACAATCTTATCAAAAAAGCTGAAAAAAGACTTGAAAAATTAGGGATTGAGATTATCACTAATGCAGGTATTACTGAGGTCTCAAAGGATGAAGTTACCTTAGGAGATAAGGGGAAAATCCATACAAATACAGTAATATGGGCAGCTGGTGTTGAAGGGTCTGATACAGTTGGTAAGATGGGACTTAAGCAAGAAGGTAGAAAGAGAATTGTAACAAATGAAAAATTACAGGCGGTAGATTATAAAAATGTATATGTGGTAGGAGATAATATATTCTTCATTCCAGAAGGAGAAAAAAGACCTGTTCCACAGATGGTTGAGAATGCTGAGAGTTCTGCGCCAATCATTGCACATAATATTGTTGCAGAGATAAAGGGTGGAGAAATGAAATCCTATAAGCCAGCCTTTCATGGAGCCATGGTATGTATTGGTGGAAGTTATGGGGTAGCTCATATTGGAGCACCTGGAAAATTCTTTGGGTTATCTGGTTTTTTTGCAATGTTTGTAAAACACTTCATCAACTTAGTATATTTCTTCCAAGTTGCTGGATTTAACAAATGTTGGTCTTATATCATCCATGAATTTTTCCATATTAAAGATAGAAGAAGTTTGGTAGGAGGACATTTAGCCAAAGCATCTCCAAACTTTTGGTTAATCCCTTTAAGAATTTTTGTGGGTTATAAATGGTTATCACAAGGGTTACACAAATTACCAAGTATATTAGAAGATCCTTCAAAAATCTTTTTAATACCAGCACCACCAGTAGCAGATGCAACCTCTGCAGCATCTGAAGCAGTGGAAGCAACTGCAGAAGCAGCATCACAATTTGGAGATGCTTTACCCGTACCAGGATTTATTGAAGATATGGTTCAGTGGTCTATGGAGACCTTCTTCTACACAGGTGATGGTGGATTTACTGGATTAGCCTCTGTATTCCAAGCAGGTATGGTTATTGGAGAAGTGATCGTTGGATTATTGTTAATTGTTGGATTATTTACAGCCATTGCATCTATAGCTTCTATAGGTATGGGAATGATGATTTGGACTTCTGGTATGGCGCCAGCTGAGATGTTATGGTATATAAGCGCAGGAATTGCTCTAATAGGTGGTTCAGGAAGTACATGTGGTTTAGATTATTACGTGTTACCTATTTTAAAGAGATTTTGGAATCGAATAGGTCTTGTGAAAAAATCTTATTTATATATTAATGAATAGAATGAAATGTCCTTTTAAAAAATTTTAAAAGGACATTTCATTATAGAGAAATTTATTTAATAAATTTCTCTTATGTATTCAAATATTTTTTCTGTATAATAGATATATCACAGAAAATAGATATATCAAGGAGCGATGGTATGAAAAAATTAGATTTAGTCATTGTAATAAGTGTTTTATTGATAGCATTTGCTGCTTTAGGGGTGAATCAATATAGGATAAGTATAATAGAAGAAAATAGTAATGTGTTAAGAGCTGAAATAACAGTAAAAGGAGAACTGTATAAAGTCGTTCCTCTTTCAGAAAAAAAAGAGGAGTATACGGTAGAAACAGATTTAGGGAAAAATATAATCATATTCCATGATTTAGGAGTATCTATTACAGAAGCAGATTGCCCCGATCATATTTGTGTAGAGACAGGTTTTATCAGTAAGCCTGGTGAGATTATTGCTTGTTTACCACACAAAGTAGTAATAGAAATTAAAGGGGATATGGAGGACGAAATTGATGGTTTATCCAAATAAGAGAGAATATAAAATGAGTAAAACTCAAAAGATGATATTTATTTCACTTTTAGTATCTCAAGCCATTGTCCTTAGCTTTATAGAGAAAATGATTCCTCTCAATTTTAGTATTCCTGGGGCAAAATTAGGCCTTGCAAATATTATCACATTAACGTCCCTATATCTTTTTTCTTTTAAAGAAACATTTGCCATTATCTTATTAAGAACTATTATGGCAGCATTTATAGGAGGAAGTGTTTCAGGCTTTTTATATAGTATTTCAGGAGCGATTCTTAGCTTTTTGATTATGTATTTGTTAATGAGGATGAGCCTTGAAAAAATAAGTACAATAGGGATTAGCGTAGTGGGTGCGGTTTTCCATAATTTAGGACAATTGCTGATGGCTGCTTTTATTATACAAAATTTAAGACTTGTTATTTATTTACCTATGTTAATGTTAACAGGAGTTGTAACAGGGATGGTCGTTGGAATCACTGTTAAGTTTTTGTTGGGATTTTTACGAAAAATCAAATATTTTAATTAAAAGAGATAAAAAGGTGATGAAATGAATAATTTTTGGAAATCGTACCCTCAAATAGAGGAAGAACTAACAAATGTGAATGAGATAATCAAAAAAAATATTAAATGTAGAGAAAAATTTTTCGAAACATCTATTGGAGATATGGTTGACAGAGGTGGAAAAATGTTACGACCAGCTTTTTTGCTATTAGCAGGAAAGTTTGGAGATTATGATAAAAAAAAATCACATAATCTTGCAGCGGTTATTGAGATGCTTCATATGGCAACATTGGTGCACGATGATATTATAGATGATTCAAAATTAAGAAGAGGATATGAAACGATACAATATAAATATGGGAAAGAATATGCAGTTTATACAGGGGATTTCTTATTTTGTCAATGTTTGATGATGCTATCTGAATATGAATATACAATGGAGAATATGAAAGAGATCTCTAAGGTGATATCCAAAATTTGCATGGGAGAAGTAAAACAATACCACCTTAGGTATGCAAGAAATATGAATATAAGAAATTATTTGCGGATTGTATCTGGGAAAACAGCAGCTCTATTTGCTTTAAGCTTTTATATAGGTGCGAAAGAATCTGGATGTAATAATAGGGTCTCGAAGTCATTAGGACGGATTGGTTATCATATAGGGATGGCTTTTCAGATTATAGATGATTTACTAGATTATAAAGGAAATACACAAACACTAGGAAAAAATGCTCAAAAGGATTTAAAGAGAGGGTATTATACATTACCGCTTATTTATGCTTTAGAGAATGATCAAGAAAATAGGATTGCACAGCGATTGAAGGAGCCTTCACTAAGTGAAGAAGCAGTAAATGAAATTGTTGAACTTGTTAAAGAAAATAAAGGAATTGAAAGGGCAAAAAAAGTAGCCAATCGATATACGAAAAAGGCTTTTGATCAAATCAATAAATTACCAGATTGTGAAAGTAAAGCTATTATTTATGAAGTAGTAGAAGGATTATTAAAAAGAGATTATTAACAGATATTTAAAAGGAGAGGATTTTTTGGCTCATAAAGATTTACAAGAGTTTGTAGAGAAATTAAGAAAAAATAATCTTTTAGATGAAATAGAAGTAGAAGTGGATAGTCATTTAGAAATAACAGAAATAACAGATAGAATTTCGAAAAGATATGGAAAGGCTTTATTATTTAAAAATGTAAAAGATTCACCCTATCCTGTTTTAATTAATGCATTAGGAACTTATGAAAGACTCAATATGGGATTAGAAGTAGAAAATTTAGATGAAATTGCTGAAACGATCATAGATTTTATGGATGTGACAAATTATATTACTCTTATGAATAAAATAAAGTCTGTTCCTAAATTAGCAAGACTAGCAAAGGTTTTCCCGAAAAAAGTAAAAAAAGGTTCTTGTCAAGAAGTTATTGAAGAACCAGATTTAGATAAAATTCCTATTTTAAAGTGTTGGCCTGAAGATGGGGGAAGATATATTACCCTTCCATTAGTCATTACGAAAGATCCTGATACAAACCAGCAAAACATGGGCATGTATAGATTACAGGTTTATGATAAAAAAACAACAGGAATGCATTGGCATTTGCATAAGGATGGGAGAGAAATCTACGAAAAATACAGAAAGCTAGGAAAGAAAATGCCTGTTTCTGTAGCTATTGGATGTGATCCATCTATTATCTACTCAGCGACGGCTCCACTTCCAAAGATGATTGATGAAATGATCTTTGCAGGTTTTCTAAGAAAAAATCCTGTGGAAATGGTAAAATGTATTACTAATGATATTTATGTTCCTGCAAATGCTGAATTTGTATTAGAAGGATATGTAGATTTAGATGAGATGAGGTTAGAAGGACCCTTTGGAGATCATACAGGATATTATTCTCTTGCAGATATGTATCCGGTTTTCCATATTGAAAAAATAACACGAAAAAGAAATCCTGTGTATATTACAACTATTGTTGGAAAACCCCCTATGGAAGATTGTTACTTGGGGAAAGCAACAGAAAGAATTTTTCTGCCACTCATAAAAGTCCAATGTCCAGAAATTATAGATATGAATTTTCCACTAGAAGGAGTATTTCATAATTGTGTCATTGTATCCATTAAAAAAAGTTATCCCAAACATGCCCATAAGATTATGAGTGCCCTTTGGGGAATGGGACAGATGATGTATACAAAAATGATTGTTGTGGTAGATGAGAATGTAGATGTTCATGATTTATCTACAGTTGCATGGAAAGTATTTAATAATATTGATGCAAAAAGGGATTTAGTCATTTCAGAAGGTCCACTAGATGCATTAGATCATGCTTCAAATACGGCTTATTATGGAAATCGATTAGGGATAGATGCTACAAAAAAATGGTCTAGTGAAGGGCATACAAGACCTTGGCCAAATGATATTGAAATGACGAAAGAAATTAAGGATTTAGTGGACAAGAGGTGGAAGGAATATGGTATTCAAGAAGATTAAAACCTATGGAGAGCTTGTTATGTTTTCTCATACATTGTTCTCCTTGCCTTTTGCAATGATCGGTATGATTTGGGCTGCCAAAGGATTGCCATCTATAGAGACTATTTCTTGGATTTTAGTGGCTTTAGTAGGGGCCAGAAATGGAGCAAATGCTTTAAATCGATGGGTTGATAAGGATATTGATAAAAAAAATCCAAGAACAGCCAATCGACATATGCCAAGAGGTGTTGTGAATAGTTACGAGGTTTTAGGAATGGTGATGGTTTGTTTTTCTATTTTTATTTTTGCTGCATATAGATTAAATTCTCTTTGTTTTCAATTAACTCCTTTAGCACTTTTTCTCTTTATTATTTATTCCTATACAAAAAGATTTACATGGGCTTGTCATATTGTATTAGGAATAGCTTGTGCAGGGGCTCCTGTAGGAGCTTGGTTTGCAGTAACAGGAAAATTTGCCATAACCCCATTTGTTTTAGGTGCAATAGTTATGCTATGGGTGGCAGGCTTTGATATTATTTATGGTACACAAGATATTGAATTTGATAGACAAAACAATCTATTCTCTATACCTGCAACATTTGGTCTAGAAGGAGCCTTATTTATTTCAAGGACTTTTCATTTTATGATGATTTTATTATTAGTGGGTTTATATTTTGTACGGAACATGAGTTGGATTTATTTATTAGGTATTTTTATTAGTGCTGTTTTATTAGGAATTGAGCACTATATGGTATCTCCTTCAAATGAAAAGAAAATGAAAATAGCTTCCTATCACCTTAATCAAGTAATCAGCCCTTTGATATTATTATTTACTGTTTTAGACATATTTATGTAAAGAAGAGGTGAGTTTTTTGGCAAAATATATTGTAGGAATCACAGGAGCTAGCGGAAGTGTTTATGGTGTAAGAGTTGTAGAGGAACTTTTAAAATTAGAAAATGAAGTTTATTTAGTTCTTACGGATAATGGGAAAGATGTTTTGGAATATGAACTAGATATGGATTTTAATAAATGGATAGAGCATCTTCGTAAGCAGAGAGGAAAGCTCATTCTATGTAATAGAAATGATATGTTTTCATCTATAGCTAGTGGTTCTTTTAAAACAGACGGTATGGTAATCGTTCCATGCTCTATGGGAACCCTTTCTAAATTAAGCAATGGTATTACAGATAATTTATTGATAAGAGCTGCAGATGTAATGATTAAGGAAAAGAGAAATTTGGTTTTAGTTCCAAGAGAGACCCCGCTCAATTCTATACATCTTAAGAATATGCTTTTTCTAAGTAATTTAAATGTTACCATATTACCACCTATGCCAGCCTTTTATCATAGACCAAAGACATTAGATGAAATGGTGAATAGCACAGTAGGAAGAATTCTTAGAAGTTTGCATATAGAAAATCAGCTATATCATGAATGGAATGGGAAAAACCAATGAATTTAGATGAAAATATGATAGAAATAAAAAATTTAAAGGTTCACTATAAGGAGGGGGGAAAGGAAACAGTAGCTATTGATGAGATTGATTTAAATATTAAAAAGGGTGAAATATGTGCAGTGATTGGTCCTTCTGGCTGTGGAAAATCAACCCTTGTTAAAGTTTTGTCAGAAATTATTAAAGATTACCAGGGAAATGTTTTAATGGATGGGAAGAAAGTAGATCCCAAAGAAAATAGAATAGGATTGATTCCTCAAAATTATGGATTAGTAAAATGGAAGACAGTAGAAGAAAATATTTTTTTATCCACCAAGATTAAAGATGGAAAAAAGCATATAGATGGAGTATTTTATGAAAGACTTCTCAATAAACTCCATATAAAGGGATTAGAAAAAAGATATCCAAATCATTTAAGTGGTGGGCAAAAACAAAGAGTTTCTATAGCAAGAGCTTTTTTATTAAAGCCTAATTTACTTTTAATGGATGAATCTTTTTCAGCTTTAGACCCTATGACAAGGGAAGCTGTACAAAAACTCTTTTTAGAAGTTTGGAAAGAGTACAAGGTGACTACTATATTGGTTACTCATGATATAAGAGAAGCTATTTATTTAGGAGAAAAAATTGTTGTTTTTTCATCTTCACCAGGAAGAGTTATAAATACTATAGATAATCCACTATTTTCAAAATCTAGTTTTGATATTCATCAATATGAAAAATTAAATAAAACCCTTAGAAAAATGCTTAAAGGGGATCAATGTTATGAAAGGTAACGAATATAGAGAAATTTATTATATATATATGTTTATTTTAATTATTGGATTATGGCAAATGATAGGGATGTTAGTGCATAATCCTATATTCCCACCTATATGGGATATTTCAATAAATATTTTTGAAAATTTTCATAAAAAGCTAGGGATTCACCTTTTATGGAGCTTAAGAAGAATTGTACTAGGTATTCTATTTGCAGTAACACTAGGGGTTCCTTTAGGCATATTTACGGGATATTTTAAGAAAGTAGATTTATTTTTTTCTCCTATTTTATATTTTACCTATCCAGTGCCTAAAATTGCATTACTTCCTATTGTTATGCTTTTATTTGGATTAGGTGAGTTTACAAAGATCACAATGATTTTTTTTATTATATTATTTCCTATAGTCATCAATGTACGAGATGAAGTGAAAAACATACCTAAGGAAGTATTTTATCCCATGTATTCTCTTGGAGCAAATCAATTTCAAATGATTAAAGAAATTATTTTGCCAGGAATTTTACCAGCAATTTTAACATCTCTTCGATTAGGAATAGGAACGGCAATATCTGTTTTATTTTTCACAGAAAACTTTGGGACAGAATATGGGATGGGTTACTTTATTATGGATGCTTGGATGCGTATTAATTATATAAGTATGTATTCAGGAATTATTATTTTAAGTTTATTAGGATTGACAATTTTTATAATGATTGATATCTTAGAAAACATTTTATGCCCTTGGAAAGAATAGACTGACAAAAAAATATCAAAGTGATATAATAAGATACCATGTTTTGAGAAAAGAGTGTTTCTATGAGGGGAGCGTAGAAATTGAAAAAAGGAATTCTTTTGATTGCAAGTATTTTATTAATGAGTATGTGTATGGATGGGAAATCTAAACATATATGTTATAAAAAAGGGTCCTATGAAGGGACAGGACAAGGTCATCATGGGCAAATAAACGTAGTAGTAACAACAGATGAATATGAAATAAAAGAGATTAAAATTGTTGAGGAATATGAAATGCCAGAGTTAAGCAAAATTGTTTATGATAAAATTCCCAAGATGGTGATTGAGAGTAATAGTGCAGAAGTAGATGTAGTTGCAGGGGCTTCATTTACAAGTAAAGGGCTCATAGAAGCTATAGAGGATGGACTAGATAAAGCAATAGTAGATCAATAATAATTTCTTTAGGTCATTTACGAAGGTGGTATGGTTTTGAAATTACAACATAAAATTGTTTTATTTATGATTGGTATATTAGTGATTGTAATTGGTGGCATAGGGGTTTTAACCTTTAAACAAGTAGAAAATACTATAGAAAATCAAATGGGAAACAATGCAATGGATTTAGCAGTAACTATTGCTTCAATGGATCGTATAAAAGAAGCATTAGGAGATTCAAAAGATTATACAATTATTCAGGAGACTGTAGAAAAAGTTAGAAAAAGAACTAGATTTCAATATATTATAGTAATGGATATGGATGGAATAAAATATTCTTATCCAATTGAACATGGATTGGGAAAAAAATATATTAGTGGCGGAGAAGAAAAAGTATTAAAAACTGGACAAGCGTATGTATCGGAAGATAAGAATGTTTTGATTTCTGCTATTAGAGCATTTGTACCTGTTTACTACAATGAAAAACAGATAGGTGCTGTGGTAGTAGGGCTTTTGACAGATAGAGTATACGATGAAATTAGACCTCATATATTTATTTTTAAATTAACATTAGTTATTGGTTTATTAATAGGAGTGATAGGAGCTACTTTATTATCTTTAAATATCAAGCGAACCATATTTGGATTAGAACCCAAGGAAATTGCAGTATTATTAGGACAGCGAGAAAATGTTCTTCAGAGCTTGAAAAATGGTATATTAGCCATTAATCAAAATGGAGACATTACGCTATTTAATAAAATAGCACAGGATGTTATAGGATTGAAAGAAGATGATGTTGGTAAAAATATTTCAAAGTTTAAATCCTCTTATATGAATCAAATGATGGATGTATTAAAAACAAAGAAATCAGTTTATAATGAAGAAGTTAAAATTAGTTCCAATAAACTTTTATTGTGTAGTCACACTTTGCTATGGAATCACAAGGATGAAATAATTGGTGTAGTGACGAGTTTTCAAGACTTAACAGAAGTTAAGGAAATGGCCGAAGAGTTAACAGGGATAAAAAAAATGACCTATGCTTTAAGAGCACAAAATCATGAATTTATGAATAAGTTGCATACTATTTCAGGATTGATCCAACTAGAGGCATATGATGAAGCAGTAGATTATATTGAATTGATTTCAGAACAAAGACAGGAAATCTCAGAAATTTTAAACTACAAAATAAAAAATCCACATGTGGCAGCCATATTATTAGCAAAATATAATAAAGCTACAGAAGCTAAAATTTCTTTAGAAATAGATCCTGATTCAAATTTAGATAATATCCCTAAAGGTATCATGGTAGACGAAATTTGCTCAGTTATTGGAAATCTCATTGAAAATGCTATTGATGAATTAGTAAAAATTGAAAATGGGGTTATACGAGTAAGATTAAATAGTGATGATAAAGGACTAAAAATATGGATTGAAGATAATGGACTTGGGATAGATGAATCAATAAGGAATAAGATTTTTGAAAAAGGCATTACAACAAAAAATGGAAATCGAGGAATTGGTCTTAGTATTGTAAAAAGAATTATAGATAGTGCTGGAGGAACCATTGAAATAATAGAGAAAAATGGTGTTGTTTGGGATATATATATACCTATGGAAAGGAGAATCCCATATGTTGAATGTTCTTATAGTGGAAGATGATCCAATGGTAAGAGATATTAATGAGAGATTCTTAAAAAAAGTAGAAGGTTATGCATTATATAAGAGTGTAAATTCTATAGAAAAGGCAAAAGAAATCATATTAAAGAAGAATCTAGATTTAATTCTATTGGATGTTTTTTTTCCTCAAGGAAGAGGAATAGAGCTTTTAAAATGGATACGGAAGGAAAACTTAAAATGTGATGTGATTTTAATTACAGCAGATAAAAATGTAGAAACCGTTGAAGAAGCATTTCGCTATGGGGCAGTAGACTATATTATAAAGCCTTTTAAATTTGAAAGGTTTGAAGAAGCTATGAATCAATATAAAGCTAGAAAGCGTAATTTTAAAAACATCGATAATGCTGAACAAGAAATGATTGATAAATTCACACTAAATAGTAAAAAAAATACTCAAAAAGAAAATTATGTAAATGAATATAAAGGGTTTAGTCAGCATACCTATAAAAAATTAGTAGAAGCTATTAAAAAAATGAAATACAAAACGTTTACAGCACAAGAAGTTGCAAAAGAAATAGGTGTTTCTAGAATTACAGCTAGAAGATACTTAGATCATTTGGAAAGAGAACAAAAAGTTGTTTTAGAATTGGAATATGGAAATGTGGGTAGGCCTAAAAATAAATATAGATTGATAGGGGATGAGGATTAGATAAAAAAGATATACTGTATTATGCGTACAGTATATCTTTTTTATTTGCTAGGAAATTATAAAACTTGCGAAAGAAGCATAATGTGAATTTTTTTATGCACCTGTGCTGAACGCAAACTAAGTGTTTTAGTGAAAGATTCTATTTTTGATAGTATATTGTCTCTTCTTTATTTCAGCAGTGATCCATAGGAGGATAGGAAAAATAACCTGAAATGGAAAAGCATAATAAGCCCATATTTCTAAATTCCATTCCATATTATATATAATATTATCATGTAAAAAATAAGATAAATTTATCATCAGTAAAGAAATGGGTGTTACAGCGAAGCGGTAATGATTATATCCGAAAACCTTTGTAACACATCTGCAAGTAGCATATAAATATAGACTCATTTTCATAAATGCTCCGAATGTATATATACCTCCTATAATTATTTCTAATCTTTGCAACAAATCTCCAATATTTATTCTTGTAATAGCATCATAAGAAGGAAAGTAGGTATTTGAAACTGTACTTTCTCCTAAAACAAAAAGATCCATAAAAGAAACAAGTAATAATACACATCCTCCGATCCATAGAGCTCCCATATAAATTTTATAAGAGGATTTCTCATTTTTTAAATTAAAAAAAATCATATTAAATAGGACTGTTTCTCCAAAAGGAAAAGAAAAAGATGAAAAAGCTCCTTGTATAACTGGCTTCATTCCATTAGATAAAAAAGGCAGAATATTTGTTATATTCATATTAGGAATAAGTAATAAGAAGACTATAAGGATAGAAACTGCAAATATGATTATGAAGAATTCTGTCCATCGTCCCATTACTTCAATGCCTTCCCTTAGAACCCAAATAGACAAAATAGAAATACCAATCATAGGTATTATTCTAGGGGTATCACTAAATGCAATTGTATTCACAAATAATCCAAAATTCAACAATACCATTGTTACACCGTGAAATAAATGCCAAGTATAGAATAAGCATAAACCTTTTCCAAAAACCTTGCCAAAGCATATTTCGATGAGATCAAATAGATCTTTATGTGGAAATATATTACATAATCTAGCGTATATAAGTAGGATAGGGAATGCCATACACATAGCTAAAATAATAGCCAGCCAAAAATCTTTTTTCGCTTCTGAGCCTGCTACTACCATTGTAGAAGTTCCTACTATAAATATAATCAAAAGGGATAAACCTTGTTTATCGGAAATAACTTCTTTGTTCATAGTTTTCTCCTAACACAGTTTTTATCTAGTATGTACAAATTTAAAAAAAAATAATCAATTTCATATTATTTTTAGGTACGTCCAATGTTTTCATTCTCATAAAATAATTAGGATCAATGATGGCTACAATAGGAAAGTTGGACAGGTAGTAGGGGTATACTAATAAAAATGATTGTGAAGGGGTGCAAGCTACACAATGATTATAGATTTAGAGGAGCTAATGAGAAGGCAAGAGAAGCGATTTTTTAAATTATGTGATTTAAGCAATCCTAAAGCTACAAAGGTAGCCTTTGGAATTGCTAATCGATGGAATAGGATTAGAAAAGTGATAGAGTACCAAAGAGGAGAAGGATAAAACAGAGCTAAGAATAGTTTCTCAGCTCTGTTTATGATTTTATTGATTTTTTAGGTATTGATCTATAGCTTTTGCTGCTGATCTACCATCATGAATGGCTTTACATACAAGAGATTGACCAGTTCTCATATCTCCACAAGCAAATATTCCTGGAATATTTGTCCTATGCTGCTCATCTGTTTTGACATTTTTTTTCCCATCTACTTCAACACCAAATTTTTCAAGAAGATTAGATTGTTCTGGATGAAGGAATCCCATAGCAAAGAGAATAAGCTCTGCATCTAATGTAAATTCGCTTCCTTCTATTTTTTCCATTTTTCGATTTCCATCATTGTCTTGGGTCCATTTTAACTTGATACAATGAATTTTTTGAACCTTACCATTTTCTCCAGAGAAGTATTTTGTTGCAATACTCCATTGTCTTTCACCACCCTCTTCATGAGAGGTGTTAGTGCGTAGAATCATGGGCCAAGCTGGCCATGGCATTTTCTCCGTTCTTTTTTCAGGTGGCTGAGGCATTAATTCTAATTGGAAAACTTGTTTTGCTCCTTGACGGAGTGCTACACCAAGGCAATCTGCACCTGTGTCGCCGCCACCGATGATGACAACACTTTTTCCACAAGCATCAATACGCTGCTCTTTAGGAATTTCTTTTCCCTGATTAACAAGGTTTTGCTGTGTTAAATAATCCATTGCAAAATGAATTCCATCTAAAGCTCTTCCTTCTACGTCTAAATCTCGAGGAATGGTTGATCCACCTGCTAAGCAAATAGCATCATATTTTTCTGTTAAGGCTTCAACGGAGAGATCGATCCCTACGTTTGTATGGGTGATAAAGTGAACTCCTTCTTCTTCCATTTGTTTGATTCTTCGATCAATGACCCATTTTTCTAGCTTATAATCTGGAATACCTAAAGCTAAGATTCCTCCTATATTTTCTGCTCTTTCAAATACAGTTACATGATGACCTGCTCTTGCAAGCTGTTGAGCTACTGCAAGGCCAGAAGGACCAGAACCTACAATGGCAACCTTGCGTCCAGTTCTTATTACAGGATTGAGGGGTTTTACCCAGCCCTCTTCAAAACCTTTTTCGATAATACTTAGCTCGATTTCTCGATTGGTCATAGGTTCTTGATGAATTCCTAGACAGCAGGAAGCCTCACATAAAGCGGGACAGAGTCTTCCTGTAAATTCGGGGAAATTATTGGTGCTTTGTAGAATATCAAAGGCTTTTTTCCAATGATTACGAGAAACTAAATAATTTAAATCGGGTAAAACATTTCCAAGGGGACAAGCGTTATTACAAAATGCTATCCCACAATCCATACAGCGGGATGCTTGTTTTTTTATTTCTTCCTCTGCTTGAGGAATATAGAAGCTTTTATGATTTTTAATTCTTTCATCAGCATGAATTTTTTTTGCGTTTTTTCGATTATATATTTTAAATCCGGGTTGATTATTCATTGTAATTCACCACCTGACTATCTGTATCTTTCGTATTTTCAATGATTTCTTTGTATTGAGGACTAATAGCTCGTACAAATTTATTTTTATATAGATCCCAATTTTTAAGGATTTCTTTTGCCTTTATACTACCTGTATAGCTAAGATGCTTTTCAATAAGATTTTTAACAAATACAAAATCAGCTGATTTTAAAGGTTCTAATTCTATTAGTTCAAAGTTACATTTTGTACTAAAATTATTTTCTTCATCTAATACATAGGCAATTCCACCACTCATACCAGCACCGAAATTTCGACCAGTTTTTCCAAGAATGACAACACGTCCGCCTGTCATGTATTCACAACCATGATCGCCTACCCCTTCAACAACAGCAATAGCACCACTATTTCTAACGGCAAATCGTTCTCCTACATTTCCGCTAATATAGGCTTCTCCAGAAGTTGCTCCGTATAGGAGGGTGTTTCCTGCAATAATATTTTCTGTAGAAATAAGGGTTGCTTCTTTATTTGGTGTTACAATAATTTTACCACCAGATAACCCTTTTCCTAGGTAATCATTGCTGTCACCATAAAGACGTAATGTAAGTCCATTTACAGCAAAGGCACCAAAGCTTTGACCAGATGTTCCTACAAAGGTCAGGGCAATAGTATCTTCTGGAAGTCCTTCTTTACCATAAAGCTTTGTGATTTGTCCAGAAAGCATAGCACCAACTGTACGATCTGTATTTTGAATAGGAAAAGCTTCTTTTACCTGTTCACCCTTTTCTAAAGCAGGCTTTGTTATTTCAATAAGTTTTCTATCCAGAACATTTACTGTTGGGTCTGCTTGATTTTCTGTTTTTCTTTGTCCAAAACGTGCTGGTAACTCTGGACGGTATAAAATAGCATTTAAATCAAGATCTTTTGTTTTCCAGTGTTTATTAGCTTCATTTACACGAAGGACATCTACTCTTCCAACCATTTCATCCATTGTTCTAAAACCTAGCTGGCTCATAATTTCACGAACTTCCATGGCAATGAAATGGAAGAAATTGATCACATGCTCAGGTTTTCCTTGGAAATATTTTCTAAGCTCTGGATCTTGAGTAGCAACTCCTACAGGGCAAGTATTATTATGACATTGACGCATCATAATACATCCACATACTACGAGAGGTGCTGTTGCAAAACCAAATTCCTCTGCACCAAGAAGGGCACCCATGACTATATCACGTCCTGTTCTCATTTGTCCATCAACTTGTACTGAAATTCTACTTCTAAGATTATTAAGAAGCAATGTTTGTTGTGTTTCAGCAAGACCAAGCTCCCAAGGCATTCCAGCTGTTTTTATAGATGAAAGAGGAGATGCACCTGTACCACCGTCATGTCCACTGATTAAAACCATATCTGCACTACCCTTTGCAACTCCTGCTGCTACAGTACCTACACCTGATTCAGAAACGAGCTTTACACTAACACGCGATTTTGGATTTACATTTTTCAAATCAAAAATTAATTGTTCTAAATCTTCTATAGAATAGATATCATGATGTGGTGGAGGAGAAATCAAATCGATGCCAGGTAGTGAATGACGCACTCTTGCGATTTCTTTTGTTACTTTTTTACCAGGAAGATGTCCTCCTTCACCAGGCTTTGCACCTTGGGCTACTTTTATTTGAAGCTCATCTGCATTGATGAGGTAATTGGTCGTAACACCAAATCTTGCAGCAGCAATTTGTTTGATAGCACTTCGTTTATAATCACCATTTTCAGTTTTGATGTAACGCTGATCATCCTCGCCACCCTCACCTGAATTACTTTTTCCACCCATGCGGTTCATAGCCATGGCTAGTGTCTCGTGAACCTCTTTCCCAAGGGAACCGAAGGACATGGCCCCTGTTGCAAATCGTTTGATAATAGATGCAACAGATTCTACTTCGTCTAGTGGTATAGAATTACCATCTTTAAAGTCTAGAAGACCTCGAATAGTTTTTAATTTTTTTGATTGATCATTTACAAGGGATGAATATTCTTTAAATAGAGCATAATCATTTGTTCTACAGGATTGCTGAAGCTTTGAGATGGTATCTGGATTAAATATATGGGTTTCATTATTTTTTCTCCAATGAATTTGACCACCTATTGCTAATTGTTGTGCACTGTTGTTGATTTCAAATGCTTTTTGATGACGCATTAAGGTTTCCTTTGCTAGGCTATCCATTTTCATTCCAGATAGACGACAAGGTGTATCTGTAAAATATTTCTGAATGATTTTCTCATCTAGACCAACAACTTCAAAAATTTGGGAACCATTAAAGCTTCTTAAAGTTGAAATACCCATTTTGGATGTGATTTTTCGAATCCCATAGCCTAAAGCTCTTACATAATTCATACTTGCTTCTTTTACACTGATGTTTTCTATATAAAGATGTTTTTTAACAAGATCATTGATGGATTCAAGGGCTAGGTATGGGTGGATTGCTGTAGCACCATAGCCTAGAAGGAGTGCCATGTGGAATGGGTCACGGGCTTCTCCAGTTTCAATGATTAAATCAACCTTTGTTCTAAGTTTATTTTCGATTAAATGATTATGAACAGCACTTACTGCTAAAAGACTTGGAATAGGAGCACGATAGCGATTAACATTTTGATCACTTAAAATGATAATACGATAGCCTTGTGAAATGCTTTCTTCAACTCTCTTGATCAAAGAGTCAAGGGCATCCTTTAATCCTTTTTCATATTGATCAGCTTCAAAGGTAATTGGAATGGTGATACTTCTTAAAGTATCTATATTGATATTTTTTATCTTTTCTATTTTTTCAGCATAAAGAATAGGTTGTTCAAGTTCTATAAATTTATTTGGTTTCTTTTCGTTAATCTTTTTTAATATATTTCCTGAACGACCGATGTATTGGTTGAGAGACATAACCTTTTTCTCACGAATTGGATCAATAGGTGGATTGGTTACTTGTGCAAAAAGCTGTCTGAAATAATTAAATAGCAGGACAGGCTTGTCAGAAAGAATCGCTAGGGGAGCATCATTTCCCATGGAGGCAATGGCTTCTTTGCTCTTTTGTGCCATAGGTGCAATAACTCTTTTTAATTCCTCTTCTGTAAAGCCAAAGACTTTTTGTTTTTCTACAAGGGTGTCTTGATCCATTTTGGATAAATCCTTATTTAATTGGATCGTATTTAAATCAATCTCGTTTTCTTCAATCCATTTTGCATAGCCCTTTTCATTTGAAAGGGTTTCTTTAATTTCTTCATCTTCTAAAATTTTATTTTCCTTTGTATCTACAACAAAAATTTGTCCTGGACCTAATTTTCCTTTTTGAAGAATATTTTTTTCATCTATTTTAAGGACTCCTGATTCAGAAGCAAGGATCACCATATTGTTCTTTGTAACCATATATCTTGCAGGTCTAAGACCATTTCGATCAAGACTAGCGCCTACTTGAATACCATCAGTAAATACAATAGTTGCAGGTCCATCCCAAGGCTCGATTAAGCCTTCATGGTATTCGTAAAAGGATCTAAGATTCTCAGGCATATTTTTGTAATATCTCCAAGCTTCAGGCATAAGCATTTTTATGGCATGAGGCATAGAATAACCATTTAATACAAGCAGTTCAAAAACATTATCTAGATTACAAGAATCACTGCCGTTTGGTTGCACAATAGGAAGTACTTTTTCAAAGTCATCACCAAATAATTTAGAGGTGAGTACACTTTCTCTTGCATGCATCCATTTAATATTTCCTCTAATGGTATTAATTTCACCATTATGAGAGATATAACGATAAGGATGGGCCAATCTCCATGATGGAAAAGTATTTGTACTATATCTTTGATGCACAGTAGCGAGGGCACTTTTTAATTGAGGATTCTTAAGCTCAGGATAAAAATCTTCTATTTGATGAGCTAAAAATTGTCCTTTGTATACAATTGTTCGCGAAGATAAACTACATACATAAAATGCTTCTGTATAAGGCTTTGCTGCATCACTAATTATTTTTTCAACTCTTTTTCTTACAACGTAGAGTTTTCTTTCAAAAACATTAGGGTCTTGACCATTCCTATGAATAAAAACTTGCTGTACAACAGGTCTTGTTCCTTGTGCAGATACACCACAAGCCTTGTCATTAAGGGGAACATTTCTCCAGCCGATAAGCTTTTGACCTTCTTGACGAAGAATTCTTTCAAAAACACCTTCACAATAATAGCGTGCATTAGGCTCCATGGGTAAAAAGATCATACCTACTGCATAATCACCTTCTTTAGGAAGAAGGCTATTTATTTTTTCTAACTCAGAAGCAAAAAAGTCATGAGGAATTTGAATAGAAATTCCTGCACCATCTCCTGTTTCCGGGTCGGCACCAGTAGCACCTCTATGGGACATATTTTTTAAAATTTGTAGACCATTTCTAATGATTGTATTTGATTTTTTACCTGTAATATCGGCAATAAAACCTACACCACAGCTACCTTTTTCAAATGACGGGTCATAAAGACCTTGCTTTTGGGGGAAAAGATCCATTTCATTCATTATAAAGACCTCCTATAACTAATAATCTTTTTATTTAATGAAATATTGTTAATGTGTAAAAGAATAATCTTGTGGAAATTATGGAAAAAATCCGACAAAATTCTGATTTTAGGGTTAAGTATAGCTAAAAAATGAGAAAAAGTCAATAGAAAAATTGCAAAAGACTATATATTCTGAATTTTAAATATGGTTTTATGTTTGGGCAATACATTGTAATTTCAAGAAAAGAATAAAAATGGAAATAAAAGAAAAAAGTGAAAAGAAAGTTTCGGGTTTTAAACATGCATTTTATGAGGGCGTGTAAGGTGTATAGTGGAGGATAAAGAACCATTTCATGATTATGGAGCATATAATTATTGTAAAAGAATACTTGAAAAATATTAAATTTGGCGAAGAGAGGAATGAATAAAATATGACAAATCAAACCATAAAATTACAAATGAAGGAATTAAAATATTTAATGAGATATATAGAATATAATAAATGTATTAAAATATTTCTGAATAGATTGAGGAAGCAAAATAAAATTAAGTCAAAAAAATATACAGTAATAAAAGCAGAAAAAATTAAAATAAAAGATTTAGATATATCCTTTATGGTTGTAGGGGTAAAGGAGGAGCAGGTAAAAATCGTATTAGTTAAAAATAAACAGGATTATTATGTCTTTGGAAGCTTGATAGAAGAGGAGAATGGAAAAAAAATCATGAAAGGCTACAATTTATCAAATAATCATATTCAAGAAATTGTTTCAAAGGAGTATGATGAAAAATTTAAACAAGAATTAAAAAAACTTGAAGAAGCAGAGAAAATTTATAGGAAGAAGGAAGGGGTTAACAAAGAAGGAATTCCTTGTATTTATGGTAATTGGTGTGGACCAGGATGTAGTGGACCAGGGGCGCCTATAAGCCCTGTTGATGCATGCTGTAAGAAACATGACAATTGTTATGGTGAAAAAGGATATTTTTGTAAGGCGTGTGATGATGAATTAGTCGATTGCTTAGCTCCTTATGTTGTACAGGGAGACAAATGGGCAATTATTATAAGTAGATGGTTTTCTCGTTAGTGATAATATAAAATATATGAACAAGATCAACGTTATTTTTAGCACAGAACAAAAAATGTTAAAGCCAGCAGGAAAGGACATTAAAGACCCATTCCTGCTTAAGTAGGATAAATATATATTTGTGCGTTGTGACTATTGATTAAATTAGATGCATAATCATCTATTTCTTCATAATAAAATAAGTACCACAAAGTAAAAGAATAATTCCAATTAACTTAAACCAGTCTAATTCTTGTTGTTTGGTGATGAAAACATCAATTAATAAACCGCTTATGATTTGAGAAGCAACAATGATGGTAAGCGTGTTTGCTACACCTAGTTTAGGAATTGTCCTTGTCACAAAGTAAATAATGAAAGTACCAAAAATACCACCAATAAGTAATTGGGGTCTTACATGAATGACTTTTGTGTATTGGTGTAAGCTACCTTTTAACAGATTTCCAATTAGAATAATAATAACACCTGTAACTAAACTATGTAGCGTCGCAATTTTAGGAGAAACAATTCTTCCTAATTTAGCATTAATACTTGCTTCTAAAGTGGTAAAAATACCTGCTAAAATAGCAAATATAACGGGGAGTATTTCTTTCATTTTATCCCATCCTTTATAAAACAAATGTCACTAAAAATATAGATTTAAATTTAAATATAGATAAACAATATTGAGATTAAAAATTACTTATAATAACTTCTAGCATTAACAAGAGATTGAGTTTCTTTAGTGTGGGAATTTGCATAATTAAAATAATCTACGATGAAATCCTTTATTTCTTGAATAGATGTTCTA
>JAOARV010000018.1 GCA_025210395.1 Marinisporobacter sp.
ATTCCCACACTAAAGAAACTCAATCTCTTGTTAATGCTAGAAGTTATTATAAGTAATTTTCAATCTCAATATTGTTTATCTATATATAAATTTCAAATTTTTGAAGATCCTTAGTTTATCTATTATCAACTTACTTCTATTTAATAATATCTTCAAAACAAAAAAGAATATGACCTAAGCCATACTCTTTTCTATCTATCAAAATCACTATTCCTTTATAATAATCTTTTTTGCCCCAGTCATACCTGGAATACTCATAGTCATAGCTAACTCATGATAAGCTGTAATTTTCATTCCCTTTTTTAAATCCTTTATAGATAATTCTTTATGATCTTTTGTAACTATTTTTGTTTCATCATCAATAATTAACATAACCCCATCTGTCATACTTCCAACAAGCACGCTAGTATTTTTATCATCCCTTTGAATATTAGTAATCTCTCCATCTAATATAGCTACATGATTTATCCATTCAATTTTTTCAGCATTTCCAATAGGGGGTAAGCTTCTTGTTACTGCTGGACCATAAAATGCTCTGATCTGATCTCCCTTTTTCAAATTCTCTACTAAAATTTCTTTGCCCTCTATAGGGTCTTGTATTGTCGTTTCTTCATTTATATTTAAAATGATAGAAGCATACCCTTCACCTTTTGTTATTCCTTCCACAAGAATTCTCGTATTTCCATCTGTTTTTTGGATCTCAGTAATTTTTCCATCTGTATATAATAATGATTTTTCCACCTGACTCTTTTTGCTATTAATATGTATCGTCCCTGTTTCATCCCTCACCACTTCTAATCTTAATAAGTCTGTTATAAAATTTAATGGTACATAAGTTCTTCCATCTTTAATTTCTGGTATCGTTCCAAGAGAAACTGGAGCCATCTTTCCAAAAGTATATTCATCTGCTTCTCCTTTCACCATAATCCATTGAGATCCTTTTGTAAGCTCAATCACTTTCTTTTCATTATTCCATTTCACTTCATATCCCAAGGCTTCTGAAATTAATTTCAGGGGAATCATGGTAACGCCATCTTCTTTTATATAAACTTTTGTATCCTCTGGATTCAGTCCCTTATCATTGATTACAACATTCCTATGAAGTCCTCCAAATGAGTCTTGCGGCATAATCAAGGTAGCACTAGGTTCACCTGCTACTTTTTTAGGTTGATCTTGTGCAAATACAAAAGCCATACTCGATACTAAAGTCACTCCTATTAGTGTTATCCCTATTATTTTTTTAAATTTCATTATAAATCGCTCCTCTGCTTTTTCTTTTTATATTTTTTAGACGCAGCTTTTTATAAAAAGTTCCACCTTTTTATAAAAAAAGAGAATGATCTACTCATCCTCTTTTTCACATTATTTTTCTGTCGCACTCATTACTGCTAAAGCTATATTAGATGCATGGTCTGCTATTCTTTCTAAATTACTGATAATATCTAAGAATACAATTCCTGATTTTGGTGCACAGAGCTGTTTATTCAATCTTTCAATATGGCTAACTCTAAGAGATTTTTCCATATGGTCAATTTCTCCTTCTCTTTCAAGAATTTTTCTAGCCATATTTAAGTCTCCTGTTTTTAAAGCATATATTGCTTGATTATAAGATTTTACTACACGCTCATGCATAGACTTTAATTCTTCTGTAGCTTGTTCACTAAAGTTTAATTTATTATCTACTCGATAAATGGCAAGCTCTGCTAAATTGTCTGCATGATCTCCAACTCTTTCAATATCATTAATAGTATGAAATAATCCATTTACAATCTCATGCTGTTTCTCAGAAAGATTTGTGTTTGAAAGCTTTACTAAATATTCACCAATCTCTCTTTCCATGCTATTGATTATTTTTTCTATTTTGAAGGTTTCATTTGCTATTTTTTCACTATTTTCTAAAAAGGCTTCCATTGATTTTTCATAGCTTTCTAAAGCCAATTTCCCCATATTTAATGTTTCTTTAATTACCTGGATAATAGCTACAGACGGAGTTTCTAACATCCTCTCATCAAGATACTTTATTCCTCTTTGGTCTGTCCTCTCAAAATCTTTCATAGGAAGTACTTTATTCGCTAATTTTACAAGCATTCCTGCAAAAGGTAATAATAATAATGTATTTGAAATATTAAATAATGTATGGGCATTTGCTAGCTGTCTTGCTGGGTCTGATGTAATTTTTTGAACAATATCAATAATAATATCTTTAAAGAATATCATAAATACAACGGTTCCTAGTATATTAAACATAAAATGGACAAATGCAGCTCTCTTTGCTGTTCTATTTGCACCAATACTGGATAGCATTGCCGTAACACAAGTTCCTATATTTGTACCAAAGATGATTGGTAAAGATGCTTCAATAGGAAGTAACCCTTCACTGGCTAATGCAATTAAGATTCCTGTAGTAGCACTACTACTTTGTACAACTGCTGTAATGAAAAATCCTGTAAAAATTGCCATTAATGAATCTGTAAAAGTCCCTTTTCCAAAGCTAAGAAGCATAGTTTTAAAGCCTTCATATTCTCTCAAAGGCTTTACGGCATGCTTCATAAAATCCATACCGATAAACAATATTCCAAAGCCTATAAAAATCTCTGCTATATTCTTTACTTTTTTATTGCTTGTAAAGAGCCATACCCCAACACTTATTCCTACTACAATTGGTGCAATAGCTGTAAGCTTTAAAGATGCGATCTGAGCTGTTATAGTTGTACCTATATTCGCTCCCATGATCACGCCTGTAGCTTGTACCAAATTCATAATTCCTGCATTTACAAATCCTACAACCATTACGGTAGTGGCACTACTACTTTGAATGATCATCGTTACTAAAGCACCTACAAATACTGCCATAATCCTATTGTTTGTAAGTACCTCAATAATTCTCTTCATCTTGTCCCCAGCAGACTTCTCTAATCCATCTCCCATAATGGTCATACCATAAAGAAATAAACCTAGTCCTCCAAGTAATTCAAAAAAGATTTTCATATAATACCTGCCCTCCCAAATTAATCTTGTATCATTTATTAACCCTTACTATCATACCTTATTTTTTATCTTTTTTTGTTAAATTCGTGTTAATTTTATTAAATTCTACATATAAATTGTATGATTATTGTTAAATTTATCTTTTATTTCATAGTTTAACCATCTATCATTTTTATATTTAAGAAATTTTATCAATTTTCAAAGCTGTAGATCCACTAGTGATTTTCAAAAAAAATAAGAACGCTATCCACAAATGTAGTTGACAGTTGTATCTATTTTTTCTATAATGAAAAAGGTTTTATTCTTAGTAGGGTATTTTGTAGTTTTGTAGGTTCTTTATATGATTATTTGGAGTAAATAGGTAGGGCAGGTAGAATAGGTAGAATATAGTTAATCCCTATATAAGGGCTTACTTTTGTATACCTGAAACTTTCCTATGGAAAGTTTTTTGTTTTTTAGGAAATTATAAGATTTAAAATCTGTGGGTAACTTATGATTGAAAAATCAAATGTTTAACCACTTTGAGTAAGTTTCATTACAAAAAAGTGGTTTTGTAATGAAACTTGCGAAATGAGCATATGCCATTAGCTACATGGAAATTTTTTATTTTTTAAAAGGACGGTGAAGATCATGACAACAAAAAATTTAGTAGAAAGAGAAACTTGGACGAGTAGGCTTGGATTTATTTTAGCTTGTATTGGTTCTGCCATCGGTCTAGGAAATATCTGGATGTTTCCTTGGCGATTAGGGCAATTTGGAGGTGCTGCCTTTCTTATTCCTTACTTAGTATTTGTTTTCTTACTAGGAACCTCTGGACTTATGGGAGAATTTGCATTTGGTCGATCTCAACAAAGAGGTCCTATCGGTGCCTTTGAGAAGGTTTTTAAAGAAAAAAATCTTCCATTTGGTAGCATAGTAGGAAGCATCCCTGTAATGGCAATAGGAGGGATCTTTACATTTTATTCTGTTGTAGTAGGATGGGTATTAAAATATTTTACTTTAGCTGTGTCAGGTTCATTCAATCATATAAATATAGATGCTACTTTTGGTAATTTTGCAGGACATCCTGAGAGTATATCTTGGAATATCCTTGCTATCCTTATCACATTAACGATTGTTATATTTGGCATCAAGCAAGGGATTGAAAAAGTAAATAAAATCATGATGCCCTCATTATTTATTATTTTCATCATACTTGTAGTTCGTTCCTTATCTCTTAACGGATCTATTGAAGGTGTGAAATATTTACTATTACCAGATTGGTCTTATTTATTAAAACCAATTACCTGGATTATGGCATTAGGACAAGCATTTTTTACTGTATCTTTAGGTGGCGGAGCTATGCTAGTACTAGGAAGTTATCTAAAAAAAGATGAGGATATTCCTTCTTCTGCTATACAAACTGCTTTTTTTGATACATCAGCAGCCTTTTTAGCAGCATTTATCATCATTCCAGCAGCCTTCGCATTCAATTTAAATGTATCCGCTGGTCCTCCTTTGCTTTTTATTACCATGCCTCATATTTTCACAAAAATGAGCGGAGGATACTTCTTTGGTACTGCATTTTTCTTATGTATTATATTTGCTGCTATTTCTACAGAGGTAGTTTTGATGGAGGTAATCGTAGAAGCCTTTATGGATCGCCTTGGGTTTAGTAGAAAAAAAGGTGTCCTAACTGCTGCATGTATTGCCATTATTTTTGGTATCCCACTTGATCTAAATATGAATTTATTTGGAAAGTTTGCAGATTTTATTAGCATCTACTTATTACCTCTTAGTGCCCTTCTAGCAGCCATAGCCTTTTTCTGGATTTATGGGATAGAACGTGCAATGGCTGAAGTCAATAGAGGTGCTTCAAAACCCTTCGGCAAATGGTGGGGCTTTTTTGCAAAATATGTTTTTGTCTTTGTAGCAGGTGCTGTTCTGATTCTAGGAATCATTTACGGTGGCATTGGTTAAAATTATAATGGGCAGGATTAAGTCCTTGCCCACTTTTTATATCTTAAATCTATATCCTACACCCCATAGGGTTTCAATATATCTTGGCTGAGATGAATCATATTCGATTTTTTCTCGAATTCTTCTTATATGAACCGTTACAGTAGATACATCTCCTAGAGAGTCTAGACCCCATACTCTTTCAAAAATTTCTTCTTTATTAAAAACACGATTCGGATTACTTGCAAGTAGCCATAATACATCAAATTCCTTTGAAGCAAGATTGATTTCTTTATTATTTACATGGATTCTTCTTGAATAAGGGTCTATAGAAAGACCATTGATTTCTACGATTTCATTTTTCTTTTGCTCCTTACTAGTTAATCTTTCGTATCTTTTTAGGTGAGCCTTTACCCGAGCTACCAATTCATTGGGGCTAAAGGGCTTTGTAATATAATCATCTGCTCCAAGACCTAATCCTCTAATTTTATCAATTCCCTCGCCCTTAGCTGAAACCATCAGTATTGGAATATCTAAAGTTTCTCTTAATTCCTTACATATTTGAAACCCATCTATTTCAGGAAGCATCAAATCCAGTATAATCAAATTGAAATTTTCACTTCTCGCCCGATTCATTCCCTTCAAGCCTGTATTTTCAATTTCTACAGTAAACCCATTAATCTCAAGATAATCCCGTTCAAGCTCTGCAATACTAATATCATCTTCAACAATCAATATTTTTTTCATTTTTGACTCCCCCCTTTAAAGCTCTTTAATGAGAAAAATATACTTGTTCCCTTATTTTTTATACTTTCTACCCACATATTCCCACCATGTTTTTCTATAATCTGCTTACATATAGCAAGACCTAATCCACTGCCTCCTACAGAAGTATTTCTTGATGAATCCCCTCGATAAAAACGATCAAAAATATAAGGAATATGTTCCTTTGAGATCCCTTTTCCATTGTCTTTGATTTCAACAATAATCCTTACCCCTTCTTTTTTTACAAAAATATCTATTGTAAGAGGAAAATCCCCTTTATATTTCACCGAATTCCCTACAATATTCAGTACTACACGCTTTAGCTTTTGTAAATCTGCTTTTACAAAAATTTTTTCTTCTTCATAAGTTAAATTTATTTTCCCCTCTATTTTTTCTAAATCAAAGCTCAAATCCTCCACACTATATTTTAAAAATTCTATAAGGTCCATATGTTGAAAATCAAAGGATACTTTCTGTAAATCCAGCTTTGAAAAAAGGAACAATTCATCAATCAAACCTTCCATATGTCTTGATTTTTCATAAATAGTATTGATATACTTGTCCATTTTTTCTGGCGTATCCGCAATACCATCTTTAATTCCTTCTATATATCCTTTTATAGACATAATAGGTGTCTTTAAGTCATGGGATATATTTGAAATCAAATTTTTTCTATTCTCTTCATATTTTCTCTGAACTTCTAGAGAATCCTTTAATCTAACTCTCATTTCTTCAAGAATAAAACTCAAATCTCCCATTTCATCGTTTAGATGCTTTTTAATCTCATAATCTAAATTTCCTTTTTTCATTTCATTCGCAGCATATTCTAATTTTTTGATAGATTTATGAATCCCCTTATAGATAAAAAATGTTAAAGTAAAAGTAGTTAGAATCAGTATGCTAATCACAATAAGAGTCATTCTATTCCTAGCTTCATCAAATTCTTTTTTTGTTTGTTTAATATCTGTACCCACAAATAAAGAAATTTCAGACCCGTCCTCTAGATAAAAATCATTTTGCATATTCAATATATATCCATCTCTATGACTTTTATAAAATTCTTTTATTTCAAAGGGTTCATTAAAGTCTGGTAATGTAGCTATAAGTGCATCATTTCTTAAAATTTGTGAAACATGTATGATTTTATTATTTTTCCGCACAATAATCCCTGCATAATATTTTTCTAATTTTTCATCATATTTTTTTGTATATGTAGGATCTATTAATTTCTCCTTATTATTAAGTATTTCTATATTTAATGCTCTATTGATTTCCGTCTGCTTTACAATATATTTTCCTACAATTCTCATGGGATTGAAAATAATTTCCATATCTTCCTGTTCATTATCTCCAAAAATAATAAACATAGAATTCAATAAAAGGATAATGATAATAGGAATAATAATCATCCCTGCATAAGAAAGTAATAGTCTAAATTTTATAGACATAAAAACCTCCAAATTTAGGGAAGAAAAATTTCTCCCCTTATTTTATTCAATGTTTTAAATTTATGATGATTTCACTTTTCAACTTATTGCTCTACAGCTACCTTATTGACAATTTGAATCAAGCTTTTTTCATCTATATAATCCTGTCCTTTTACAATCAACAAGTCTCCAACCTTCAACTCTCCTACCACTTGAACAAAGCCATCTTTTGTTATATTTTTCTCTACAACGATCTTTTTCGGTTTATTTTCTTCAACGATATATACATAATTTTCATTTCCAATAGATAATATTGATTTTTTAGGGACTACAATTTGATTTTCCTTTTTTTCAACTTCAAAATTTACCTCCGCAAACATGCCTGGCTTTAGAAGTCCTTCTTTATTCTCGATTTGGACTTCAACAGGATAGGTATTTCCATTATTCACCCCTACAGGGCTAATCATCGTTATTTTCCCTATATAATCCTCTTCTTGAATCCTTCCCCTTACTTCATCTCCTATATTCATCTTATTGATAACATCCTCTGAGACACTTGCCTTTACTACTACTTTATCTGTTTTTACGATGACAAAATCAGCATTCGTAGTACTTTCTTCCACTTCTATATTCCTCTGTGCTACAACTCCACTAATAGGGCTTTTGATCATTGTATCCCTAATAGAAGCATCTAATGTCTTCGTGTTGGAATCATAATCCCTTTGTGCTTGTTGATAATTTAATTTATTTTGTATATAAGCTTTCTCTACATTGTCATAATCATTTTTTGATAAAACACCTGATTCATATAATGCTTTTGTATTATTAAAATCATTTGAAGCATCATCATAATTTATTTTAGCATTTTCTAAAGCTTTTTTATATTGACTTTTTTTAAGTTCAACATCTGTTATTAAATCTTCATTATCTAAAGTATATAAAACATCTCCCTTTTTTACAAAATCCCCCACATCAAAATGAATACTTTTTACCTTTCCATTTTTTTTACTTGATACCTTAACTTCTTCACTAGCGTAAATTTTTCCTGCTGCATGATAATCTTTTGTAATATTTTTTGCTTCAACCTTGGAGACCTCTACAGCAATCTGTTCTTTTTCTATTTCTTTTCCTTCTGCTTCTGATTTGGCACACCCAGATAATAAAAGTGTCGTTAAAAGAAAACCTAGCATCCATATTTTTTTCATTCTCATTTTTTTCGCCCCTTCCTAAGATCTACGGTCTACAAAGATTGGAATCTTTTTTCTTATTTTTACTTTGTATTCTTCTACAACAGAATATAATATTGGAATAAATATAAGGGTCAGCACAGTAGATGCAACGAGCCCAAAGATCAATGCAAACCCTAATTGTGCATAATCTGGTTCTTTTAAAGCTAAAGGAAGTATTCCTCCGATCGTCGTAATAGAAGTTGCGAAAACAGGTGCAAATCTAGTTTTTCCTGCTTCCTTTATAGCTTCTATTAATTCATATCCCTGTGTTCTTAAATAATTGGTGTAATCTACTAGAACAATGGCATCATTTACAGCGATTCCTACTAATGAAACTATTCCCATAAAAGAAAATAATCCAAAGCTATTTTTTGTAATGATTAACCCTACAATTGCCCCTACAGTAGCTAATGGTACTGAGAATAGGATCACTAAGGGTTGAGATAATGAATTAAACTGAACAGCTAATATGATAAATACTAACAATATGGCAATGCCCATATTCATAAACATATCTGTGAAAGATTCTTGTATATCTTTTCTTTCTCCTCCGAAAGAAACTTCTACATCCTTTGGCAAAGGATCATCCTTTATTTTTCCTTGGAATGCTCTCACGATTTCTGTTGAATTCGCACCTGTTGTCATATTGGCCTCTACTTTTACGATCCTTTTTAATTCCTCATGCTTAATTTCAGTAAAGCCTTTTGCTTCAACAAGAGAAGCTACCTGAGAAAAGGAAATCTTCTCTCCCTTATTGGATGTAAAATATATTTTTTCAAAATCACTAATGGTTTTAATCTGATTTTCATTAGTTCTTACGACAATATCAATCTCATCTTGATTTTCCTTAAAGCTAGAAATCTTTGTACCTTGAATGGCTTTTCTTATGTCAGAAGAAATACTTTTCACATCTAATCCTAAAAGACTCGCCTTTTGCTTATCTATATAAACTTGAAGCTCTAAAGGTCCATCCCCTGTAGAATTACTGATTTCCGTTGTTCCATCTAATTCTTTTAGAATGGCTTCAAAATCATTAGCTACCTTTGTTAGACTTTCTAAGTTTTCTCCCTTTAACTGAATACTAATAGGTTTTCCAGAAGAAGGCCCCATTTTTTCTTCCCCAATAGTAATTTCAGCTCCTGCAACCCTTTTTAAATCTTTTCTTACACACCCAACAATCTCATTACTACTTCTTTCTCTTTCCTTTGCATCTACTAAATCTATAGAAATCTCTGCTTTATTGATGGTGCTCCCACCACCACTACGAAATCCTCCTGTTCCTTCACTTCCCACCTTACTTACAATCGTGTCTATTTCTGGGTATTCAAGTAATATTTCTTCAATCTTTGTAACAATTTCTCCTGTATCCTCTAACAAGTATCCTGATGGCAATGCTACATCAATAGTAAAGCTAGTACTATCTGTTGTTGGAAATAATTCAATTTTTAAGATTGCTAAAGGAATACTAGATAAGGTTACAAAGAATAAAATAATCCCTAGTAAAATAATCCCCATTCTTTTCATTTTGCTTCTTAATATTTTGTTCATAGTATTTGTATATTTATTAATAATTTTTGATTCTCCATGATCTTGATCAGAAGCTTTAAATTGTTTTATATACATGGCTATTGAAAAACCAAAGGCACAAATCCATGACATAATCCCAATTTGCCCATCCTCTAAAAATGCAAATAAGGAAAGAACAAATACAAATACAACAGATATGATTTTCCTATAAAATTCAAATTTACTTTTATGTTCTTTATTTTTTTGCTTATGCGTACTTAAAAATCTTGAACATAAAACAGGGGTAACAATTATAGATACTACAAAGGATGTACCAATAGCAAATATAACTGTAATTGGAATAGTTTTTAAAAACTCTCCCATAATTCCTGATGTTAAAGCCATAGGATAAAAGGCTGCCATAGTCGTAAGGGTTGATGCAAATACAGCAGGTGCTACTTGGTTGGTAGCTACTTTTGAAGCACTTAATACATCTAGCCCCTCATCTCGAATTCTATCTATATTTTCCATAATGACAATAGCATTATCTACAAGCATTCCTAATGCTAAAATGAGTGCCAGCATAGACATAGTATTAAAGGTCATACCACTTCTTTGTAGTAGTACAAAGCTTGTTAATAATGTTAATGGGATAACAAAGGCTACAATAAGTGATTCTCTAAATCCTATAAACAAGAATAGAACAAGGATTACTACTAAAAGTCCTGATATGGCATTCCCCGTTACATCACTTAACTTTTCATCTACTTCTACTGCTACATCTCCACTAATAGCAACTTCTACATCCTCTGGATATAAAACACCTTTTCCGTTTTTTAACGATGTTTTTATTTCATTACTAAGTCCTACAATATCTGCATTATTTTCCCTTGTAATAGATAGTGAAATAGTACGGGTAAAGGTTTTGTCCTTAGAAACACCTTTTTCATATCTTTCAGAATAAGATGTCATTTCTTCATAGTGATCCTTTACGTTAGCTATATTTTTTAAATAAATAGGCATTCCATCTTGTAGTGTTACAATTGTATTTTCAATTTCTTCAATCTTTGTAAATTCTCCCATAGTTCTAATATTAAATTGCATATCATCCAGTTCAAGGTCTCCTCCAGGAATAACTGTATTGGCATTTACAATAGCATTTCTAATTTGGTCAATGGTAATATTGTATGTAGCAAGCTTTGAAGAATCTACATATATGCTGATTTCTCGGTCAGTTCCCCCTACTCGATTGACTTCACTAATGCCTTCTATCTTCTCTATCTCATCTTGAATATCTTCTGCCATATCCTTTAATACTGTTAGATCGTAATCTCCACTAATATTTAATGTCATAATGGGTTTATCACTCGTACTAAATCCTTTTATAATGGGGGTATTACTATCTGCTGGTAAATCATTTTCAATTTCTGATAGGGTATTTCTCATATCATTTACTTTATCATCTATATCTGTTCCAATTTCAAATTCAACAACAATACTTGAAATCCCATTACTTGAGGTAGACGTAATGGATTTAATATCATCCACATCCTTCAATTTCTTTTCTATTTTGTCTGTAATCAGGCTTTCCATTTCCTGTGGTGCTGCCCCCGTATAGGTTGTAGTAACCATAGCAAAAGGCATTGTAATCTCTGGCATTTCTTCCCTTGGCAACGTATGATAGGCATTGAATCCTAATAAAAATATTGCCATGATGATCAAATAAACAACTCTAAAGTTTCCAATAAAAAATTCCGATATTCTTCCTAATATATTTTTAGGGTCTTTATTCAAGCTTCATCACCATCCTTTATTTTCTTATACTTCTATATTAAGTCATGGAGCTTAAGGAATTGGAAACGAATTATTAACTTTTTATGAACAAAGCATAACAAAATTATTAATCTTTCTCTAAAAACATAATCAGTAGGTACAGGCTATTCATATAGATGTAGTAGGAGGTGAGAAAATGCCAAATTATAGAATTATTGACCCAGTAAAAGCGAATATAACTACTTCAAAAGATCTTTCATCATTAAACGGAAAAATATTTATGCTTACAACAGGGCTTATACAACTTGATGGTAGAGGGAACGGAAATAATAATAAACTAGCTATCATTGTTTCAAACACATCTAACTCTAATCAGTATGTAAACATTGGAACAATCTGTGGTAGCTCTATTTTCAGAACAACTTTTGAACTTTATCGAAATGGTTCTTTTCCTAGCGGTACAGATATTATTCCACATAACACAAATACAAAGTTTAATGATACTCCCACCATCATATCTTCAAAATATATAAAAACTTCTTCAAATCCTTTTAGCAGTGATATTTTATTATCTTCTTTTATACAAGAACAAGGTATGAATATCTATTATTGCGATGGCACAATAAAAATATACGCTGGTGATTCAATAGGTTTTCTTATTACAAATTATAGTACACAATCAGCTTATGTGACCTTGAATATTTCTTTAATTGAATCATAAAAATGCTGCATTTTCTCAGCATTTTATCTTTTTTACTAAATTTTTATCTATACCTTCTTCTTAAATAAATTAAAAAGTCACAGGTCATGTGACTTTTTAATATTTTCTATTCCAAAAATTGATAGGCTGTTGACTCTTATTAATAGGTATAGGAATATATCCATTTTCCTTTAGGTATTTCAAGATCTCTGGAAGAGCTTGTACGGTAGTACTTCTTTCATGCAATAAGATCACAGGTGTTTTTTGTTTTTTTACCTGATTTTTTACATTTCTAATGACAATACTTGGAGAAATATTTTCACCCAAGCTATCTCTACTATCTACATTCCAATCCCACATTTTATAGCCAGCTATTTCTACAGCCTTTCTATAAGGCTTTGTCATATAAGGTGCACTTCCATAAGGAACACGAATCAAATTTGTTTTTGTTCCCGTGACTTCCTGCAAAGATACATTACAGCTATTCATTTCTGACACAACCGTATTAGGAGATTTATAAATTTTTGTTGCATTATGGCTAACACCATGTAGCCCTACACCATGCCCTTCATGTATTAGCTTTCGAACAACATTTTTGTAGGTTTTGATTTTTCCTGACAACATAAAGAAGGTGGCTTTTGCATGATATTGCTCTAAAATATCCATTATTTTTTCTGTATATATAGTTGGTCCATCATCAAAGGTAATATAGACAATTTTTCCTTTTTCTCTTAATACTAGCTCTTTCCTTTGATCGGCTACTTCTTTTTTCTTTTGTATTTCTCCTAAAATTCTCTCTTTTTCTTTAAGAATTTTATTTTGAAGCATAAAAAATAATTCATCATCACCTACTGATAAGGATTCATCCTTTGCCCTTGCAATAGGTCCTTCATCAATATAACTTACATCGTATCCAAAATAGTTTGCTATAAACTTATAAGGTGCCATGGTATGATCATTCTCTAAAAATATACAATCTGTAATAACCTGGCCATCATCTGTAAATAATGCTTTTAAAGAAAGATCTAATATGATTTGTTGATCCTCCTTTGTAAGAAAAACACAATGACTTCTTTTATCCCATCTTGTCTTGACCTTTAAATATTCTGCTAGTGCACCTATAGGAACATAAGTAGTCCCTTTTCTTACTACAGGATAAGTATCATGAAAAGAAATCAAATCATCATTTACAACAATATAAATAAAATTATTCCCACTCTCACTTGCCGCAAAGCTTTGAAAGGAAATAGCTATCATGATGAATAAGATAAAAACAAATGTGCATTTTTTCATAAGCAAGACCCTTTCATTTTTAATAAAAATATCACTAAAAATAGTTTCTGTGTTTTTTCTTCATCCATTCCTTGTAGTTTTATGAAAGTTAACCAAAATTATTTCTTCTCAAATTTGTAGTATATTTTTCTAAAAACCTTTCAAAAAAATATATTAAAGAGGTGAAAAAGAATTGATTCATAAAAAATAAAGCGGGAGAAAACTCCCACTAAACAATCTTTCTATACATTCGTCTTCTTTCTAGTAAATCTACAAAGGCTTCTATTCGCGTAAAATATCCAACCTCTCCTGTCATCTCATCTAATATGATTTTTAAAATAGGTATGTCTTTTTCTTTTTTGATTGTAGGAAGGATACTACTTGCTACAATTTCAGGCATGCATGTAAAGGGAAGAAGATGAATGACACCATCATAATGCTCTTGTGCATATCTTACTGTATTTCCTATTGTATGTCGAGCATGACCACCAATCTCCGTATCTAAATAATTTTTTGCAGCTCTATGTACTTCTTCCTTTTCTGAATGGATAAAGGGAATAAAATCTAATTGTTCATTTATAAACTCACTAGAAACAACGCTTCTATGAACTTCTACACCCATATTTCCTAATCTTTTAATAATATCTAAATTGATAAAGGGCTCTACTACTGTATAGATTTCTCCTACAATTCCTATTTTCAAAATATCTCTTTTTTCATTAATCTGGATATTTTTCAATGCTTCTTTATACTTTTTTATAATTATAGTTATCTCTTTATATCCCCTAGCAAGATACATTTCTTTTTCAAATTTATCATACAGCTGATCTACTTCTCCCTTTGATACTTCTCTCGGTCTTATTTTATGAACCAACGCATCAAAATCATCCACTTCATTTAATAATTTTATTCCTTTCACAAAAGCTGCAAATATTTTTAGATAATTTTTTGTTCCTGAGATTCTCTGAAGCTTTTGTAAAAAATTATTGATCTCTTTGATGTTTTTAAACGGTTCTACGCAAATCAATTCTATAGGATACCCCAAATTTCTCAATATTTCCTTTTGAAGGGTATTATAAAAGCCAATTCTGCAAACATCACATCCTCCCCACATGAAAAGAGTATCAGCTCCCCTTTTTATACTTTCAATATAATTCCCTACAGTGATTTTAAAAGGTATACAAATAAGCTCGGGAGAATGCTTTGTCCCAATTTCTAAAGTGTTTTTACTGCACTTTGGAGGGGGAATAACCTCTACCCCTAGTTCTTCAAATACAGCTTTTAATGCAATATATATATTACCCATGTGCGGAAATGTTATTTTCAATCCTATCCCTCCATTTGATCATATCAACAAAAGCCTCTATTCTCGTATTGATTCCTGCCTCTCCAGTATGCTCATCAAGGGTTAATAGCATAAATGGAATATTGCTATTTTTTCTTATATATTTTTCAACAATATCCTCTACAACTGAATCCACACCACATCCAAAGGTAGAGATATAAATAACCCCATCTATATTTTGTTGATCTACTATAAGCATAGCAGTCCCTATGAGCTTTCTTGCGAAAGTCCAATATAACGCTCCTTCAAAATCCTTTGCATAAAAATTAATCATATCACTGTCTAACATCTCTGGAGTAACTAAGTCTATTCTTCTATTTTTTATTTTCTCAAATGCATTCATATTTAAGTTCTCATCATATAAGTTATAGGGGTGTCCCATAACCATGACTTTTTTAGTATTTTCTATCAGCTCTTTTTGTATGGATTTTTTATGCTTTTTATATCTTAGATAAGCCTGATCAAATGCAATTTGAATAGCTTTATGATCGTTAGAAAAATATTTCCCTATATGATAGATTGTATTCCTTAACCCCTTTTTGGATTGAAAAAAATCAATTTCTGTAGTAATCATTGTAGGTAAATCCTTTATAGAGTTTTTAATCATTTCTGGAAGTCCGCAAAACTTCGGACAAATATATTCTCCCTTTTCTATACTCTTAATCCTAGGAACAAATAGATAATCTACTTGATCCTTTATATCTATTACATGTCCATGAAATAATTTTACAGGAATACAAGCTTCATCTACTGTATTTTTTATTCCTTCAGTAAATATATTCTTATTTGTTTTTCCTGATAGAATTACTTTTACCCCTAAATTTTCAAAAAAAGATATCCATAATGGATAGTATTCATAAAAAAGAAGGGCTCTTGGAATCCCTATCTTTACTGTCATATTCTACCTCCTACTGATTTTATCATTTCTTCATTATTAACAAATATTTCAATAATTATAATCAAAAAATAAAAAAGAGCCTTCTTTAAAAGCTAAGCTCTTTTCTATTTTTTATGAAAGCTACGATGAAATAGGTTATCACAGAAAAAATAATAATAGCAGCTCCAGAAGGAATTTGAAAAATATAAGAAAGATATAATCCTACAAAACAAAATAATATTCCTATGCTTATAGAAATCATCATAATTTTTTTCAGATCATAAGTAAACTGCTTTGCAATAGATGTAGGTGCTGTAAGAAGGGTAATAATCAATATAATCCCAACTACCCGTATTAAAATAACAATGGTTAAAGCGATTAAAATATACAAGATATATTCTAAAAAATTCACCCTCACCCCTATTACTTGTGTAAATTCTTCATCAAACAAAAAGGCTTTAAACTGCTGAAAATAAGCAATGATCACAGATACAATAATCATGTCTAAAAAAAGCATGATATATAAATCCATTTTAGAAACAGTCAAAATATCTCCAAAAAGATACGAGGATATATCTGGAGGATATCCTGGCGTCAAATAGATAAAAATAATTCCTAGTGCCATTCCAAAGGACCAAAACATGCCTACTAAAAGATCTTCATTTGTATTTGTTTTTTTATTGATCTTTGCAATTCCTAATGCTGCCATGATGGAAAATACAAGGGCTCCTAATATAGGCTCAATACCGAGAAAATATCCTATCCCGATTCCACCAAATGCAGTATGGGCGATGCCTCCACTCATCATAATCAATTTTTTCTCTGTAATAATGGTGCCAATAATCCCACATGCAATACTTGCAAATATAGCACTTATGATTGCATGTTGTAAAAATTTATATTCAAGAATCCCTTCAATCATATTCTTCCTCCCTATGCTCATTTAAAACTCTATGAGGAATGCCATGAGCAATAAGCTCTACAGGACATCCATAAACATGCCCTAAAATATTTTCATTCAGCTTTGGTTCTCCATGATAAAATAATTCTTTATTCAGACATGCAATATTTTTTACATATGTAGATACAGCACTCATATCATGGGTAACCATAATAATAGTCATTTCTTTATTTAATTCCTTCAAAAGATGATATATTTGACTTTTTGCATTGGCATCAAGACTTGCTGTTGGTTCGTCCAAAAGAAGTATTTTAGGTTCTGCTGCTAAGGCTCTAGCAATCAATACTCTTTGCAACTGCCCTCCTGAAAGCTGTCCGATCTGTCTATCCTTTAACGCTAATATATCTAGTTTTTTCATAATTTCTGTAGCTTTATTCTTTTCCACAGTTTTAAATCTTCTAAATAGATGCTGCTTATTTTTTAGCATTCCCATAAGCACTACTTCTTTTACAGTTATTGGAAAACCTTTGTTGAATTTACTAAACTGAGGTACATATCCAATCACCCCTGTAGCTTTATGTAAATGATTATCAAATAATTTGATTTCTCCAGAAGTTGGCTTTCTCAGTCCTAATATAGTTTTCAGCAGCGTACTTTTCCCTCCCCCATTGGGTCCAATAATAGCTAAAAAGTCATTTTCTTTTATTTCTAAATTAATATTATAAAGCGCCTGCACATGATCATAAAAGACATTGATGCCTTCTAGCTCTAATGCATTTTTCATATTTTCACCCCTATTTTACGGAATTTACAAAGGCGTTTGCCATATTTTTTATATTTTCTATATAATTAGGTGCTAAAGGAGCAATAACCTGAGTACTCCCCTTTATTTCTTGAGCAATCACCCTAGATTGCTTTGAATCAATCTCCGCTTGATAAAAGATGGTTTTAATATTTTCTTTTTTTGCACACTCAATAATTCTTTTTATATCCTCTATGGTTGCTTCTTTTCCCTCTTTTTCAATAGCAATCATTTTTAGTCCATAATCCTCTGCAAAATATCCAAATGCAGGATGATATACGAAAAATCCTTTTTTAGGTAAATCTTTTATAGATTTTTTTACCTCCTCATCTAATTTATCCAACTTTTCTATATATTCTTTGGCATTTTTTATATATATTTCTTCATTTTCAGAATCCATCTCACATAGCTTATCTTTTATTACCTCAATCATAACTTTTACTCTTTTAGGAGATAACCATATATGAGGGTCTCTCTCTCTAGGTGAAAACTCTCGATCCTTATAAACCTTTGAAACCTCTGCTTCTAATGGAATAAGTTCTATATTTTCATTGATACTAGCTAATTTAGGAATGATATTCGCTTTTTCAGTAGGTACACCTATTGAAAAATAGACACGAGATTTACTAAGCATCTGTAGTTCCCTTGGAGAAGGTGCATAATTTTCAGGGCTATTCCCTGGTGGAATCATTGTGATAACTTCAATTAAATCTCCTCCTACTACCTTTACAAAAGTCTCTTGAGGAACAATAGAAACAGCAACCATTAATTTTTCTCCATTTCAATCTTCTTCATTACAACCTGTTAAAGAAAAAAATATTATAAAGCTAATAAATAAATAAGAACTTATTTTTAATATATTTTTCATCATTACACTCCTTTCATTTCTTTATTATATTCCTATCTAAAACGAAAATCCAAGTCATTTTCTATATATTTTACATATTTTCTATTATTATCCTAATACTATTCTTCTATAACCTAAAATAAAAGAGCCTTCTTTTTTACAAGAAAGCTCCTTTTCATTAGACTTTTAATCTATTTATAGCTTTGAAAGTTTTCAAATCCTGTATAAATACAGTCTATCAGCTTTATTTAAGATAATCACTTTTATTGAATATTCCTAATATCTTCCCCATATTTTTCACCACATTAAAATCCGTATCATATAATAAATTTTTGATTCCTGGTATACCAATAGTAGTGATTAATTTGTCATAACCCTTATTAGATATTTTATTAAAACTCTTTCTAAATTCATGCATATATAAATTTTGCTGCACCCGATTTTGAATAAGCTTTTCATAGTTCTTCCCACAAGCAATACTTTTTCCAGCCATAACACCTGTAGTCATACTATTCATAATACCAAAGCCTAAAAATGGATCAATGCTACCTGCTGCATTTCCTACAAAGTAAATATTATCTACTTTATGAGGATATACAAATCCTGTTTTATGTTGAAGTTTAAATTCCTCTACAATCGTATATTTTATATTTTCCGCATATAAAAAAGCTTCCCAATACCAATCCATCTCTTTTTCATTTACCTCTGTGGTAATCGCTACTAAAGAAGCCCTTCTTTCATTAAATGGCGTAAGGTAGACATATCCATTTTTACAATAATCTTTATTAATCCAAACAATCAATGTATAAGGGTCAAAATCTCCTAATACAATAGCTCCTTTTACATATGTAGTAACCCACTCCTGCCAACATCCCATTTCTTCTGTAAAATTACTGTTTCCTGTTCCAACGACTACATAATCATAATCTTTTGAAAGCTTTTCATAATCGCCAAAGGAATTAAATTTTATTTTTGTATTTTTAAGTTTCTCATAAATTTGAGGCTTCATAGCATCAGATTCTTTTCCCCTTCTAAAAAAATAACCTAACGATCCTTGGATTATGGTTTTTTTATTCGGTGAATAATGTATGATTGTATTGATTTTATTTAAAGGCTTTAATTGAATCCCCAATCTTTTATAATACTGAATCGAATCCTTTATGGGTCTACTGATAATTTTTAAATCTCCTCCTACATGGTCATGTACTTCCCCTATAAAATCATTTTTTTCATAAATGACAGGGCTTATTCCATAACTTTCTAATTCATGGGCACAGCTTAGTCCACTAATACCCGCTCCAATAATTGCAACCTTCAAAACCTTCAGCTCCCATACTTATCTAGAATCTTAAACCAAATATAAACAAGTCCCCCAATCATCATCATCAATAAAAGGTATAATGAAAAGCTCATCTTAACCACTCCACTTCTTTAATACGGTCATTGAAAACCAACTAATCATCACCATAGCCCCAATGTTTACCATGACGCTATCAATATAATCCCAATCTATATATTCTACAACGCCCTTATAAACTAATATGTATTCTGTCAATGAATAGATGACTGTTATAACAAAGACATTGATGACACTCATCCATCTATTCTTTGGATGATATTGAGCTATTAATATTCCAATAACAAAAACAGGGCCTATTAAAAAAAAGAGGGAATCTCCTAAAATACTAACAACAGGCTTATGAATTATATAACGCCCTTGTACACTACTATTTAAAAAATCTGTAGTAATTGCCATACAAATAGCAAAAAATCCTGCTAATATATTTATTTTTAACTTCTTTAAATTTACCAATAATAAAAATACAATCCAATTTATAATAAATAGTACAATCCATTCCATCCTCTCCCTCCTTTACTTTCTAGGCTTTATAGAGAATATTTTAGAGATGCTAAAGGGCTTTGCCTCTAATCTTTCTATGTCCTTTTGAAGCTTCATAACCTCTCTCATTTCATCATCTCTTAATTGGCTGAAAAGATGTCTGACTTCAGGATTTCTGATCTGTATTAAATTTTCATTATAAAATAATTGATTTGAGATCTTATATTGCAACAAATCCTTTAATATATCTACCTTTTTCATCTCATCACCTACCCTTGAATATTTAGTTTGATCATCAAATCCTTCATGAGTTTAACATGTTCCTTTGAAGTTTTCTTCAATTCCTTAATCATCTTTTTTAACGCTTGATCCTCTAATACTTCCTCATAGTCCTCATATTTTTTTAGTAATAGCTCTTCTCGATCTATAGAAATATTGAAGGCTGTATCTAATAAATATTCCTGTGAAAGCTTTCTCATCGTATTCCTCCTATTTATTTTTCTATAATATTTTGCTTTATTTATGTAAATATTATACTTAAGCTTCCCCTATAGATCTACATCTTTAAGATTTCGAATTTATTATAAATTATTCCAACACCTTGAAGATACTAAAAAATCATAAAGTAGGTGATCACTTGGATAAAATCCTATGGACTGGTGTTTTCTTCTATGTAAATGTGATCCTTTTATTGATTACTTTTTTTATTTTACTTGATAAAAAAAAACTAAAAGAATTACTTCCTATAGGTCTTTTCATTGCTGCACTAAATTATACTGTAGAAATAGTAGGATTACACTATGAGATATGGAAATACCCATTAGCTTCTCCTGGTTATCCAGAGGTAACTATTATTAGTAGCCTTATTTACTTTCCTATTGTTGCAATACTTTTTAGCCAATACTTAGGAAACACTATCCAGAAAAATATATTATTAATCATCTTTTTTGTTAGTGTAAACATGGTCATAGAAATCATTACATTAAAAACAACACTTCTATTTGTTTATAGTGAGAAAATGAATCTATGGATTGCTTTATTTATGTATTTATCTGCTTATTTATTGATTATTTTGTTTAAACATTTTTATGAAAATTTAGCTTAAAGGGTTGTGATACTATGAAGGTTGCTATTATTGGCGGAGGTTTATCTGGTTTATCCTGTGCCTTTGAATTAAAAAAACACGGGATCATCCCTACTGTTTTTGAAAAAAAAATCTATATTGGAGATCATTTAGACTATACGATTGTTTTTCTTAGAATATTTGATCCATTTTTTGAAACACCTATAAAATATTTAAATAAAAACTATGGTTTAAAAATAAAACCCTTAAATCAATTAAACAAGATTACAATGCTCGGTCCTACAAAAAAAACTACTATACACGGAAAACTTGGATTTATCTTTAAAAAAAATAGAGAATCAGATTCACTAGAAAATCAAATATTAAAACAATTAGATCTTCCCATTATTTTTGATAAATATATCCATCCAAAAGACTTCAAAAATGATTTTGATGCAATTGTCTGTGCAAATGGCGATAATCTTTTTTCAAATGAACTAAATAATTGGCACACAACCCTTAGTACCCATTCTAGAATTGCAACGGTCATAGGAGATTTTAACCCAAATGCCCTAACCATGTGGCTCAATACAAAATATACAAAGCATGTCTATGCTTATATGTTGCCCTTTAGCAAAGATAAAGCAAATCTTACTTTAACTGTTGAAAATAGTTCCTATGATGAATTAGATTATTATTGGAAAAAGTTCTTAAACTTAGAGAATATCAACTATCACATACTAGAAACTAGAGATATAGAACATACAGCTGGAAGGGTAGATACATTAAAATTAGACAATATCTATTTTACAGGAAATTCAGCTGGGCTCCTTGGAAATTTATTAGGCTTTGGTGCAATGAATGCTATTGAAAGCGGGATTCTTGTTGGAAAAGCTATTGCAAAAAATCTTGATTACAACGAAATGATGACACCTATATTAAAAAATATAGCTTATTTATATAGATTTCGAAAGAAAATGAATACCTTTACTAATAAAGATTATGATAGATTAATAAGCTTTTTAGGTCTTCCCCTTATCAAGCAATATATTTATAATAACCCTTTTTATAAGGTCTTAAAAAAGACCTCCATTCAAGATCATTTATCTAAAAAATAGATCAGCCCTAATGAGCTGATCTATTTTTTTTTATGTGCGTTACCACTAGGATCATGGTTGGCAATATCACTTGGAACGGAAATGCATAATATTTCCATATAGTAAGCCATTCAAACATCTCGAAAATATTTTCATAAATAAATAGAGAACAATTGAACATAATCAACCCTATAGGCACTACCAAAGCTCGATAATCCTTCAATTGAAAAATTCTTGCAACGCCATTACAAACAGCAAATAAACATACGCTAATCTTCAAAAAAGTAGCTGTAATACTTGCAATGATAGCGATAATCTCCATCCTTTGAAAGGTCTCCCCAATATCTACTTTACTCGCAACAGCATGATTCGGAAAAAATGTAGCACCATATAAATCTGGTCCTATAACTAAAATCTCTGCCAACGAAACACCTGCTATAAGCAACCCTCCCCATAATAATCCTTTAGTATAAATAATGTATGAAGATTTTTTTGATTGTAGTGCAGAAAACACCATCATAAATACAACTGTTTCTGTACAGGGAAAAGAAAGTGCAGACAATGTTCCTTCCAAAAAAGGTTTTATCCCATTATATAATATTGGCTGAATATTATTAAAATCCATTACAGGGATCAGCAGTAATATAAGAATAGACGGAATAGGTGCATTGATCAAAACAAAAAGATTTGCCCATCTCCCTAATACTTCAATCCCCTCCCTTACAATCCAAATAGAAAGGATAACCATAAGAATACTAAAAGCAATCATAGGTGTTTCTGGTAATGCAACTATTACTGGAAATTCCCCAAAATCCCTCATAACCAATACACCTAAATGAAAAGCAAACCATATATAAAAAAAACCTATCATTTTTCCTATGATTTTTCCAAAAGCATATTCTAAAACATAAAATAAGTCCTTCTCTGGAAAAAAGGAAAGGATTTTTGCATAGATCCATACAATAGGGATAGCAATAAGAATAGCAGCAATAATGGATAACCATAAATCACTTCCAGCTTCTGCTGCTGTTGGCATAGCCAAGGCACTTCCAGCTATGAATAAAATCACCAAACATATCCCTTGTTTATCAGAAATAACCTCTTTATTCATATATTTCCTCTTCTCCTCCCCTTCATCTTATATACAATCAATAAACAAATAGGAAAAAATATGTGAAATGGAAAAGCGTAATAAAGCCATACCTCCAAAATAAACTCGAAATAGTCCATTACACCACTGTGAAGAAAATAAGATAGATTGATCATAAGTGCTCCTATTGGAATAACAATAATACGATAATCCTTTATTCCAAATGCTTTTGTCATTCCCTTACAAGCTGCTAAAAAAAATATAGATATTTTTATAAATGCCCCAAAGGAAAAGGCTGTAGCCAGAATAATCTCTAATCTTTGAAAAAGATCTCCAATAATAATTCTCATAGCTGACCCATGAGAAGGATAATACATATTTGAAGCTGTATAAACCCCCAATACCATAATATTTCCTATAGATATGATCAATATTAATGTAACTCCTATAACTAGTCCCCTTAAATAAATATGATAAGAAGATTTCTTTGTTTTAAAATGAGAGAAAGCCGCAGTAAAAGCTACTACTTGGGAACATGGAAATACAAAGACCGAATAAGCTCCTTTTAAAATCGGTTTTATTCCTCCATAATAAAAGGGCCTTAAATGATTTATATCCATCTCTTTTATCACAAATAATAACAATAAAAATATAAAACTTGCTAGAATGAGCACAAAAAATTCTGCCCATCTTCCGATTACTTCTATCCCTGCTTTGATGATAAAAATGCATAAAAGCATCATAAAAATCATCACCATGATTCTAGGTGTTTCTGCCAAAGCTGTAACAAAGACAAAATATAAATAATTTAAAGCCACTAATACAGCTGTATGAAAAAAGTACCAAGTATATAAAAGTATAATGATTTTTCCTATATATTTTCCGAAGGAAATTTCTATCATATCATATAGATTTTTACCTGGAAATTGCTCATGCAAATAAGCATATAGATAGACAAGGGGTAAAGCTGTTACAAATGCTACTAAAATAGCCATCCACAAATCCTTTTTGGCATCTAACCCTCTTGCCATAATCACAGCTGTTCCTATAATAAACATAACCATCATAGAGATCCCTTGTTTATCAGAAATAACCTCTTTATTCATTCCCTTCCTCCTAAATCACTCAGATATCTTAATAGGTTTTTGTTGTAGTGCACTCCCTTCTATAGTTACCTTCACATTCACATCTACCTCCATATTGGTAAAAAAGCTTTCCCAATTGGGTTTTATTTTTCTCCATAGCTCAGGCATTTCTTTTTTGATACTCGTACTAAATCCAAAAATATCACTATGATATTTCTTTTGTACTCTTTTAATGAGCTCCTCTATCTCCTTTTGAATAAATTTTTCTGTATCCTTTTCCAATATGCTTCTTCCCTTTTTACTAATAAAATCCTCTGTCCCTGCTATTTCTTCTAATCTCATACCTGTTTCTACATTTATTTGCATAACTATTTTATTAGCTATTAGAATGGGTTTCAATTTTGTCTGATTTCCTAATACTTCTAAACTTATTTTTACAGGTTCTTCCTTAAGCTTTCCTCTAACAACAATAATACTTGCCCCTACATCATCCTCATCCACTACCCATGCAAATGCTTTTGCTTCATCTTCATCTAACCAGCCTACCAATTTTTTTCCTTTAAATACGGCCATTCCACTAATAATAGGATATACTTTTCCTTCTTCTTCTCTATTATAAATAGCTGGAAGAACTGGTGATACCCCATCAGCATATAGCTTTTTTAAATATTTCCAAAGATCAACACCATGATATTTTTCGATATGCTCTTCACTCTCTAGTACGTCCTGTAAGTGATAGCCCCTTATAGGCTGTATATGTTGCTCTGTACTTTTTCTTAGTATTTCTTGTGCAGTTTTCTCCTTTGAAACAATTATATGTGCATCTGATCTAAATTCAGCATCTCTATAAATAAGGTCCACTATAGGAATTATTTTATTTTTTGCAATTTCTTGACTGATAATCATCGTTTTTGTATGTCCCCAATAAAGATTTCTTCCTGCCTTCATAATCACATCTCTCACCCCATCAAAGGGAGTTTTTCCTCTACTAACATATAACTCTCCACCCATTTGTTGTTTCTTTTTTGAAGCAGGATCAATGATTTCAATAGTAGTAATGTATTCATCCTTTTGTTGGTCATAATCAATTGCCATACACCCTACTAATCTCATATCATCAATATCTTTATAGCTCCAACAGCCCGTAAAACCTATACTCATGAGTATTAAAAAGAATAAAATTATTTTCTTTTTCATTAGATCTCCTTTTATTTTCCTATAACTGCCTTTACTATTTTTTCTATAGGCTTTGCAGGACTGGGAATTTTCACATCTAAGCTGATCAATAAGCTCATAATAAAAGCAGTTGTAAACAAAACGGTATAAAGAACAAGCTCTTTTTTTTGATTCCTTTTAATGAGTGGAACGATCTCTAATATACCAATAATAATATACACAATAATCACTAAAATAAACATATCAATCTCCTACCTTAACTGGTTTTGACCTTAATGCACTTCCTCTAATGTTTACCTCTGACTTTACTTCAATATTTAAATTTTTAAAAATTTCATTCCAATTTTGTTTATGGATCTTCCAATATTCTGGATATTTTCGTTCTACATAATTTCCAAAGCCAAAAATATCACTAGCATATTGATTTTGTACCTTCTCAATAAGTGTTTTTATTCTCTTCTCTATAACACTTTCTACTTCCTTTTTCACTAAATTTCTTCCTTTTTCACTAATAAAGTCTGTCTCACTTTCTAACTCACTAATATTTAATACAGTTCTTACATCCATTTTCATAGTAATCTTTTCATTTTCATAGATGGGGTCTACCTTCGTTTTATTTTTAAATATTTCAAGCCCTATTTTTTGATCTTTCTTTTCTATATTTAAGAGGCTTCCCTCTAGTTCATCAATAATCATCAAAAAAGTTTTTGTCTCTTCTCCATTGAGCCATCCTACAGGGCGAATTCCTTTAAATACTTCTGTCCCATATACTTCAAGCACTTTTTTATTCTTAAATTCAGTCGCTCTTACTGTTGGTAACGTTGGAGAAATTCCTTCAGAAGCTAAATCATCTACAAATTTCCACAGTTGAACAGGATAATATTTTTCTACCCCCTTTTTATTTTTGATAATATCATTCATTTGAAAAGTAACAATATCTTGCACCAATACATCTGTTTCAAAAATATCTCCTGCACTTTTTTCTTTTGAAAGCATAATATATATATCATCTCTAAAGTTTTCATCCCGTTTAATCATGTCTAAAAGGGTAATGAGTGCTTTTTTATTTTTTGCCACCTCTTCACCAATAACAAAAACTTTTGCATGGGCCCAAAATACTTTTTTCCCTGTTATCTGAATAATATTTCTAATAGCGTCAAAAAAATTTTGACCCTCACTCTTAATAATTTGAGCTTCTAATTTAGTTTCTCCATTCGTTACCATTGGATAAACTACTTCTGTTGTTAAAAGCAATTTATCTCTTTTTTTGTCATAATCTACGCCTGTACCTACTGCAATGGAAAAATCGTTAATTTCACTGTAATTCCAGCATCCAGAAAAAATACTCACCCAAAATAAAAGCATAGCTAATAATATCTTCTTTTTCATTTCTCTTACCTCTTTTCAGGAATTTCTGAGTCTTTTTTTCGAATAGGATTTTTCCCGCCAATTAGTTTTGGCCGATAGTACATATACCACCAAGGCGCTCGAATAACCGTATCCTTTATATCCTGTGCTTTTAAAGATCCAATAGGAATCATATAAGGAATGCCAAAGCTTCTTATAGCCATCAAATGAATAAATAAGCCAATCACCCCAAATATATAGCCATATAATCCTAAAAATGCTGAAAGCAATAAAAATATTGTTCGAACAATAATTAAAGGACCGATCATTTTTGGTATTAAAAAATTAGTAATTCCCGTAAGAGCTGCCACAATAACGATAGGAGCACTTACAAATCTTGCATCTACAGCTGCTTGTCCTAATATAATAGCACCAACAAAGCCTATAGTAGAACCAATGGGCGCAGGAAGCCTTACCCCTCCTTCTCTTAGCAATTCAAATGCCACAAGCATCATGAATGCCTCTATAATTGTAGGAAATGGTACACCCTCTCTTGCTGCTGATATACTTAGAATCAGAGGAGTAGGAATCATTTCTTGATGAAAGGTTACTAAAGCTACATAAATAGCAGGTACACTTGTAGAAAGAAAAAATGAAAACACCTTAAGCAATCTATTAATAGAAGCATACATAAATGTATTATAATAATCTTCATTAGCTTGAAAATATTCAATAAACAAATACGGTAGTGTTAAAGCAAAGGGCGTTCCATCTACCAAAATACCAATTCTTCCTTCTAACAAATTGGCTGCAACAATATCAGGTCTTTCTGTATGGCCAATGGTTAAAAAAGGAGATAAAGGAGCATCTTCTATTAATTCTTCTATATATCCAGATTCTAAAATAGCATCAATTTGAATATCATCTAACCTTTTATGTACTTCCTTTACAATCTTTTCATTTGCTAATCCATCTATAAAGCACATACATACCTTTGTCTTTGTTCTCGTTCCAATTTCCTTAAACTGAAATTTTAAATCCGTACTTAATATTCTCTTTCTGATTAAAGCTAGATTCGGTATGATTGATTCAGTAAATCCTTCTCTTGGTCCTCTAACTACCTGCTCTGCTATAGGCTCTGTGATCCCTCTCTTTTCCCATCCTTTTGTATCAATCACTAAAGCTTCTATAAATCCGTCTACTAAAACAAGGGTGTTTCCATATAAAAGATTGCTGATCATTTCATTAGGATCATTTTTCCTTTTTACATCTGAAGCATTGATAATTTTATTTTGTAGCAAATCCAAAGTATTTTGCTCTAATATCTTTTGAGGAGACTTACTATTCATCATGGGGAGTATAATATTTTCATGAATATCTGTTTTATCCACCATCCCATCAATAAATATGAGACAACACTTTAGCTGACTCCAATCTGTACTTTCTATTTTTCTAAAAATAACTGTCTCATTTTCTTTAAAAATTTTTTCAAATTCATAAATATTTTTTTCAAGAGATTTTGTTAATTTTATATCCTTTGTTTTATTGATTTGACTTTTATTATTTTTTCCTAAAATTCTATCTTTCAATATTCTAAACATAAGAACCCCCTCAAGCATTCTATATTTTAAGATATTTACTATTATTTGCTATAACTCTTTTTTCTATCCACAAAAATAATGGTACCAAAAATAAATATTTTCAGTACCATCTCTATCGTAAATATTTCGTATTTTTTATTCTGCCTTAAAATTTCGATGTAAATCAATTTTCTCTATATCAAATACTCTTAGAGAATCCTTTACCCCTTTTTCTATAGCCAATTTCCCATACTTATCTACTTCTTTTTTATCTTTTGGCCCACGATGTAAGGATGCTGCTCCTCCAATACATCCTCCCTTACATGCCATTCCTTCCATGAAATTCCCTTGAAGTCTTCCTACTTTTGCTATTTTTAATGCTTTATCACATTCTGCTATACCATCACAAGAAATTGGTCTAAACTCAGCATCAATCTTCTCTTCTTCAATCACATGCTTAATGGCCTCTGTAAGTCCTCCAGTTCTAGCAAATATTCTTCCAAAGAAGGATGCATTATTTAAAGGATCTTCTTCACAGCTTTCCATGTTAATATCAGCTGCATCAATCATAGCGCATAATTCTTCAAAGGTAAGGACATAATCTGTAATTCCCTTAAGGCCTGGTTCTTGTATTTCTGCTTTTTTTGCTGTACAAGGTCCCATAAATACAACCTTTGCAAGAGGATCCATCTCTTTAATTAATTTAGATATAGCAATCATAGGTGAGACAGAAGTTGAGATCTTTCCTAAAAATTCAGGATAACATTCCTTAATATATGCTACAAATGCTGGACAGCATGAGCTAGTCATTACTTTTTTCTCCTCTATTGTCTCTACAAATTCATGGGTTTCATGAAGTGTTACCATATCTGCACCAAGAGCTGCCTCTACTACATCATGAAAGCCTAATTTTTTAATTGCATTCACAACTTGTCCTATTTTCGCTTCTGTAAATTGACTAGCTATAGCAGGAGCAATCACAGCATATACATGATGATTCTTTGCTTTTTTCGTTTTTAATAGATCAATAACATCTACTACATAGGATTTATCCATAATGGCTCCAAAAGGGCATTGAACGATACATACACCACATTGTATACATTTTTTATCATCAATAACAGCTTTCCTATTATCTGTATCAATGGTTAAAGCTTTTGTCGGACAAGCTCCTCTACAAGGTCTTAATACATCAGAAACTGCATTGTATTGACAGGCATCTCTACATCTTCCACATTCAATACATTTTTCTTGATTGATATACGCCCTTTGTCCCACATGAAAAATTGCACCTACAGGACAAGCTTCTGAACATCTATGGGCTAAACATCCTCTACAGGCTTCTGTGATTGTAAAACGATTGATAGGACACTCATCACACGCAATCTCTAAAATTTCTATAATATTAGGATTACTCTTATCCCCTCCCATCGCAAGCTTTACACGATCTACCATGATGGCTCTTTCTTTATAGATACAACATCTTGTTCTTGGCTTTGGTCCTTTAATAATAATTTCAGGTATTCTTTCATAATTTTCTTCAAGGGTTCCTTCCATAGCAAATCTAGCTACTTCCCTTAGTACTTCATATTTTATAAGCTGTACATTACTTTCAAATTTTCTCATCCCCACACTCCTCACTACACATATGTTAATTTTACTCGTTTTCCTAATTTTCTCATTAATTCGATTAACTCATCTACTACTTTCAATTTTATAGTCAAGTCCATTGGAAAATCTGTATTTTGGTGAGCAGGATTGACTGCTTTTCCAACCCATAAGTTTAAATGGGTACAATCTTCAATAAGCATTTTTGTAAGTCTAGATGCACCGTCCTTGTCCTTTGGTTTGTATGCTGCATTTGTTTCAGAAGTATTAATATATTTTTTCATTTTTTCTACTACCTTACAAAGAGTTAAGACACCTTCTGTAACAAGATCTATTCCTTTTATATCTGCTGTAGGTGGAATACCTGGATCATAAAAGTCCATATTGACGACTAGTTCTTCTTTTAACTCCCTTGATACAATATTTGCAGCAGTTCCTCCACAAACAACTTTTTTTCCATCCCCTTCCATAAACTTTTCAATCACATAAGCATCTTTATTTCTATCTTTAGGAGGTCCTGTAAACATATCTATTTCTTCACCTTTTCTGAACTTCACAGTTACAACCGTCGTATCATCTCCAGGCTTATTGGCATATAAATTTTGACATACTTCGATCAAGTTTTTAGTTACATTTTTTGCACACTTTTCTTTACCTGAAACCCTACTCAAGTGATCCTTTACATTATCCCACTGCCAACCTAAGTTAAGTATTGCTCCTACTCCTGCATGAATTACCCCATCACTTACTACTGTTAGGGTATCTCCTGGCTTTAGTTTAAAGTTACTTTCTTTAATCACTCTTTTATTCATTGGAATACTTCTCTTTTCTATATGAACATATTGATCTTCTCTTATCAAAAATAGAGGTGGATTATCATATTCAATAGCATATACCTCTCCATCATTGTTGATCTTTATCATTGTAAAAGTTGAATAGGCTATTTTTCTAACACTACATACAGGCAAAGTATTCATAATGGTATCTACTGTTTCATCAAGAGTCGCCCCTTCCATTAACATAGTAGCAGCTATTTTTGATGTCAAAGTTGCTAATATGTTTGCTTTTACACCACTTCCTAATCCATCTGCTAGTACAATAATTAATCCATCCTCTGTCCTTATGATTTCTACTTTATCTCCACACAGCTCTTCTCCATATTTGTTTAAGCTATCAAAGGCTACATCTATAAAATAGGTCATTTTGCATCACCATTTTCATCTAAAGTGATTTGCTTTAATCTTGTCAAAATCATCTTTGTCTCTGCTGTTGTCTCTCCAAGAAGACTTGCTATTTCTTGAGCTACACGCATTTGTTTTTCGATAACCCTTTGAGCTGCATCGATGGTTTTTTCCTTTACTCTCACTAATTCTTTTTTATGTTTTTCTTCCATTGTAGTATTTGTCATAATGGCTAATAGTACATTTTGTTTTTCTAGGTATAAAATACTTTGTAATAATACCACAGCATATTGAGGATATGCAACCTTTTGTCCAATAAAATCTTCTTTCGTTTCCTTCACTTTTTTGAACATTTTTTCATCCATAATTACTGAAATTGGTTTATCTTTTATCTCCTCTGCCATTATATTAAAAATTCTTTCTGCTGTTGGATTAAACTCTTTTACATGCAAGTCTTCATCTACTAAAATAATCACGTTAGGCGTATTTTCAAAGATCACATTTGTTAACCGTTCTGCTTTACTTCTCATAAAGGGAAGACACATATTCAACTCTGCCATTCCTTCATATACAGCTTGAGCTTTTTCTCGACAGGTATTGTAACCACATCCACCACAATTTAGTTCATCCTCTGGTTCATATTTTCCGACCTTTCTCAAAATGCATGTAATTTCTTCTTCACTTGCTTTTTTCTTTTTTATATTTCTATCAAAAAATTTCTTTGAAAAATCAATATGCTGTAAATTTTCACAACTTTTATCCTCCAAAGAATCTTGTTTATTTTTTACATATTCCTTTATTTTCTTCTCTCTTTTATAAAAATCTTTTTCACCCTTTGGCATACCTGATCCAGCTACACAGCTTCCTCTACACGTATTCACTTCTATACAGGCATTTTCTATATTTCCACTTTCCATAGACTCAAAAACTTTTATACATTGATCAATCCCATCTACCTTAATAATTTCATGCTTTTCTTCATCTTCCTTTAAAAAACTTTTTAGAACTCCTCCTTCTAATGGAAATCCACAACCCTTTTTCGAACTTTCTCCATCAAAAGGGTGGGGTATAAGGTCTTTTAATACAATATTTTCTTCCTCTAACCATTTTTTTAATTCTTCAAAGGTAAGTACTGCATCAATAGTATCTTTATGTTGAAAATGAATGGCTTCTATTTTTTTGCCTGTACAAGGACCAATAAATACAACATAACTATCCATACCATATGCATGTTTTAATATTTTCCCATGGGCAATCATGGGGGACACAACAGGCGCTAAATCTTTTATTAAGGATGGAAAATATTTTTCTACTAAATAATTAGCAGAAGGACAACTTGTAGTAATAAGATTTTTATATTTACCTGAATCTAAATGATTTTTATATAATTTTGCAACAATTTCTGCACCAATAGCAGTTTCTTCAACAATAGAAAATCCTAAAGCCTTTAAAGCAGCTACAATTTGTCCTGCATTTGTCATAGAAAAAGCACCTGCAAATGTTGGTGCAATACTGGCAATCATTCTTTTTTCACTTTTTATTATATCTTTTACCTCTTTTAAATCACTCTTTATTTGTCTAGCATTTTGAGGACAGACCATTAAACATTGTCCACAACCAATACATAATTCTTCAACAATTTCTGCTTGTTCATTTCTAATTTTTATGGCCTTCACGGGACAAGCTCGTAAGCATTTATAACAATTTTTGCAATTTGCCTGTGAAAAGTTTAAAATACTCATTTCTATAACCTCCTAAGAACAAATTCCTCAAAAAATGCTTCTACATTCTTCTCGTCTACCGAAAGAATAGGATCATCATCTACTTTCACTGAAACAGCTTTTGTACATTCCCCTAGACAAAATTCTGCTTTGATAGTTATTTGATCTTCTAAATTTCTCTCCTCCACAATTCTTTGTAATCCATGAATAATATTATATGCTCCTTTCAAATGACAGGCACTTCCTATACAGACTCTAATGGTTACCATACTGTCACTTCCCCTCTTTAATGTGAATTACTCATACATCACTATTTATAATGATCATCTTTATTTTTCAATTCTACCCTCAGTATACTATTCTGTTAAAAAATTATCAACATTTTATATATATTTTTTATTCATACATATTTACCCATAAAAATAAAAAATTCGCATGCTGCTGCCGCATATGCTCATTTCCAAAGTTTTATTACAAAGCTATACCACTTTACAAGTTTTTATATATACCTAGTAAACAAGCCCTTTCTAAAATTTATTTTAAGGATGCTGGAATACAGTAATAAATCTATTCTTTTAAATTACTTGTAAACTAGTGACCAAACTATTCTTTTGTAATAAAACTTACTCAAAATAGTCAAACCTTTCATTTCTCAATCATAAATTATCTACATATTCTAAATTTTATAATTTACTAGGGAATAAAAAGTCTTTTTAAAAGACTCTCTATTACATAATTGTATCTACATATAACAATATTCCAATACACAAAATACATATGCCTACCCAAAGAATCCATTTTTTCAATTTATCCCCTCCCTGCTACTTCATTATATGAAAAGGAATATTTTTCTATTCCCTAGGATAATTTGAAAAAATAAATTTCCCCATCTCTTCATATGATTCCTAGTTAAGATCCTTCTTTCTAGATCCTCCTATTCAAAAAATTACTTTCTTTATCTTTTATATGGGATTTTTTCTACATTTTCGTTAATATTATAACGTATTCACAATGTAAACGACATTCTACAATCCTATTTTTCAAACTTCTATAAAATAATCCTTGTTTTTTCTTCAATTTTCTTCAATTATTCAAAATGTTTATCCACAAATTTATGTGAATGTGGATAAATACTGTGTATAACCTATCTTCCTTTACAAGGCTATATTTGAATAAGTTATTACATTTTTCCTATGCTTGTCCACATATCCATATGAGAAAAAAATAAGAACTATGGATAATTTTGTGGATAACTATTAGTCTATGAAAGTCTTCATTTTACTTAGTTTTAAAGTATTCTGAAAACTTTATTCACATTTTATCCACAGCTCTCATTGTTGTCGCATAACTTTGAATTTTTGCACATTTTCATTATTCAAAACTTTCTTTCTCCCCAAAATATCTAAGGATTCCAATATAAATACTCCATGCTATCTTTTCTTGATATTTTTCATCATGAAGTAATTTTTCTTCTCTAGGATTAGACAAAAAACCACATTCCACTAAAGCCGTTGGAATCCTACAGTCTTTTAATAGGTATATATCATTTTTTTGTTTTGCCACTCGATTATTTCCATTATCTATGACTCTAATCAGTTCCTCCTGCATAAGCTCTGCAAGCCTTTTACTTTCTTCTGAATTCTTAGGGTAAAAGGTCTGCGCTCCATAATATTTAGATTCACTAAAACTATTCATATGGATGGTCACAAATAGATCTGCATTACTTTCATTCCTTAATTTTTTTCTATTTCTCAAATCCTCATTTTTCTTTTTTCTTACACTTCCATCCTCAGAATATAATCCTACATCCTCATCCCTTGTTAAAAAAACAATAGCACCATCCTGCTCTAATAATTTTCTTATCCTTAGAGCAATCTCAAGATTCACTTGACTCTCTACCGTACCATTTTTTCCAACTGCCCCTCCATCAATCCCCCCATGACCTGCATCTATTATAATTACTTTATTTAAAGTCATACTCTTTGATGCTTCTAATGCACCATTCATACAAAGGGCAAAAATAATAACCATTATAAAAATAGATAAGCTTATAAGCCATTTTTTCCTTATTATCAACACACGCATTTTTTAACCTCCTTTTTCTGAGAACCTATTATTTTAAAAATAAAAATCTCGATTTCATGCTTATAGTTTTAAACCATATCCAGCTTTATTCGTTCAATTTAACTTTGTTTTGTGCGAAATTCGCCCATCCTCTTAGGTGGGAAATGAATAGCATAATCTTTTGATCTTAGTATTTCCAATACTTACAAGTATTTTACTACTTACAAAGTGCTCTAATATAATTAGAATATTCAAAACTGAATATATAAGGTTATTGTAGGAAATGCTCTACAATGTAAAATATTCAAGCACTCGCACATATTAGCATAGCGAAAACCAAGCATATATGCTAATAACTTTTGTTCTTATTATTTGAGGTCGGTGCGACCTTTAGAGCGTGGGTAAACTTGGCGCGTTGGTGCTATTGACCACGAAGCCCCCACTTCTAAAGTGGAGAGTAGTTCACAAAGTGATTATAATAAGATAAGGATTACCTTACAAATTTTCGTATAGCTAAATACCTTTCCTACCATCCTTCACTTCGTATAATTTTTATTTTCAGTATAAATATTTATATAATCTATTGAAATCTTATTCTATACATGATCATGTTCATCATAAATTCAATATATAAATGAGCAATCTATAGCTAATACTTCCATATTTAATCCTATTCAATAAAAAGCAATATATGAAAAAGAAAAAAACAGAGTTTTCACTCTGCCCCATTAATAAACTGTATCCATTCTTTATTTAATTCCTCTACACGCATACCTAATACCTTCTCTAACACTAAATGATATCTTTTTATAGACTGCTCATTCACCTCTGAGCCTGTACCTTCTTCATAAGGAAAGTTTCCTAATTCTTCTACTATTTTTTTCACTTTTTCAACACCATATTTCTCTACCATAAATTTTATAATCATTCCAGCGCTATGATAATAGCAACGAATGCTTTTATTATCTTCCATTTTTTCAAGATTTGCTTTTTCAAGCTTTAAGATATCTATTTTATAATCCTTGTAGGTATTTAAATAATGCTTTCTTGTTTGATATTCCTTCGGTTCGTTAGGAAAATTAGCAAAATAAACAGCTATCCCTTCTGTAAACCAATAGGGCATATTATTATTTGATTTTTTTATAGTAATCTTATGTATGAGTTCATGCTCTAAAATTTTTCTATAGGTCTCTTCATTCTCGAATTCTGTTGTCTTAATAGACTCTGGATATTCATACCATCCAGCAAATTCCCATGCGAATGAAAGCTTTACAGATTGTCTTAACAATTCTTGATTTTCATATAGCTTAATGATGGTTTTCCCATCTATCCCCTCTCCATATCTTCTTTGAACATTCTTATAAGCATTCTCACAAACATTTTTAATAGCTACTGCGTATTTTTTCAACTTCTTAGGATATTTTATTCTAAAATGCTGAGTAACCATTTCATTAAATAATAAATCATGGTCCTTCCAAGCTCCCTCTTCTTTTTCTAACAATAAAGGAATTTGTATATTATATTTTTTCCCTTCATATTGATAGCTTTGCCTAAGCTTTAAGCTCACCTTATCATCACCTAATACTTTCATCTTTTCTACAGCTAAGTCATACTTTTCAATCTTATTCTCCAAAATATCTCTTATCCAACTTTTTTTCTCTGCTACATATTCAGGTTCTTCTTTAGAAATAGTATCTATGTACCTCTCTAAGTTCTTTTCATTTACATAAGCTTCTTGCTTTTCGACAAAGTCTTCTACCTCTCCCTTTATTTCCTTGTTCATACATCCTATGCATAACAGAATTAACCCTAAAACCATTAAACACAATAAATATTTTCTCATTTTCTCCCCTCATCAAAAACAATTTATAAACACAGATAAACAATTTCCAGATTTTAAATGAATGATCAATTCAACACTTCTTTTATTCTTCTACTTTGATATACCCTTTTTTTACTAATTTCTTTATATGATCGTCTACCTTTTCTTTTATATTAATCCCATAGGTTTCCTCAAGGACAAACATCATAGATACTGCAACTTGAGCTACATCTAAAAGCTCATTGCTAATCATTTCTACAACTTCCTTCTCTTTTAGATCCACTTTTTCGCCATTCATTCCTCTAAATTTCCCTATTGCCTGTGCCAATTCCCCTGCTTCTTCCATTAACTTTAAACAAGTAGATTCAAGTCCTGGCTGTAAATTATTTAATCTAGGCAAACTAATCTGCTTAAAAGTAGTATATTCATTCATTATTTATTCTCCCTTCTAGATTATATTTTTCTTTATCCATTTTATACTTTTTTTTTAAAATAAACAATTTCAAAGTTTTATAGATTTTTCCATAAAAAATTGATTTATGATGAATTCTTCAAACTCTTTGAAAGTACATTTGATCCTTTACATTTTATAATAAAAATAGTGTCTTCACAAAAATGAGAAGGATGCTTATAAATTTAATATTTTTCTTATATTTCTATTGTTTTTTTTTTCATATTCAGATATACTTTTATTAAAGTTTTCTATTTATTCATATTTTTTATATTATTAGCATATTTTTACGAAACTCTACATATTCTCTTGTTTATCGAGGGACTTTTTGAGTTTTTTGTCATTTTTTGAAAAGGGGGAAGAAAAATGTCAGGGGATGAGCTAAAGAAGAGCATTGAAGAAGTAAATGTAGAATTATGCAATCTGTTGGCTACCAATCAGTATAACTTACTCAAAAATGAGATTATCCAATGTAGTCAAAAACTTGATTTATTAATTGTAGAATATATACAAACCTTAGTTTAAGAAACCTTTATGGTTTCTTTTTTCTTTATAAACAAAATATAAAACACCTAACTCCTATTGATCTAATTATTGCCAAGATTAATCTTTCTATGAAACTTTTTTTCGTTAATCTTTATCCATCTAAACGAATTGGAAATTTTTACAACTTTTTGACTTTATATAAAAAACACTACTTAGTTCACGACTAAGTAGTGTTTTTTCTTTACACTTATGCACAATCTCTTGATAAAAAATATTATCTTTTTGAGAACTGTGGTGCACGTCTTGCTTTTTTCAATCCGTATTTCTTTCTTTCTTTCATTCTTGAGTCTCTTGTTAAGAAACCTGCTTTTTTAAGGACTGGTCTAAGTTCTCCTTCAGCTTTTAATAAAGCTCTTGAAATACCATGTCTTAACGCTCCAGCTTGTCCTGTGAATCCACCACCATGAACTTTTGCTATAACGTCAAACTTACCTTCAGTTTCAGTAAGTACAAGAGGCATTCTCACGTCTCTTTTTAATGTTTCATAATCTAAGTACTCTTCTATATCTCTTCCGTTGATTGTAATTTTTCCTTCTCCTGGAACTAATCTAACTCTAGCAATAGAAGTTTTTCTTCTTCCTGTTCCGTAGTATTGTACTTTCGCCATTGTATTTCCTCCTTCCCCTTCAAGCTTATATATCTAAAATTTCTGGTTTTTGAGCTTCATGATTGTGCTCTGTACCAGTGTATACTTTTAATTTTTTGAACATTTGTCTTCCTAAGCTATTCTTTGGAAGCATTCCTTTTACAGCAAATTCGATAATTCTTTCAGGATGCTTTTGTAATAATTGCTTATAAGTCATTTCTTTCATATGACCTACATAACCTGTGTGGTGTCTATACATCTTTTGATCCATTTTCTTTCCTGTTACTTCAACTTTTTCTGCATTAATAATGATTACATTATCTCCTGTGTCAACGTGTGGTGTATATGTTGGCTTGTTTTTTCCTCTTAAGATTGATGCAACTTGTGAAGCTAAGCGACCTAATGTTTTTCCCTCAGCGTCCACTACATACCACTTTCTTTCTACTTCATGTGGCTTAGCAACGAATGATTTCATGTGTTTCCCTCCTAGCACTACTTTTCATAATTTATCACGTCTATATTTAAAAAAACCGGGGCTAGTGGTTTTTTTAATATGCACATTACCAAAACATTATATTATATGTAGCCGTGTGTGTCAAGGAATATTCTACTTTTAATAAAAAACTTTTGCAAGATACAATCCTTGTGGTGGTGCTGTATGGCCAGCCTTTTCTCTTTTACAGGATCTAATGATCATAGGTACCTCTTCTTCTTTTATTTTTCCTTTTCCTACATCTACTAAAGTGCCTGCTACAATCCTTACCATATTGTATAAAAATCCATTTCCTTTTACTTCTATTGTTAAAATTTCATCTTTTTCATATAATTTTAACGCATCAATCCTTCTTACCGTATCTACTACACTACTTCCAGAAGCCATAAACCCTTTAAAATCATGCTCACCAATAAAATAATCACAAGCCTTTTTCATCTTTTCTATATCTAAAGGCTTAGATACAAAGTATGTATAATTACGAAGAAGTGGATTTCGTATCTCTTTGTTATAAATCTTGTATATATACTTCTTTCCAACAGCATTGTATCTAGCATGAAAGTCTACAGACCCCTCAATAGCCTCTTTAATAGCTATGTCCTGTGGCAATAAAGAATTTAATGCTACAGGGATTTTTTCAATAGGAATACTAAATTCCTCACAAAAGCTTGCTACCTGACCTAGTGCATGCACTCCTGCATCTGTTCTTCCTGAACCATTAATTTTTATAGGCCTTTTCATTATTTTACTCAGTGCTTTTTCAATTTCTTGCTGCACTGTTCTAGCATTGGGCTGAACCTGCCAACCACTAAAATTTGTACCATCATATTGAATTATTAGCTTTACATTTTTCATATACTCACCTTTATTATTGATCTTTTATAATGTTTTATAATTTAATTGATATTTTATAAAATTCACTCGGAGCTTTCCTATGTTTTAAGTATTTTATAGTTTCCTATATTCTAAAAAATAGTCGCAATATAAGCATATTATGTATTACTATAACATAGATTTATTTCCTATACTTTTACCAGTTTATTTCTAAACCTACTCCAACTTCTTTCACTGGCAAAGCTTTATGTATTTCTGCTTTAACAGCAAATGAAGTACAATGACAAGGATATAATTCTTTTAAATTGTTCTGTTTTAGATAGTCGATAGTTTTATTAACCTGTTCAGTTACTTCAAATAAATGAAATCCTCCTATAACTCCTAATACTCTATTATCTTTACATACTTTTTTTGCATATTCTATTATATTACATATCCCACTATGAGAGCATCCTGTAATAATATAAATGCCTTTTTCATTTTTGTATACGAGCGCTGTATCATCTATTACATAATCATCAACTGTAGTTTCACCCACAATTTGTTTCCCAATAGGCTTTCTATTTTCAAAATCATTTATTTGAGGTATTTCCCCTAAAAAAGTTATATGTTTGCTAACTTTAATAGGTTCTCTGGAAAGAATTAGATTGCATTTTTCTTTTAGTTCTTCTTCTAAAATAGGAGAACTAATTTTTAAATTATCTATTATTTTTTCTTTAAATGCATCTGGATGAGCAATGATAGAAATACTATTTTCATGTTTTTGTTCAAAGTAATATTTTAATCCTCTTGTATGGTCATCGTGACCGTGTGAAATAACAATAGTACTTATATTATCTAAATCTACACCTAATGCATCTGAGTTTTTTAGAAATAGATCAGAGTATCCTACATCCAATAGTAATCTAATATCCTCATCTTCAATATAATATGAAACAGCAGGTTCGCCACAATAATATTGGTCAATGTATGTATTATTATCTACTAAAACTTTTAGTTTCACCTTATTCCCTCCTTTTCTTAGTGTGCATAAGTTTCTCAATATTTTACTATTAAGTCTTTAATAACACAACAGATTCTCTCACTATAGCAAAAGAATCTGTCTATCTAAATCATTATTCATATACTTATATAAACCGGTCTACAAGGATAATTACGAACACCATACATGTAATGACCCCTGCAATAAAATCTCTCCTATGAAGAGACAATTCTCTCATTCTCGTTCTATTTTCTCCTCCTCTATAGCACCTAGCTTCCATAGCCATTGCTAGTTCATCTGCTCTTCTAAAAGCACTGATAAAAAGAGGTACTAATAAGGGAACCAAGCTTTTTGCACGACTTAATATATTGCCACTTTCAAAATCTGCTCCTCTTGCCATCTGGGCTTTCATAATTTTATCCGTCTCTTCTAATAGTGTCGGAATAAATCTTAAAGCAATAGTCATCATCATAGCCAATTCATGAGCTGGTACACCTATTCTTTTAAATGGGTTTAAAAGCTTTTCTATTCCATCTGTAAGTTGTATAGGGGATGTTGTAAGAGTCAAAATTGAAGTTCCTATGATTAAAAGGATCAATCTTGTTGCCATAAAAACAGCTTGATGGACACCCTCTACCGTAATATCAAGAGGTCCTATTTGGTATAATATTTCTCCTTTTGTCATGAAAATATTAATACTAAAGGTCAGAATAATAATTAAAAATAGTGGCTTAAGACCCTTAATCATATATTTAAAAGGTACTTTTGATAGGATAATAGTTGTTCCTAAAAAAAGTAATACATAAAGATATGATGAAAAATTTTTCACAACAAATAGCGAAGCAATATATATAAATGTTGAGAGAATTTTTACTCTTGGATCCAATCTGTGTATAACTGAGCTTGCAGGATAATATTGTCCTATTGTAATATCTCTTATCATCTTACCTTTCTCCTCATGATCTTTAATATTTCATTTTTTGCATCTTCTACTGTAAAGATATCTTCTTTTACTGGCATACCCATAGCATTTAGCTTCTTCATAAGATAAGTAATCTGTGGAACTCCTAGTCCAATACTTTTTAAGAATTCTGTGTTTTTAAAAACTTCCTTAGGTCTTCCTGTTAATGCTACATTTCCCTTATGCATAACAATAATTCGATCTACCAATCTTGCAATATCCTCCATACTATGAGAGACTAAAATAATAGTCATTTTATATCTTTGATGAAGCTCTTTGATCTGATTTAAAATTTCATCACGAGCTTTTGGATCAAGACCAGCTGTAGGCTCGTCTAATATTAATACCTCTGGCTTCATTGCAATAACACCTGCTATAGCTACTCTTCTTTTTTGCCCACCACTAAGCTCAAAGGGAGAGCGATCCTTTATTTCCTCATAAGGCAGTCCTACTAACTCTATAGCTTCTTTCACCCGACTTTCAATATCTTTTTCATCAAGTCCTAAATTGATAGGTCCAAAGGCTACATCCTTATAAACAGTCTCTTCAAAAAGCTGATGCTCTGGATATTGAAATACTAATCCAACTTTTCTCCTTACTTCTTTAAGGGATACATCCTTTTTAGTAATATCCAATCCATTAATGATAATTTTTCCTGATGTGGCTTTAAGGAGTCCATTTAAATGCTGTGTGAAGGTGGATTTGCCAGAACCCGTATGACCAATAAGGCCTATAAATTCTCCCTTTTCAATTGTTAGACTTACATTATTAAGTGCTATTGCTTCAAAGGGACTATTTTGATTATATATATGTGTTAAATTTTCAATTACTATTGACATAAATACTTCACCATCTCATCTACTGTTAATATATTGGTTGGAATATCCATACCAGCTTTTTTAAGCTCTTGTGCAAGGTCTGTTACCTGTGGTACATCTAATCCTAATTTCTTTAAGGTATCTACTTGTGGAAATACTTCTTTTGGCATTCCCTGTAGTACTATGTTCCCATCTTCCATAACCACAACTCGATCAGCATTCACAGCTTCATCCATAAAGTGGGTAATGTGAACAATCGTAATACCCTCTTCTTTATTAAGCTTTAGGATTGTATCCATAACCTCTTTTCTTCCCACCGGGTCAAGCATTGCAGTAGGTTCATCTAAAATAATACATTCTGGTTTCATAGCAATAACCCCTGCAATAGCAATTCTCTGTTTTTGTCCTCCTGATAATAAGTGAGGACCTTTTTTTCTAAATTCTATCATTCCTACAGATTCTAAAGCTTCTGTTACTCTTTTTCGTATTTCTTTAGGTTCAACCCCTAAGTTCTCAAGTCCAAAGGCTACATCTTCTTCTACAACAGTTGCTACAATCTGATTATCCGGGTTTTGAAATACCATTCCTGCAGTTTGTCGTATATTCCAAGTATTTTCATCTTTTAAGGTATCTAATCCCAATACATAAACCTTTCCACCACTAGGAAGAAGCAGGGCATTCATATGCTTTGCCATTGTTGATTTTCCTGAACCATTATGACCAATAACTACTAAAAATTCACCTTTTTTTACTTCTAAAGAAACTTCCTTTAGTGCCTTAACTTTTTCTTCCTCATCTCTTCTATATTCATAAACTAGATCCTGTATTTCTATAATATTTTCCATTCAATCACCTTATCCATATATTATACCTTTTTAGATATGCAAACAAAAAAATTCAAGCAATCCCTTCTATAAACGCTTCTACATAAAAAAACTTCATTTACAGGCATGCACCTATAATATTATACCTTTTATTTATATCTGTGTGAATATTAATTTCAACATATACATATTTTATTGATGAGCAATATTAATTCCTGATACCCTTAAAGCGACCTTTACAGCTTTATAAATAATTACTGTCATTAATATATTGGCAAATGCAGTAGGTAAAACAATCCCCATAAATAATACTTTAAAAGAAGCAGGAAGCCCTACAATCAAACTTGCAGCTATTAAGAATACACTACCACTAATGATGGTTCCAATAAAGCTTATCAAACCTACATAAATTATCTTATTTATCTTTTCTCCTATTATTTTAACTATAAGAAATACAATTATACAAGTTATAAACTTATCAATGATATTCGGCAATTGCCCTCCTGGAAAAGTAGTTGTCATAGATGTAATAATTCCACCTAAAAAAGCTGTAAGGATTACATTCTTAAATTCTTTATTAATAAAAATACAAACAAATATAACAGATAGCATCAAATCGAATTTCATCCCAACAATAACCCCTGGTATGATTTGGCTCAAAATAAATCCTATGGCAATCAGTAATGCTGTTAATATATTTTTTCTTAAATTCATTATAAACGTCTCCTCTTTTTTGTATTTTTTTATTTTTATATTTCCAATCTACTTCATCTGTTGTTCAAAGCATTCTGACCACCTCCTAAAAATTCAAATAAAAAAAGCCTATCATCCCCTACAAGGGACGAAAAGCTATTCTTTCGCGGTACCACCCTAATTAGATAGTAAAAACTATCTCACTTACTAGATACGGAGATTTTTTCTCGATATCCTGTTTCTGTAACGGGAAACTCCCGGCTTAAGCTACTCCATAAAGTTTCACCAAGCTTCTCCTAGGTCCATTCACTAGATATCCTTCTATCGGACTCCCACTATCTCCGACTCGCTGTGAGTTAGACATTCTAATTACTACTCCTATTCTAAGAATTTCTAATTTAAACTTAAAACTATTTTAATCTACATTTTGAAAAAAGTCAAACAGTTTTTATAAAAATAAAAGGGACTAAGCTCTTCACTTAATCCCTTATCTTAATTATACTAATTCTATAATAACCATTTCAGCTGCGTCTCCTCTACGAGGCCCTAGCTTTAAGATTCTTGTATATCCACCATTTCTCTCTTGGTACTTTGGTGCGATTTCATCAAATACTTTCTTTACTACTGTTTCATCTAATACAAAAGATAATGCTTGACGTCTTGCATGTAAATCTCCTCTTTTTCCAAGAGTGATCATTTTTTCTGCAAGCTTACGAGTTTCTTTTGCTCTTGTATCAGTAGTTTTGATACGACCTTCTCTTAACAGGCTTGTAACAAGATTTCTAAGCATTAGTTTTCTATGTCCTGTTGGACGGCCTAATTTACGATGTCCTGCCATGTCTTTTCCCTCCTTTTACCTATACTATTCTTCACTAGGTCTTAAGCCCAAACCAAGTTCTTCTAGTTTGTGCTGTACTTCTTCAAGGGATTTCTTACCTAGATTTCTTACTTTCATCATATCTTCTTCTGATTTTTCAGTAAGCTCTTCCACTGTGTTAATTCCAGCTCTTTTTAGACAATTATATGATCTAACAGAAAGTTCAAGTTCTTCAATGGTCATTTCCATTACTTTTTCTTTCTTGTCTTCTTCTTTTTCTACCATAATCTCCACGTTATCTACATGGTCTGTTAAATCTATGAATAATCTTAAATGATCATTCATGATTTTAGCTCCTAAAGAAGCGCCTTCATCTGGTTTTATACTACCATCCGTCCATATTTCAAGAGTAAGCTTGTCATAATCTGTAACTTGCCCAACTCTTGTATTTTCCACGTGATAACTAACTTTTCTAACAGGAGTATAGATAGAATCAACAGGGAGCACACCTATAGGCATTCCAGGTGTCTTGTTGTTCTCTGCTGGAACATATCCTCTACCCTTAGAAAGGAATATTTCCATTACTAATTTTGCATCTTCTTCTAACGTTGCAATATGAAGATCCGAGTTTAAGATCTCTACATCTGCATCTGCAATAATATCACCCGCTGTTACGCTACCTGGCCCTTGAGCTTCAATTCTCACAACCTTTGACTCATCAGAATGAATTTTTGCAGATAAATTTTTCAGGTTTAGGATGATTTCTGTAACATCTTCCTTTACTCCAGGAACTGTAGAAAACTCATGAAGTACACCATCAATTTTAACAGATGTAACAGCAACACCAGGAAGAGATGATAAAAGTATTCTTCGTAAGCTATTACCTAACGTAATACCATAACCTCTTTCTAGAGGTTCAACAACAAACTTCCCATAAGTATTGTCTTCACTTAGTTCTACACACTCAATTTTTGGCTTTTCTATTTCAATCATAATTTTAACCCTCCTTATTTCTTTTTATCTATACACTATGAGGGTAACTGATTCTAATACTTATTATCTTGAATATAACTCGACAATTAAGTGTTCAGCTATTGGAATGTCAATATCTTCTCTAGTTGGTAGTGATACTACTTTTCCCTCTAAGCTTTCAGCATTTACATCTACCCATTTTGCTACTGTTGTTGCAGCTTCAGTCATTGCTTTAAACTTAGGAGAACTTGCACTCTTTTCTTTTACTTTGATTACATCACTAACCGAAACTAAGAAAGAAGGGATATCTACTTTCTTACCATTTACTGTAAAGTGTCCATGTCTTACTAATTGTCTTGCTTCTTTTCTAGAAGCACCAAATCCCATTCTGAATACAACATTATCTAATCTTGTTTCAAGGATTGTTAGTAAGTTTTCACCAGTGATTCCTTGCATTTTTTCAGCTTTTTCAAAATATGCTCTAAATTGAGATTCTAATAATCCATAAGCTCTCTTAGCTTTTTGCTTTTCTCTCAATTGTAAACCATAGTTAGATATTTTCTTTCTTCCTTGTCCATGTTGCCCTGGAGCATACGCTCTTCTATTTACTGCACATTTATCTGAATAACATCTTTCGCCTTTTAAATATAGCTTTTGTCCTTCTCTACGACAAAGCCTACAAGATGGTCCTGTATATCTTGCCATTATTCTTACACCTCCTAATCCTTCTTAAACTCTTCTACGTTTTGGTGGTCTACAGCCATTATGTGGTACTGGCGTAACGTCTTTAATTAAGTTTATTTCAAGTCCTGCTGTTTGAAGAGCTCTAATTGCAGCTTCTCTTCCAGCGCCTGGTCCTTTTACATATACTTCAACTGTTTTTAAGCCATGTTCCATAGCTGCTTTAGCTGCTTCTTCTGCCGCCATTTGTGCTGCAAAAGGAGTAGATTTTCTTGAACCTTTAAAACCTAATCCACCTGCACTAGCCCATGATAGTGCGTTTCCTTGTAAATCAGTAAGCGTAACAATAGTATTATTGAAAGTTGACTGAATATGAGCTTGACCACGTTCTATATTTTTACGCTCGCGTCTTTTTCTACGAGTTTTCGCTGCTTTTTTAGCTACCATGTCATTTCCCTCCTTTACCTATTTCTTTTTACGTCCAACTGTCTTCTTAGGTCCTTTTCTAGTTCTTGCATTTGTCTTAGTCTTTTGTCCTCTTACTGGAAGACCTCTTCTATGACGTATTCCTCTATAACAACCAATTTCTTTTAATCTTTTAATATTTAAAGAAATCTCTCTACGAAGATCCCCTTCAACTCTATGTTCATTGTCTATAATTTGTCTTAACTTACCTACTTCATCTTCAGTAAGATCTCTTACTCTTGTATCAGGATTGATTCCTGCTTCTGCTAATATATTATTAGATGTTTTTCTACCTATACCGTAGATGTATGTTAAACCAATTTCTACTCTTTTTTCTCTTGGTAAGTCGACACCAGCGATTCTTGCCATTTTTATTTACACCTCCTAAATCTGTACTCCTATAAACACTTTCACTTAAATAAACTATATATATAATATTAGTTATAAGATTTTTAATCTAATTCTAGATTAAATGCAGCCGCGCACTTATAAGCTAACATTTATACCATGAGATTACGTGAAATCATTTTTTTAATACTAGCTAAAAAATTAACCTTGCTTTTGTTTATGCTTAGGATTTTGGCAAATAACCATTACTTTGCCTTTTCTTTTAATAATCTTACATTTTTCACATATAGGTTTAACGGATGCTCTAACTTTCACTGTTATCCCTCCTTAATCACTTGCCTTTGCCTCGCCAAGTAATTCTCCCTCTTGTTAAATCATAAGGGGACAATTCAACTGTAACTGTATCACCAGGTAAAATTCTGATGAAATTCATACGAAGCTTACCAGAAATATGTGCTAGTATCTCATGTCCGTTTTCCAACTTAACTTTAAACATGGCATTAGGCAAAGCTTCTACAACTGTGCCTTGAACCTCTATAACATCATTCTTTGCCATTAGGAAATTAACCCTCCTATTCCTAGGTTAAATAAGACCCAGTTTTTCCAGTTCACGCCTCAAAAGTAAATTATTGATTTTGTCATTATTTTCTATTCTACTTTTTACTTCATCACTAATTATATTATATTTTTGTAAGTGCTTCATCTTTTTTTTCTTTGCATTATCAATTTTTCTTAAGTCTCCATCAGCTATAAGTACATATTCTTCATCCACCATACGGACTACAATAAATATTCTATCCTTATCTCTTCCAGCTTTAGACTTAACAATTTGACCAAGTACAATTTCATGAGTTGTATTCACTTTTTTCACCTCTTGAGTCTAAAGACTTGTTAAAATGATGGGATCCTCTTTTGTGATGACAATTGTATGTTCATAGTGAGCAGAAGGCTTTTGATCTAAAGTAACAACAGTCCAATCGTCTTTAAGAACTTTCACTTTAAAAGTTCCCATATTTACCATTGGTTCTATTGCTAAAGCCATTCCTGCTTTAAGTCTTGGACCTTTTCCTGGTGGTCCAAAGTTAGGAATTTGTGGATCTTCATGCATTTCTTGCCCTATTCCATGACCTACAAAATCACGAACAACTGAAAAACCATTGTTTTCTACATAATTTTGTATTGCATGAGAAATATCAGATAATCTATACCCTTCTCTAGCAAACTTAAGTCCTTCATAAAAACTTTGTTTGGTCACATCTATAAGTTTTTGAACTTGATCAGTTACATTCCCTACAGGGTGAGTTTTTGCAGCGTCACCATTATATCCTTTGTAAAGAGCTCCTATATCCACACTTATAATATCGCCATCTTTTAATACTTTTAATCCAGGTATCCCGTGAACGACTTCCTCATTGATTGAAGCACAAATACTTGCAGGAAATTCATATAATCCTTTAAAAGCTGGTATGCTACCATGTTTTCTTATTTCTTTTTCTGCAACTTCGTCTAATTCCTTCGTAGTAATACCAGGTTTTATAGCATCACGTACTGCTTCGTGTGCATAAGCTACAATCTTTCCTGCTTCTCTCATATACTCAATTTCTGTGTTTGATTTTAGAATAATCATTTTACTGCTCTCCTAAAGCAGAAATAATATCCTCAAACACTTTATTAATCTCTTGTTGACCATTGATTGTTGCTAAAACGCCTTTATCTTCATAATAATCAATTAGTGGTTTTGTTTCATTAAGATATACTTCAATTCTTCTTGAAACTGTTTCTTCCGTATCATCTGCTCTTTGATGTAGCTCTTTTCCACATTTATCGCATACCCCATCTTGTTTCGGAGGGTTAAACTTCACATGGAATGTTGCCCCACAAGTTTTACAAACTCTTCTTCCAACAGCTCTTTCTACTAGTATATTTTTATCTACATCCACATTGATTACTTTATCTAATGATACATTCATCTTTGTAAGGACTTTATCCAATTCTTCAGCTTGTTTTTCTGTTCTAGGAAATCCATCAAGCAAGAAACCTGTTTTACAATCTTCTTGTTGTAGTCTATCTTCTACAATAGCTACAACTAGTTCATCTGGAACTAGAAGACCTTGATCCATATATTCCTTTGCTTTTTTTCCTAATTCAGTTCCCTCTTTTATATTTTTTCTGAATATATCTCCAGTTGATATATGAGGTATATGAAACTTTTCAACAATGCCTGAAGCTTGTGTTCCTTTTCCTGCCCCTGGAGGCCCTAATAAGATTAATCTCATTAATATCATCTCCCGGATTTTTATGAAGGTACCCATGGGGAAAATCCCCATGATGTCCTATCTATTTTAAGAAACCTTGGTAGTGTCTCATCATCATCTGTGCTTCTACTTGCTTCATAGTTTCTAATGCAACCCCAACTGCAATTAATAATGAGGTTCCACCAAATCTAAATTGAAGACTTGTAAATTGCAGTATGATTGTAGGCATTACTGCAATAATTGCAAGGAATATAGCACCTGCTAAAGAAAGTCTATTCGATACTTTGCCTAAATACTCAGAGGTTGGCTTTCCTGGACGAATTCCTGGAATAAACCCACCATTCTTTTTCATATTATCAGCAACTTCTACTGGATTAAATGTAACTGCTGTGTAGAAGTAAGTAAAGAATATAACTAGAAGCATATATAAAATAGAGTAAATCCATATTCCAGGATTTCCTGTTGGTGATAAATATTTTTGTACTATATTTGAAAATGTATCACCTTGGAAGAAATATGTTAATGTTAATGGGAATTGAAGTAATGAAATGGCAAAGATTACAGGAATTACTCCTGCTTGATTTACCTTTAATGGAATATGTGTACTATGTCCCCCATACATTTTTCTTCCTACAACTCTTTTTGCATACTGCACAGGAATCTTTCTTGTACCTTGTTGTATTGCTACAACACCTGCTATTACAAGTACTGCTATTGCCGCAAATACAACTAAAGAAATGATGGAAACTTCTCCTACTTTCAATTTTTCAATTGTTTGTGCTACACCTAGAGGAAGTCTAGAAATGATACCCGAGAAAATAATTAGAGAAATACCATTTCCTATTCCATTTTCAGTAATTTGTTCACCTAGCCACATTAAGAAGGCTGTTCCAGCTGTTAATGTAAGTACTACAAGACTCACTGACCAAAAGTCTTTTGCAATAAGTGCTTGATTGAATAAACCAACACTTACACCAGTAGCTTGGATCAAAGCTAATACAACAGTTCCATATCTTGTATACTGTGCAATTTTTTTTCTTCCTTCTTCTCCTTCTCGAGCTAAAGCTTCTAGACTAGGGATTGCAATAGTTAAAAGTTGCATAATAATTGATGAAGTAATGTATGGTGTAATACTTAGAGCAAATATTGTAAATTTACCAAAGGCTCCACCTGAGAATAGGTTAAATAAACCAAATATCCCATTTTCTCCTTGTTGAAATAATTGAGCTAAAACTTTAGCATTTATTCCTGGAACAGGGATCGTTGAACCTAATCTAAATACTACCATCATCATCAATGTATATAGCATTCTCTTTCTTAAATCGGGAATTTTCCAAGCATTTCTTAGGGTAGATAGCACGTTAGATCACCTCTGCCTTTCCTCCAGCAGCTTCAATTTTCTCTACAGCTGACTGGCTGAATTTGTGTGCCTGTACAGTTACTTTCTTTTGTAGTTCTCCGTTACCTAATACTTTTACTCCGTCAACCACCTTTTTGATGATTCCTTTTTCTAAAAGTAACGCAGGAGTTACAACAGTGCCTTCATCAAATTTATTTAATGTATCTATATTAATGATTGTCCATTGCTTTTTAAATACATTTGTAAAACCTCTCTTAGGTAGTCTTCTGTATAGAGGCATTTGACCACCTTCAAATCCAGGTTTTACACTACCACCGCTACGAGATTTTTGTCCGTCTTGTCCACGGCCAGCAGTTTTACCTTGTCCTGTAGCAGTTCCTCTTCCAAGTCTTTTTCTATTCTTTGTTGAGCCTTCTGCCGGTCTTAACTCATGTAGCTTCATGGTTACACCTCCTTAACCTATATTTCTTCTACTTCTACTAAATGTCTTACTTTTTGAACCATACCTCTCATTTGAGGATTGTCTTGTTTTTCTACCGTTTGTCTAATTTTCTTTAGTCCTAGCGCTTCGATTGTTTTTCTATGTTGAGGCTTGGACCCTATCGTACTTTTTACCAATGTTATTTTTAACATATTAGCCAAGGTCTTTCCCCTCCTAACCTAATAGTTCCTCTACAGTTTTACCTCTAAGTTTTGCAACTTGTTCAACTGTTTTTAAGTTTTTAAGTCCTTCAATTGTAGCATTCACCATGTTTCTTGAGTTATTTGTTCCTAATGATTTTGCTCTTACATCTGTAATTCCTGCAAGTTCTAAAACAGAACGAACAGGTCCACCTGCGATAACTCCTGTACCTTCTCCAGCTGGCATAATTAATACTCTTCCAGCTCCGAAATGTCCCTCTATTCTATGAGGGATTGTTGTACCTACTCTTGGAACGTAAATCAAGTTCTTTTTAGCAGCTTCAATTCCTTTTTTGATGGCATTAGGAATTTCTTGTGCTTTACCAGAACCGATTCCAACATATCCGTTTTCATCTCCGACAACAACAGTTGCACTAAATCTGAAGGTTCTACCACCTTTTACAACTTTTGTTACACGGCTTATATTAATAACTGTCTCTTTTAAGTCCAGTTTGCTCGCATCAATAAGTTGACGTTTCATTCATTTCCCTCCTTCTACTAGAATTTTAGACCAGCTTCTCTTGCACCTTCTGCTAGTTCTTTTACTCTACCATGATAAATATATCCGCTTCTATCAAATACAACACTTTCAATGCCTTTTTCTAATGCTCTCTTTGCAACAAGTTCTCCTACTAATTTAGCAGCTTCCTTGTTACCTCCATTACTTGCATTTACTTCTTTATCTAAAGTTGAAGCAGCAACTAAAGTTTTTCCTGCTACATCATCGATAATTTGTGCATACATATTGCTTAAACTTCTATATATGCTTAGTCTTGGGCGTTCAGGAGTTCCAGACACTTTTTTACGTATTCTTAAGTGTCTTTTTTGTCTTTTTAGATTTTTACTCTCCTTATTGATCACTTCTTTTCACTCCTTTCCTACTACTTACCTGCTTTACCTTCCTTACGACGGATTACTTCGTTATCATATTTAATACCTTTACCTTTATATGGCTCAGGCTCTCTCCAAGATCTGATTTTAGCAGCGTAGTTTCCTACTAATTGCTTATTGATTCCCTTTACAATAATTTCAGTTTGATTAGGAACCTCTGTTGTAATTCCTTCAGGATCAATCATCTCAACTGGATGTGAAAAACCTAAAGTCATTGCTAATTTGTTTCCTTGTTTTGCTGCACGATAACCTACACCGTTAATTAGCAACTTTTTCTCATATCCTTTTGTTACACCAACCATCATATTGTTGATTAATGTACGACTTAATCCATGTAACGATCTATGAACTTTATTGTTTGTAGGTCTTTCTACTGTAAGTGTACTTTCTTCTATAATAATTTTCATATCTTTATTGATTTGTTCTTGTAATTGTCCTTTTGGACCTTTTACAGTAACAAGATTTTTTTCGTCTACCTTAACTTCTACTCCATCTAGAATTGTAATTGGTAGTCTACCTATCCTTGACATAGCTGCACCTCCTATACCTTAAGATTATCTATTACCAAACGTAGCAGATAACTTCTCCTCCAGCTCCTAACTTTCTAGCTTCCTTATCAGTAACAATACCGTTAGAAGTTGAAAGAATAGCTATTCCTAGTCCTCCTAATACCTTTGGTATCTCGTCTTTCTTTACATATACTCTTAAACCTGGCTTTGATATTTTTTTAAGTCCACTAATAACTCTCTCTTTATTCATTCCGTACTTCATTTGTAATCTAATGATTCCTTGTTTTCCATCTTCAATTACATCGTATCCTTTAACAAATCCTTCTTTTAAAAGGATCTCAGCGATAGATTTCTTCATGTTTGAAGCAGGGATATCTACTGTTTCATGTCTCACTACATTCGCATTTCTTATACGTGTAAGCATATCTGCAATTGGATCTGTCATCATGGTATAAGTACCTCCTTCCCTATATTTCTTACCAGCTTGCTTTCCTAACGCCTGGGATTTCACCTTTATATGCTAATTCTCTGAAGCAAATACGGCAAATACCAAATTTCCTTAAATACGCGTGTGGTCTTCCGCAAATTCTACATCTATTATATTCTCTAGTTGAGAATTTTTGTTTTCTTGCTTGTTTGATTTTAAGAGCTTTTCTAGCCACTACTTTCCCTCCTTCTTATCTAGCGAATGGCATTCCTAATAATTTTAGCAACTCACGTGCTTCCTCATCAGTTTTCGCAGTTGTAACAAATATAATGTCCATTCCTCTTGTTTTATCAACTTTATCATATTCGATTTCAGGGAATATTAATTGCTCTTTAACTCCTAGGGCATAATTACCTCTACCATCAAATGAGTTAGGATTTACACCTCTAAAGTCTCTTACCCTTGGTAGTGCAACGTTGAATAGTCTATCAACAAATTCAAACATTCTTTCGCCTCTTAAAGTTACTTTTGCACCTACAGGCATACCTTCACGAACTTTAAAGTTTGCAACGGATTTTTTTGCTCTTGTAACGATAGGCTTTTGTCCTGTAATCGTAGATAACTCTTCTACAGCAACTTCTAAAAGTTTTGAGTTATCTTTTGCATCTCCTAATCCCATATTTACAACAATTTTTTCTAGTTTTGGGATTTCCATTGTACTTTTATATCCGAACTTTTCCATTAAAGATTTTGCTACATCATTAGTATATAGTTCTTTTAATCTAGCCACCGTTTTAACCTCCCTTCAAGCTTTAAGTATTAATCGATTACCTCTCCGCTCTTTTTAGCTACTCTTACTTTTTTTCCATCTTCTAAGACTTTGTATCCTACTCTAGTAGGTGCATCTGCTTTTTTATCCCAAAGCATTACATTTGACACATGAATTGGTCCTTCTTGGTGAACAATTCCGCCTTGTTGTACCTTTGCATTTGGTTTTTGATGCTTTGTAAGCATATTTACACCTTCAACAATAATTCTATCTTTTTTAGGTTGTGCTTCTAACACTTTACCTTTTTTACCCTTATCTTTTCCTGATATAACTACTACTGTATCACCTTTTTTAATGTGCATGTATTACACCTCCTCAAGCTATAGCACTTCTGGTGCAAGTGAAACGATTTTCATGAAATCTCTTTCTCTTAACTCTCTTGCAACCGGTCCGAAAATACGAGTTCCTACAGGTGTTTTATCTTCTTTAATTACAACTGCTGAATTCTCGTCAAATTTTATATAGCTTCCATCAGCACGTCTAGTACCGAATTTACTTCTTACTACTACAGCCTTAACAACTTGTCCTTTTTTAACAACACCGCCTGGTGTTGCATTTTTAACTGCACAAACAATCACATCACCAATGTTTGCATACTTACGCTTAGAACCGCCTAGTACACGAATACATAATAGTTCTTTCGCTCCTGAATTGTCTGCAACTGTTAGGCGCGTTTCTTGTTGAATCATAGCAATACCTCCTTCCGGTTATACAATTACTTAGCTCTTTCTACGATATTAACTAGTCTCCATCTTTTATCTTTACTTAATGGTCTAGTTTCCATGATTCTTACACGATCACCGATTCTACACTCATTGTTTTCATCATGTGCTTTGAATTTTTTTGTTCTTCTTACTGCTTTTCCGTATATTGGGTGACGTACGAAATCTTCTACAGCTACTACAATAGTCTTTTCCATCTTGTCACTTACTACACGACCTACTCTTGACTTTCTAGTTTTTCTTTCCACGAGTAAAGCCCTCCTTCCATATCCTTATTTATGCGTTTTTCTTTAATTCTTTTTCTCTAAGGATGGTTTTTGTACGAGCAATTTCTTTTCGTACACTTTTTACTTTCATTGGGTTTTCAAGTTGACCTGTAGCTAATTGGAATCTTAAATTAAAAAGTTCATTTTTAAGTTCCATTAGTTTGTTATTTAATTCTTGTACGGTCATATCACGAAGCTTATTAGCTTTCATTCGCTTCACCACCCTTTTCTGTATCTTCACGTGTTACAAATTTACATTTGATAGGTAGCTTATGAATCGCAAGTCTCATTGCCTCTCTAGCCTTTTCTTCTGATACTCCAGCTAATTCGAACATTACTCTACCTGGCTTTACTACAGCTACCCAATATTCTGGAGAACCTTTACCAGCACCCATACGTGTTTCAGCAGGTTTTTGTGTTACTGGCTTATGAGGGAATATCTTTATCCAAACTTTACCCCCTCTTTTTATAGATCTCGTCATAGCAATTCTGGCAGCTTCAATTTGATTTGAAGTAATCCATGCTGGCTCAAGAGCCATAATTCCATACTCTCCGTAAGTTATTTTATTACCTCTTTGTGCAGTACCTTTCATTCTGCCTCTATGCACTCTACGACGCTTCACTCTTTTAGGCATTAACATCGTCGGTTTCCTCCTTCCCTCGCTTTAGAACTACTTTTGTTCGTTTCTTCTATAGTCGTTTCTTCTGTTGTCATTTCTTCTATCATTTTTTTGTTTCTTTGGTTTGAATTCTTGCTTTTCTCTATTCGCTCTTCTCATCTCTTTTACAGATTCGCTTGTTTCTGGAAGAACTTCTCCTTTGTTAATCCAAACTTTAACACCAATTTTTCCATAAGTAGTGTCTGCTTCAGCGAAACCATAATCAATATCCGCTCTTAATGTATGAAGAGGTACATTTCCTTCGCTATACTTTTCATTTCTAGCCATCTCAGCTCCACCAAGTCTTCCTGATGTCATAACTTTGATTCCTTGAGCTCCAGCTTTCATTGTTCTACCCATAGCTTGCTTCATAGCTCTTCTGAAAGATACTCTTCTTTCTAGTGAAAATGCTACATTTTCAGCAACTAATTGTGCTTCCATTTCTGCTCTTTTCACTTCATTAACATTTACAATAACACTTTTTTTAGTTAATTTTTCGATGTCTTGTCTTAATTCTTCAACACCTGCTCCAGCTTTACCAATAACCATACCAGGCTTTGCTGTAAAGATGTTTACCTTAACTTTATTGTTTGCAGCTCTTTCTATAACAGTTTTTGCTATTCCAGCAGTATAAAGCTTTTTCTTTACATATTTACGAATCTTATTATCTTCTACTAAAAGATCTGCAAAGTTTGCTTTATCTGCATACCATCTAGAATCCCAGTCTTTGATCACACCAACTCTCAAGCCGTGTGGACTTACCTTTTGACCCATTACTTATCCCTCCTTCTTAGTCTCTTTCTTTTAGTACAACTCCTACGTGACTTGTTCTCTTTAGTATTTTTACACCACGACCCATTGAAGCTGCTCTCCATCTCTTCATTGTAGGTCCTTGATTTGCATATACCTCAGCAACATATAATTTATCCGCATCCATCTCATGATTATTCTCAGCATTTGCTTTTGCTGATTTAATTACTTTTGCAAGGATTGTAGCAGTAGTTCTTGGTGTATATTCTAAAACAGCTAATGCCTCATCAGCATTCATTCCTCTAACCATATCTGCAACTGGCTTCATTTTTCTTGGAGATATACGAACATATTTTGCAATCGCTCTAGCTTCCACCTTGGCAACCTCCTTCCGTATTGATCTTACTATCTCTTAACCTTTGATGATTTATCGTTATCTGCATGGCCTCTATAAGTTCTTGTAGGTGCAAACTCACCTAACTTATGACCAACCATGTCTTCTGTTACATAAACAGGTACATGTTTTCTTCCATCATGTACTGCAATTGTATGACCTATCATTTGTGGAAATATTGTTGATGCTCTTGACCATGTTTTGATTACTTTTTTCTCATTTTTATCATTCATTTCTTCGATTCTACGTAAAAGCTTAGGCTCAACAAAAGGCCCCTTCTTCAATGATCTACTCATACCTACTTTTCCTCCCTTCGGAAACTTCATCTACTTGACCTGAGGACTATGAGGCCAAGGTCATTATCCTTTCCATGACCTCTTTTCCTCTACTACTTCTGATTTCTTCTCTTAACGATGAATTTATCTGATGATTTATTTTTCTTTCTAGTTTTGTATCCAATAGCTGGTTTACCCCAAGGAGTCATAGGTGAAGGTCTTCCTACAGGTGCTCTACCTTCTCCACCACCATGAGGGTGATCGTTAGGGTTCATTACAGAACCTCTTACAGTAGGTCTAATACCCATGTGACGTTTACGTCCAGCTTTACCAATTGTAATATTTTCATGATCTAAGTTTCCTACTTGACCAATTGTTGCTTTACAATTAATACTTACAAGTCTTACCTCACCGGAAGGTAATCTAACTTGTGCATATTTATCTTCTTTTGCCATAAGTTGAGCAGAGTTTCCTGCAGCTCTAACTAATTGACCACCTTTTCCAGGCTTCATTTCGATATTGTGGATAATTGTACCCACTGGAATATCTTTTAATTTTAATGCATTTCCTACTTTAATATCTGCACCTTCTCCAGATACGATTGTATCTCCTACGTTTAATTTATTAGGAGCGATGATATATCTTTTTTCACCATCTGCATAAGTTAAAAGGGCAATATTTGCACTTCTATTTGGATCATATTCGATAGCAGTTACTTTTGCAGGTATACCATCTTTATTTCTTTTGAAGTCGATTAATCTATATTTTCTTTTTGCACCGCCACCTCTGTGACGAACAGTAATTTTACCATGTGCATTTCTTCCAGCTTGTTTCTTTAGTGGCACTAACAATGACTTTTCAGGTTCTTTTTTTGTAATTTCTTCGAACGTAGAAACTGTCATTTGTCTTAACGCTGGAGAAGTTGGGTTAAACTTCTTGATTCCCATTTCACTTTCCCTCCTTCTTTACTCGTACTTTATCCTACTGCATTCCTTCAAAGAATTCGATTTCTTTGCTGTTAGGAGTTAATTTGATAATGGCTTTTTTTCTATCAGCTCTTTTACCAATATTTCTTCCCATTCTCTTATATTTACCTTTTACACGCACTGTGTTTACTTTCTCTACTTCTACACCGAAAATTTCTTCAACAGCTTTTTTGATTTCTGTTTTATTAGCGTTTATATCAACGATGAAAGTATACTTTTTATCAGCCATTTCATCCATACTTCTTTCACTGATTAATGGCTTTTTAACGATATCGTATGATGTCTTCATTATGCGTACACCTCCTCTATCTTGTGTACAGCGTCTTTTGTTACAATAAATTGATCATGATTTAAGATATCATAAACATTTAATGTACTTACAAGAGTAGTTGTTACTCCTTTGATATTACTAGCTGATTTAACAACATAATCATCTTTTTCACCAAGAACGATTAATGCTTTCTTTTCTACTTTTAAGTTATTTAAGATATTTACCATATCTTTTGTTTTATATGCATCCATTTTTAATTCATCTAAAACAACGATTTCGTTTTCTTTTACCTTAGCACTTAAAGCAGACTTCATTGCAAGTCTTTTCACTTTCTTTGGTAACGTATATCTATAGCTTCTTGGTTTTGGTGCGAATACTACTCCTCCACCAACCCAATGAGGCGCTCTGATTGTACCTTGACGTGCTCTACCTGTTCCTTTTTGTCTCCATGGCTTTCTACCGCCACCTCTAACTTCTGCTCTTGTTTTAGCAGATTGTGTACCTTGTCTTTGATTTGCTAAATAATTCTTTACAGCTTCATGTAATACACTTGCATTTATTTCAGCTCCGAAGATATTTTCGCTTAATTCAATTTCACCTACTTGTTGACCAGAAACGTTTAATAAATCAACCTTTGGCATTTTACTTCCTCCCTTCTGTAGCTAGATTATTACTTAGCTTTAACACTTTCTTTTATTGTAACAACTCCACCTTTAGGACCTGGAATTGCGCCTTTTATTAATAGAAGATTTTTTTCTGCATCTACCTTTGCTACTTCAAGGTTTTGAACTGTCACTGTTTCATTTCCCATTCTTCCAGCCATGTTCATTCCTTTGAATACTCTACTTGGATATGAACTTGCACCTAAAGAACCTGGTCCTCTATGGTATTTTGAACCGTGACCCATAGGTCCTCTTGCTTGATTATGTCTCTTGATTGGACCTTGTGTACCTTTACCCTTTGAAGTTCCTACAACATCTACTTTACTTCCATCAGCAAAGATGTCCACTTTAATTTCTTGACCTATTTTGTAGTCAACAGTGCTTCCTACACGAAATTCTTTTACGATTTTCTTAGCACTTACACCAGCTTTTTCGAAATGTCCTTTTTCTGGCTTATTTGTTCTGTTTTCTTTCTTGTCTTCGTATCCTAATTGGATTGCATTGTATCCATCTGATTCAACAGTTTTTACTTGCGTTACATAAACTGGACCAGCTTCAACAACAGTTACTGGAATTACACTTCCTTCTTCAGTAAAAATTTGTGTCATTCCTATTTTTCTTCCTAAAATTCCTTTCATCTTTACACCTCCTGATAATCTTACAGCGGATTACATTTTGCTTTGCAATCATACTAAGAGAGGTATTAGGAAATTATATATTAACCTAACTTTCTTAGTAGTTACATTCATTATAATTTGATTTCGATATCAACACCTGCTGGTAAGTCTAATCTCATTAAAGCATCAACAGTTTTAGGTGTTGGATTTAAAATATCGATTAATCTCTTATGTGTTCTTTGTTCAAACTGTTCTCTAGAATCTTTGTACTTGTGAACAGCTCTTAAAATCGTAATGATTTGCTTTTCAGTTGGTAGCGGTACAGGACCTGATACTTCTGCACCTGTTCTTTTTGCAGTATCTACAATTTTTTCTGATGATTGATCTAATATCTTGTGATCAAAAGCTTTTAATCTGATTCTAATTTTTTGTTTGTTTGCCATTGTGTTTCCCTCCTTTTCATCGCACGCATGATTTTTCACGTACGACTAGAACCTCAGTACACTCTCCCGGGTGTTTCCAGTTGTTTTTCATGCAGTGAAAGCTTACTGATATTCCGTCGCCCGATTCTTGAACGGACATTCTCAGTGAAAATTTCCCAATTTATTGCATTGGCAACCTTTCACGTCATTGCAGTCCCACAAACACACTAGTATAGTATATTTGAATATTAGTTATTAAACAAGTCTTGACTTTTATTTTTTTTTGTGATTCAATAATAGTTTTACATAGACATCAGCCAACTCTTTTTATTATTGACTTGGCTTTTGCATTCTACTATAGTTATTATTTATTTTTTAGCCGAGGGAATCCCCTCGGCTACATTTTCAATTATTCAATAATTTGAGCAACAACACCTGCTCCAACTGTTCTTCCACCTTCACGGATAGCGAATCTTAATCCTTCTTCAATTGCGATTGGATTGATTAATTCGATTTCCATTGTGATGTTATCTCCAGGCATACACATTTCTACACCTTCTGGTAATTCGATTGATCCAGTGATGTCTGTTGTTCTGAAGTAGAACTGTGGTCTATATCCTTTGAAGAAT
>JAOARV010000019.1 GCA_025210395.1 Marinisporobacter sp.
ATAGTTATGTAAAGTTTTTACTGCTATTAGTTTTCTTGCCATTTTAAAATCTCCTTTAATTTTTATTACACTTAGTTTTTGGAAATTTTAAAATATCATGCAAGAGAATAATTTCAAGAATGAAATTGTTTATCTATAGTAGATCATTCAAGTTTTGATCATTTTTTTTCCGTGGTAAGCGCCTTATTTCCATTTTATAGTATATATTTTTCGCATCAATAAAATGCCTATGATCTATTCAGAATAGTTTTAAAGTTTGCAAATGATGAAATAAATTCGATATAATATAAAGTATGTTAGCTAATAAATGGAAATAAAGGGTGAAAAAATGGATTCAATATATGTAAAATTATTTGATACACCTACAGTTTATAAAAATGAAGAAAGAATAGTTTTTTCCTTCAAAAAGGCAGAAGCATTATTTTATTATTTATTAGTGCATAAAGAAGCTACTAGAGATACATTAGTCAATCTTTTATGGGGAGAAGTAGAAGAAAAAACAGCAAAGAAAAATCTACGACAAGCCATGTATAAAATTAGAAAAAGCTTTGATTTAGATATTATCATTTCTCCTAAAAAATCTATTGTTATGATCAATCCAGATATAAAAATCTATATAGATTTATATGATTTTTTAAATAATAAAGAAAAAAGTATGCATGCATATACAGGAGAATTTTTAAAAGGATTTCATGTAAAAGATGCGGAAGGTTTTATTTCTTGGATGATTCAGTATGGAGAGAATTTAAAGGATTTATATATTCAAAAGCTTGATGAAAGCATAAAAAATGCTCTTTTAAAAAATCAAAACCAGAATGTGATTAATTTTTCAAAAAAATGGATAGAAATAGATGGATTAAATGAAAAACCATATGAGATTTTAATAAAGGGTTATGGGCGTACTGGAGACTTTCATAAAGGAATCAATTTATATCATCGCTTATGCACTATTCTAAAGAAGGAACTTCAAATAGAGCCGAATGCTAAAGTGAAGAAGGCTTTTGATGAGATATTAATCCTACGAAATGCAAAGGAAACAAATAAAAAGAAAGGCTTAAACTTTTTTTATGGAAGAGATCATGAAATAGGAATATTAAAAAGAAGTTACCAAGAATTTAGAAATAATAAGGAAACGAAATCCTTTTTAATTATGGGAGAAGCTGGTATTGGTAAAACAAAGTTAAAGGATGAATTTTTAGAAAATATTGATCAAGAAGAGATTTTATTACAAGCCCATTGTTATCAGGCTGAACAGGGGTATCTACTAAAACCTTGGAATGATATTTTTATAAGTTTGGTAGATATTATTAAGGAAGAAGGAATAGAAATTCCTATTTTGTGGAGAAATTCAATCTGTTATATATTCCCATATTTTTCTGCAGATCATGAAGAAATAAATATAAATCCTGTAGAAAAGACAGATTGGTTACAGCATCAAGTTATTGAAGAAGCTATGGTATCTGTACTTAAAAAAATAGCAGCAAAGAGGAAAATAGTATTAGTTTTTGAAGATATTCAGTGGATGGATCAAATGAGTTTATCTTTGATCAATAGTATATTGCTTCATCAAAGGACGAGTAGAATTTTTGTTATTGTAACATGTAGAGATGGTTATTCGGAAAAAGTAAATAAATTTATGATTTCCGCTATTAAACATAATAAGCTTGAAAAAATTAATCTTACGCCTTTTTCAAAATATGAAGTGGAAGAATTTATTCAAATGAGTTCTCCGCAAATTTCTTGGAATGAAAAGCTATACGAAAGAATTTATAAAGAGACAGAAGGAAATGCTTTTTTTCTGACAGAGATGTTAAAGGGAATAAAGGAAAAAGGATTTGTAAAAGAAATGAGCCCTAAAACTCAAGATATATTAAAAAGTAGATTTTTAGATATTTCAGAAGAAGCAAGAAAACTCTTAAATGTTGTTTCGTTGTTTTTTGATAAGGTAAGCTTAAGTATGCTTAAAAATTTAACTTCAAAGAATATACTAGAGATGATGGATATTCTTGAAGAACTTCAAGGAAGAGGCATATTAAAGGATGTGAGTAGTAGCGATGAAATAAGCTTTTCCTTTACCCATCAAAAGATGAGAGAGTATATTTATATGCAGCAATCTAGTGTAAAAAGAAAAATACTGCATAATGAGATCGGATTAATCCTTGAAAAGCAGCTACATCATGATAAAAGAGATAAATTTCTTTATTCAAGATTGATCTATCATTTTGAAAATGGGAATAATGCTATTTTAGCTTTAAAATATAGGATGAAAAATTTAGATGTATATTTTAATTTTGGACATGAATTATTTCCAGTTTTAAAGGATGGAAATATTGAAGAGGAATATTCAAGCTATTTAAGTAAAGAAGAAGCTATGAAACAATTAAAAGACATAGAGAAAAAACTATTGAAAGTGCGAGAAAAAGAATTTTCTTCAGAAGAAATAAAAAGACTTCAGATATGGTTTTGGCATATGAGGGGAAGATTTGATATTGGAGAAGGGGAATATGATAAAGGAATAAAAGATATTGAAAATATGATTGATTTGTCTATCAAAATTAACGATTTACAGTATGCCCTTAAGGGGTATAGGCAAATGATTTATTATGGAATTCAAATATACAATGTAAAGTGGATGAAAAAATATATCGAATTAGGTTTAGATTTGGCTAAAAAACATTCTTATCAGAAGGATATAGGAATTTTATTAAGGCTAAAGGGACTTCAAAAAATAATGGATGCTTCTTATGAAGAAGCGGAGGAAATATTAAAAAAATCAATTCGTGTTTTTGAGGAAGTTGCTGAATATGAAGACCTATATACATTAAATATAGCAGCTGGATATAATTATATTGGAGAAATAAGAAGAAGAAATATGAAGTTTATGAGCGCTATTAAATATTATGAACGTGCTGTGAAAATATGTGATGAGAAAAAAGTTATCAGAGGTCTTACTATATTTTACACCAATGCGGGACAAGCAGCTTTTGATATGGGAGATGACGATTTAGCAAAGGTTTATTTAGAAAAGGCAATTCGTCTATATAATGAGTTAAATACATTATGGGGAAGATCAACTGCAGAGGGGTATATGGCAGTACTTTTAATCAAAAAAGGAGATTATAAGGATGCGTTACAATATTTCAAGAGATCACAAAGGTATGCGAAGAGGCTGAAAAGCCCCTATGAATTAGGTCTTTTGTATCGTGTGAAAGCAGAAATAAAGGTTCGTATGAAAGAAAATAATATTGTTAGAGAGATATTTAAAGATGACGTAAATTTAGATATTCAAGTATATTGTGATAAAGGAGTATCCTATTTAAGGCAATTGAAAGATCCTTATGAGATGGAAATATTAGAAGTGTTAAAAAGAAATGAGTAGATTCCTAATATTAACCAATTGACAAAATGAAAGAGAAGATGATTAAAACCTACAAAGTAGGAAGTAGTGGACCGAAAGAGGCAGAAGAAATGATGAGAAAAGATCATAGAACAGGGTGGAAGGAGGGAGTAAAAATATGAAAATAATTGATATTTCCATGAGTATTCATGAAAAGATGATGGTTTACAAAAAAAAGGAGCAGAAAAAGCCTCATTTTAAAGTGATTAATGATTATATGATTGGAAATACATATGAGACAGATATGAGAATAAATTTACATACGGGTACTCATATAGATGCTCCTCTTCATATGATAAAAGATGGAGATACAATAGATCAAATAGATTTAAAAGAATTGATTACAAAATGTAGAGTATTAGACTTCACAGAAGTAGGGGAATGTATCAAAAAAACAGATTTGGAGAAAAAAGACATTAAGGCAGGAGAATTTTTATTACTTAAGACAAAAAATTCATATGTGGATACATTTGAGTTGGATTTTGTATATTTAGAAAAAAGTGGTGCAGATTATTTACAAAAGATGAATATAAAAGGGGTAGGAATTGATGCTTTAGGCGTTGAAAGAAGTCAAAAAAATCATCCAACTCATAAAATATTATTAGGATCCAAGATGATCATTATAGAAGGACTTAGACTAAAGGGTGTAAAAGAAGGTACTTATATGATTTATGCATTACCTTTAAAGCTTAAAGGGGTAGAAGCTGCACCTGCAAGGGTAATACTAATAGAAGAAGACTAAACGATTATTATTTTAATTATTGTGAGTTTATTAGCTTTTGTATTACTGTAAAAATATATTAAAATACCTCCTAAAGAATCTAATTCTCAGGAGGTACTTTAATTAATGCATCCAATCAATATGAGTATGATCATTTTTTATTTCATTTAATATGATTTCTATTTCCTTTTTTTGATTGTGATTATGAACTTTTTCTAAAGTTATTTCAAGTTCTTTTTTGAGTTCTTTTCTAAAATCATATAATTTTCCTTGCTTGTTTGCAGTTAATACTTCTTTAAATTTTTTTTGTATAATACAATCTACTATTTTTTGATTTTTCATAAAAATATCCTCCTATAAAATATGATCATAAAAGAGTATTCCATATAAGATATAGAATTCCTTTTGGTAGTTAATGGGATAATTATTTTAAAAAATACAGATATAGAATGATTTATTAAAATGTATCTTTAAAAAAGACTTTCATGTAAAATAGAAGTATCAAGGATGAAATAGTTCTTTCAAGGCGTTTGAAGAATTCATCATAAATAAATGTTTTGTTTGAAAAATCTATTCTAGTTATATGAATAATGATGAATAAGATGGGGGTGACTATAGTTGTGAGGAATATTATACATGTAGATTTAGATGCTTTTTTTGCTTCGGTAGAACAAGGTGATGATCCTAATCTTAAAGGAAAACCAATCATTGTAGGAGGACAAAGTAATAGAGGGGTTGTTTGTACTTGCTCTTATGAAGCTAGAAAATATGGAGTAAGGTCTGCTATGCCTGGATTTATGGCAAAAAAGAAATGTCCTCATGGTATATTTGTTCCTGTAAGGATGGAGAGGTATAAGGAAGTATCTAGAGAAGTTTTTAAGGTGTTTTATGAGATAACAAACCTAGTAGAACCCTTATCTATAGATGAAGCATACTTAGATGTTACAGGTTTAAATAAAAAGCCTATTGAAATAGCCAACTATATAAAGAAAAAAGTCATGAAACAGACAGGATTAACTTTGTCAGTGGGAATTTCTTACAATAAATTTTTAGCAAAATTAGCTTCTGATTGGAATAAACCAATAGGATTGAAAGTTATTACAAAGGATATGGTACCAGATATTTTAAAGCCTTTATCTATTCGGCAGGTATATGGGATAGGAAAAAAATCTGCTAAAAGATTAAATAATATAGGCGTATTTACCATAGAAGATCTAATGAAACTTCCTAAGGATTATTTGATGGATTATTTTGGGAAATATGGATTAGAAATATATCATCGAATTAGAGGGGTCGATCATAGAGCAGTAGAACCAAGAAGAGAAAGAAAATCTATAGGAAAAGAAATAACTCTTAAGGAAGATACTCAAGATACAGATTATTTAAGAGGATATCTTTATAAATTTTCAGAGGAAATTGAAGCTATAATGGAGAAAAAGAAGGTAGTGGCAAAAACTATTACGGTGAAGATGAAAACTTTAGATTTTGAGAGTCATACAAAAAGTAGAACGATCCATGAGTATATCCATTTAAGGGAGGAAATTTATCATATTGCGTCTGATATTTTAGATGAAGTAAATATGAATAAACCCATAAGACTTATTGGGCTTACTGTATCCAATTTTTCAGATCGGAAAATAGAGCAGTTATCATTTTTATAGTAAAATTGATGCTTTACTTATGAGAAAAGGACAGGTTTAAGGTGTTCAAAGAATGCATCACAAATGAATGTTTTCTTTGAGAAAGGGATACTTCTTAGGAATTTTTTTAGATGTTTAAGTAGAGAAAATAGCTTTATGGATCTTGAAAATGTGTTTATTTTTAGAAAATATTTGTTTAGAACAAGAAAAATTAAGAAAATAAAAGAAATACATAGATTTCATGGGAAAATAGAATAAAATTTTAAATAATTGAATAAAATAGGAAATATCATGATAAAATGTGGTAAAATAGAAGTTGATTAATGGTTATAGATATAATACATTATAATTAGCACTCGACCTTAGTGAGTGCTAACAATAAGGTAAAAATTATAATTTTAATATAGTCAAGGAGGGTTACTTATGAATATTAAACCATTAGGTGACAGAGTAGTAATTAAGAAGCTTGAAGCAGAAGAAAAGACAAAAAGTGGGATTGTTCTTCCAACACAAGCAAAGGAACAACCACAAATGGCTGAAATCGTAGCCGTAGGACCAGGTGGAATGGTAGAGGGAAAAGAAGTACAAATGGAAGTAAAAGTAGGAGACAAAGTAATTTTCTCTAAATATGCAGGGACAGAAGTAAAATATGAAGGTGTTGAGTACACTATTTTAAGACAAAATGAACTTTTAGCAATTGTTGAGTAATAAAAATCGATTACATAATTAGGAGGGGTTAGTAATGGCAAAGGAAATTAAATTTTCAGAAGATGCACGCCGTAAATTAGAAGCTGGTGTAAATAAATTAGCAGATACTGTAAAAGTTACATTAGGACCAAAGGGAAGAAATGTTATTTTAGATAAAAAGTTTGGTTCACCACTTATTACAAATGATGGAGTAACCATTGCTCGTGAAATAGAATTAGAAGATGCTTATGAAAATATGGGTGCACAACTTGTAAAAGAAGTAGCAACAAAAACAAATGATGTTGCCGGAGATGGTACTACTACAGCTACATTATTAGCTCAAGCAATCATTAGAGAAGGACTTAAAAATGTTGCGGCTGGAGCAAACCCAATGATCCTTAAAAAAGGTATCCAAGGTGCTGTAGATGTTGCAGTGGAAGAAATTAAAAATATTTCTAAAACAATCGAAAGCAAAGAAGCTATTGCACAGGTTGCATCCATTTCTGCTGCTGATGAAACAATCGGAAGCTTAATTGCAGAAGCAATGGAAAAAGTAGGAAAAGATGGGGTTATCACTGTTGAAGAATCAAAATCAATGGGAACTACTTTAGACGTAGTAGAAGGTATGCAATTTGATAGAGGATATCTGTCTCCATATATGGTAACAGATGCTGAGAAAATGGAAGCATTATTAGATAATCCATACATATTAATTACAGATAAGAAGATTACAAATATTCAAGAAATCCTTCCAGTACTTGAGCAAATTGTACAACAAGGTAAAAAACTATTAATCATAGCTGAAGATCTTGAAGGAGAAGCATTAGCTACAATCGTTGTAAACAAATTAAGAGGAACTTTTGAATGTGTTGCAGTAAAAGCTCCAGGATTTGGAGATAGAAGAAAAGCAATGCTTCAAGATATTGCAATCCTAACAGGTGGTACAGTTATTTCTGAAGAATTAGGATTAGATTTAAAAGAAACTACTTTAGATATGTTAGGTCGTGCAAATTCTGTTAAGATTGATAAAGATAATACAACAATTGTTGATGGTGGAGGAGAAAAACAAGCTATTCAAGATCGTGTTAGACAAATCAAAATGCAAATAGAAGAAACAACTTCTGATTTTGATAGAGAAAAATTACAAGAAAGACTTGCAAAGCTTTCTGGTGGAGTAGCAGTAATCGAAGTAGGTGCAGCTACTGAAACTGAATTAAAAGAAAGAAAATTAAGAATTGAAGATGCACTAAATGCAACAAGAGCTGCTGTAGAAGAAGGTATTGTTGCAGGTGGTGGTACAGCACTGATCAATGCAATTAAACCTGTAGAAAAATTAGTAGAATCATTACATGGAGATGAAAAAACAGGTGCCATTATCATTAGACGTGCCCTTGAAGAACCAGTAAGACAAATCTCTGCCAATGCAGGACTTGAAGGCTCTGTAATCGTAGAAAAGGTTAGAAATAGTGATGTAGGTGTAGGTTTTGATGCCCTTAATGAAAAATATGTAAATATGATGGAAGCAGGTATTGTTGACCCAACAAAAGTAACGCGTTCAGCTCTTCAAAATGCTGCTTCTGTATCTGCAATGATGCTAACAACTGAAGCTGCTGTTGCAGATATCAAAGAAGAAAATGCAGGTCCTGCAATGCCTCCAATGGGTGGCGGAATGCCAGGAATGATGTAATAAAAAGTCAAAGAGAGAGAATAGCATAAAAGCTATCCTCTCTTTTTTCTTATCTTAATTCATGTTGCATTTGATTGAATTTACCCTTTGCACTTTGTACATCTTGGCTAGCTGCTTTTTTTACTGTATACCAGCCTCTTTGATTCATTGCTTGAAAAACTGATTCTTGATTGCATAATACATTATGCTCACAGTCCATAAGGAGATTTCTTAAATTTGTACAAGAGCTCTCAGTAATCCCTGTTGTATAAGCAGAAGCAACTTGTTTTTCAGACATTAATAAATCATTCATCAATTCTTTTTCAGTAAAACTTGCTTGATGTGCCATGAAAGCATCCTCCTTTTTTATTTTAAATTATTGATGAGAATTTAGATAATTTAAAAGATCAGTATAGTTTTGATGATGTTTTTGAGCACCTTGCTGACAAACATTTTTAAGCTGTGTATCTGTACAATATTCAGCATATTGGCTGAATTTTTTATTAAGCATACATTCATAGTTTAATTGATCTTCTAATACTTTTAAGTTAGATGCATCTAATTGAGGCTTAGCAGTTTGATTATTCATTGCCATAATTCATGTTCCTCCTTTTAAAAGTTTTTTTATAGGCTACGAAATTATTATTTGAATTTAATATAAAAGATATAGCATGTAAAAAATATGTGCATATACAAAAAGATGAACACATGTTAAAAATAGGTGTATTTGATCCTAAAATAAAAAATATTTATCATAAATTCACACAATACAGGAAAAACTAAAAATAATTGTAATCATATTTTAGGAGGATGGTTAGATGAATGGATTTATGAATAAAGTTTTTAAAGGGTTTCGTGGAAAAAAATCACAAAATACGGCAGTAAGTAGTAAAATCTTAAAGGAGATGCCAGAAAATGTTCTTTATGGAGAAGATTCAGGCGCTATTCCAATGGAGGATTTAGAAAATCAATTAGAAAATGATAAAAAGCAGTGAAGTGTTTTTATAATCACTTCACTGCTTTTTATATAATTTTGTTGAATAAGTGAGAAAAATTAGATAAAATAGGAAATAACAAGTTTATTATTTTTTTGTATGTATTTGATCCATTTTTTCAACTAATTTTTCCATAGATTCTGCCATTTGTTTGTTAGACATGGCTAATGTATGGAAAAGATAAAATACATAAATCATAAATGCTATATTTATTAAAACAAAAATACTACTTATTCCAGACATGATCAAGTCAACTCCTTTAAAATATATTCAAATATATTGAAACATATACATTATATAACAATTATTAAAAGGATGACAACAATTTTTAATAAGATGGGTGATCGTTGGAATATTCCGAATATGTTAATTTTCCTTAATCTTTATTGACAGGTTAGTGAATATTTGATACCTTATATAGAAATATAAATATTGGTACCTCTCATATATATCCGAGAATAAGGCTTGGGTGTTTCTACAAGATCACCGTAAATGATCTAACTATGAGTGGAATTATTATAAACCGAAAAATGGTTTTGTAGACAATCCATGTAATAATTTCACTCGTGAAATAGTACGTGGATTTTTTTGTATATATTGGAAAAAATAAAATAGAAGAATAGGATGATAGAAAGGAAGGGTTTTATGGAAGGGAAATTTGCAAAAGAAGGGTTAACCTTTGATGATGTGTTATTAGTGCCACAAAAATCTAGTATATTGCCAAGAGATGTAGATACAAGAACAAGACTTACAAAAAAGATAAAATTAAATATTCCTCTAATAAGTGCAGGAATGGATACCGTAACAGAATCAAAACTAGCTATTGCTATGGCTAGAGAAGGTGGAATTGGTATTATTCACAAAAATATGTCTATTAAGGAGCAAGCTTTAGAGGTAGATAAGGTAAAAAGAAGTGAACACGGTGTAATCGTAGATCCTTTTTACTTATCACCAGACCATGTGATTGCAGATGCGTTAGAATTAATGGAAAGATATCATATATCAGGAGTTCCTATTGTAGATGAGGATAAAAAGTTAGTAGGAATTCTTACAAATAGAGATATAAGATTTGAAAATGATGTAAACAAAAAAATTGAAGATGCCATGACAAAAGACAATTTAGTTACAGCAAAAGAAGGCATCTGTATGGAAGAAGCAGAAAAAATCTTAAAGAGTAGAAAAATAGAAAAGCTTCCAATAATAGATGATGAAGGATATTTAAAGGGTCTTATTACAATAAAAGATATTGAAAAAGCCATCCAATATCCAAATTCAGCGAAGGATTTAAGAGGAAGATTGCTTGTAGGTGCTGCAATTGGTATTACAGGAGATATGATGGAAAGGGCACAAGCTTTAGTTAAAGCAGGGGTTGATGTGATTGTTATTGATACGGCTCATGGTCATTCTCAAGGAGTACTAGAAGCAGTAAAGAAAATTAAAAAAGAATATCCAGAGATGCAAGTGATTGCAGGAAATGTAGCAACAGGTGAAGCAACAGAAGAATTAATCCTTGCTGGAGCAGATGCTGTAAAGGTTGGAATAGGACCTGGATCTATTTGTACAACAAGGGTAGTTGCAGGTATTGGTGTACCTCAAATTACAGCCGTTTATGATTGTGCATGTGCTGCTAAAAAATATGATATTCCAGTTATTGCAGATGGAGGAATCAAATATTCAGGAGATATTCCAAAAGCTATTGCTGCTGGAGCAGAGATTTGTATGATGGGTTCATTATTTGCTGGAACAGAAGAAAGTCCAGGAGAAACAGTCATCTATAAGGGAAGAAACTTTAAAACCTATAGAGGAATGGGTTCTATGAGTGCGATGGCTGCTGGAAGTAAGGATCGATACTTTCAAGAGAATACGAAGAAATTTGTACCTGAAGGTGTAGAAGGAATGGTACCTTATAGAGGAAAATTAAAGGATATAGTATATCAAATGGTTGGAGGATTAAGAGCAGGAATGGGGTATTGTGGAACAGCAACCATAAAAGATCTGGTTGAAAATGGTAAATTTATAAAAATTACTGCTGCTTCTCTTAAAGAAAGTCATCCACATGATATTAGTATTACAAAAGAAGCACCCAATTATAGTGTAAGAGACTAAAGGAGGACATTATGAAAAACCATGAATTAGTACTTGTAATCGATTTTGGTGGACAATATAAGGAGTTAATTGCAAGACGTGTAAGAGAAAAAAATGTATATTGTGAGGTTGTTTCTTATAAGACTCCTTTAGAAAAAATAAAGGAAAAAAATCCAAAGGGAATTATTTTTACAGGAGGACCTAACAGTGTATATACTGAAGATGCTCCTACTATAGAAAAAGAAATATTCGAGTTAGGAATACCTGTTCTTGGAATTTGCTATGGTGGACAATTAATGGCTCATTTATTTGGAGGAAAAGTAACAAAAGCTTCCACAAGAGAATATGGAAGAGTTGAATTAAATATTAAAAATAGAGAAGGAATCTTTGTGGATATTCCAAATGCTTCTAAATGCTGGATGAGTCACACAGATTATATAGAAGTAGCACCAAAAGGATTTGAAATTACAGCTACTACAGATCATTGTCCAGTAGCAGCTATGAGTGATACTGAAAAGAAATTATATGCAGTTCAATTCCATCCAGAGGTAGAGCATTCTGAAAAGGGAAGAGAAATGATAAAGAACTTCTTATATGAAGTATGTGAATGCAGTGGAGATTGGGATATGCATGATTTCACAAATCAAAGCATTAAAGAAATCAAAGAAAAAGTTGGCGATAAAAAAGTACTATGTGCATTATCCGGAGGAGTAGATTCATCTGTTGCAGCAGTAATGGTACATAAAGCAATAGGAGATCAATTAACTTGTATCTTTGTAGATCATGGACTTCTTAGAAAGAATGAAGGAGATCAGGTAGAAGAGATTTTTAGAGAAAAATTCCATATGAATTTAATAAGAGTCAATGCCCAAGAAAGATTCTTAGGCAAATTAAAAGGGGTAACAGATCCTGAAAGAAAGAGAAAGATTATTGGAGAAGAATTTATCCGTGTATTTGAAGAAGAATCTTCAAAAATAGGACAAATTGATTATCTTGTACAAGGAACAGTTTACCCAGATGTGATAGAAAGTGGAACAGATACAGCATCGGTTATTAAGAGCCATCACAATGTAGGTGGACTACCAGAAGACATCCAATTTTCACTCATTGAGCCGCTAAGACAATTATTTAAAGATGAGGTAAGAAAAGTTGGAGAAGAATTAGAGATTCCAGAAGAAGTAGTATGGAGACAACCTTTCCCAGGACCAGGACTAGCAATAAGAGTTCTTGGTGAAATCACAGAAGACAAGCTTCATATTGTAAGGGAATCAGATGCTATTTTAAGAGAAGAAATCAAAAAAGCAAATCTACACAGAGAAATATGGCAATACTTCACAGCTCTACCAAACATCAGAAGTGTTGGGGTAATGGGAGATGAAAGAACTTACTCCCATACAGTAGCACTAAGAGCTGTAACAAGTAGTGATGGTATGACTAGTGACTGGGCAAGAATCCCTTATGAAGTAATTGAAAGAATATCTAATAGAATTGTTAATGAAGTAGATAATGTAAATAGAATCGTTTATGATGTAACGAGTAAACCACCTTCAACTATTGAGTGGGAGTAAAGGGTAGTGATTAAAAAATATTGAGACATTGATATTTAAAATATATAGGCAGGTGGTTATCGTTTATGTTATTTTTAGGCAACGATTACCATCTGTTTTTTAGACACCCACTTCAACTCGATTTCTTCCCTTTTTCTTTGCTATATATAATCCTTTATCAGCGCTACTAATTAAAGTACTAATGGTATCTCCACTTTTATAAGTGGCTGCGCCAAAGCTACTGGTTCTTTTATTTGTAACAGGAAAATTATGAGATTTAATTACCCTTCCTTAATTTTCTAGATACTTTTGTTATAAAAATTCCTAAAATCAAATATGAAAAATGCATATTTGATTTTATATAAATAAACAGATTTGTTGCTATTACACACAATTATAGAAAAACTTAGAATTTGACAAAGTTTATTGATAAAATGTAAATAAAAAAGGAGAAGACAAGATGTTTGATTTTTTATTTGGGAATAAAAAGCAGAATTTAAGAAAAAAAGAGAAGATAGATCGTGAAAAAGATAGTGTCCCTGAAATTAAATATAAGAAGAAGGATACATTTAAAAATGTATCAGAAGAAGTTATTGCAAAAGCCATTAGAGAGGCTTTAGTAAATAATCAAGATTAATAAAAAATAAATACAAAAAAGGCTGTTGATAGAAATATCAACAGCCTTTTTTGTAGAAACAAATAATTTGTTTAGAAATTGTTGAGAAGTATATTGTATAATAATAGCAAGTTTTAATTATGACTAATTATTTCTTTTTTCTAGAAAAACATACAAAAAATGTGTCAAAAGAATACGAAATATATGGTATAATGTAAACACATAGGCATAAAGTCCTGGGTCATAAAGACTAAAAACATGAAAGATATATCATAAAGGGGATGTTGGCATGGTGAAATTTACAAAACCAAATAGAATATGTTTTATTGGAAAATCAACCGAATTACTAATGTTTTTGAGATATTTATCGAGTACTTATCCTAAAATAAGAGATATAAAACAAGCTAAGTACTATAACTAATATAAATTTTTAAAAATTATCATGGGATCAATGAATAATTGTAGTTAACGAAAATAGTGTTAGTGCTTCCCACAACAAATAAAGAATATAATGTTGAAAGGGGCGTAAGTAATGTCTGAAAAATATGAAAAAAAATTAGAACAAGAATTTGAAGGAATGCATGATGAATTTAGTGAAAAACAAAAAGAGCAGGTCCAGTCGGAAAACCAAAAGCTAATGAGTTATATATCTGTTATGAGAGAAGAAAAAAAGAAAAAATCTTTTTGGAGTAAAGTTTTTTATAAGTAACGAGAAGAATATTTTTATGCCAAGCAACAAATCTTATCTTTTTAATATATCTTAATATATTTTTTATGACTAATCTGAAATTAAAAATTCTTTTCAAAAGTCCATGCATACTATTTTTATGAATACCTGAAGCTGTTTTGAAATATTTTTTATAGAATTTAATAAGCTCATAGACACAGTAATTTTTAAGATATGGGTACATGTCTTTTTTAGTTTTACTTTAGAAATAGACGAACAAAAATTTATAATGTGATTACTTGGAATAAATATTTTGTTTAGAGATTGTTGAGAAGGATATTATATAATGACAAAAATCTATTGTAGCAAAAGGATGAAAGATTATGTAGCAACATATCATATAAAAAAGAATAAAAAAACCCCTGAGCAGGGGTTTTAAGCATTTGCAGCTTCGAGAGCAGGTGCTAAAAGGGAGGTACCTGTCATTTCTTCAGGTTTTTCAAGACCCATCATTTGTAATAGTGTAGGGGCGATATCAGCAAGCTTTCCTTCTGTAATACCATATTCTTCAGGAGCATTGATTAAAATAATCGGTACAGGATTTGTAGAGTGAGCAGTGATTGTATTGCCATCCTTGTCTTTCATCTCATCAGCATTTCCATGATCTGCTGTAAGAAGGATTTGGCCACCAACACTTATTGCAGTGTCAACAATTTTACGAACACACGTATCTACTGTTTCTACAGCTTTAATGGCTGCGTCTACAGAACCTGTATGACCTACCATATCGCAGTTTGCGTAGTTTACAATGATTAGATCATGGGTATTCTTATTGATTTCATCTACTAATTTTTCGGTTACCTCAAAAGCACTCATTTCTGGTTTTAAATCATAAGTTGCAACCTTTGGAGAAGGGATTAAAGCTCTTTCTTCACCAGCATAAGGCTCTTCTACACCACCGCTTAAGAAGAAGGTAACATGAGCGTATTTTTCTGTTTCAGCAATACGAAGCTGCTTAAGACCTAGGCTAGATACATACTCTCCTAAAGTATTTACTAGCTTTTGAGGTGGATAAGCAACATTTACGTTTGGCATAGTTGCATCATATTGAGTCATACATACATAGTGAACAGGGAAGAAGCCATTTTTTCTTTCAAAACCAGTGAAATTTTCATCTACAAAGGTTCTAGTGATTTCACGTGCTCGATCTGGTCTGAAGTTGAACATAATAACAGAATCATTTTCAGATATAATTCCAATAGGCGAATTCTTTTGGAGGATTACTGTAGGCTTTACGAATTCGTCTACTTCATCTTTGGCATAAGAATTTTCAATAGCTTCCTTTGCTGAATTTGCTTTTTCGCCATTACCTAGTACCATGGCATCATAGGCAAGGTTGACTCTTTCCCATCTATTGTCTCGATCCATTGCATAGTATCTACCAGAAATGGTAGCAATTTTTCCTATGCCAATTTCTTTCATTTTATTTTCTAATGCTTCTACATATTTTAATGCACTAGAAGGAGGAACATCTCTACCATCTAAGAAGCCATGAACATATACCTTTGTAAGATTATTCTTTTTAGCAAGCTCTAAAAGGGCATAAAGATGTGTGTTGTGACTGTGGACACCACCATCAGATAATAATCCCCAAAGATGAAGGGCTGTATCATGTTTTTTAGCATTTTCAATAGCTTCTAAGAAAACAGGATTTTCAAAGAAATCACCATCCTGCGTAGCTTTTGTGATTCTCGTTAATTCTTGGTACACAACTCTTCCAGCTCCAATATTTAAATGTCCTACCTCTGAATTTCCCATTTGACCATCTGGAAGACCTACGTCTAATCCGCTGGCATAAACTTGATTATTTGGATAATTTTCAAAATATTGATCTAGGTTTGGTGTTTTAGCAAGGGCTATGGCATTGCCATAATCGCTATTATTAAGACCAAAACCATCTAAGATCATTAATATAGTTGGTTTTTTCATCATTCATTCTCCTTTCAATTGTTAGTTCGCTAAAAAACGGTTATTTCTATGATCGCAAAGTTTGAAGTGAATTGCAGGGAATGTAAAATATTATATATTCTCAAGGATGGCATTAAATTGACAGACAGTTTTGCATTGACCACACCCAACACACTTTTCTTGATCAATGGTAAAGCCTTCTTTGATTTCTCCGCTAATAGCATCCACAGGGCAGACCTTTTTACAGCGTTCACAGCTAATACATTTATTTTTATTGATTGTATAAGTCATCATTCGTGCTCCCTTCGCAAGATCTTATGAAAGATACTGCAATCTTTGTTAAAAAAACAACAATCTAATATCTATTATATCATAAAAGGGGATAGGTTTGTGAATAAAAAAGCCCTGAGTAAACAGGGCTTTTTATTAAATCAATTCTTCTTTTTTAAGGATTTCTACGAAGCTATTTGCCAGGTTATTTGTGTTAATTGTTTTATTGAAGAATAGACCATCACCAATAGGTTGTAACTGTGCTTTTCCTTCTGGGAAATGGAATCTATTTGTATAAAGAATTCTTTCTTTACCGATAGGCCAGAATACTTCTGACTCTTTTTCTTTATTGGCTTTGAAATATTCTAGGATATTTTCTGAAATTTCATTGAAGATAGCATCTGCATCTTTATAGGACATATTCACTCCTAGGATATTTGCAAGTTTTACAATTACTTCATAGTTTTCATATCCACCAATAGCTGGGATAGCTTGCTTGATCTTTTGGATTCTTCTTTCAGTACTTGTGAAGGTACCGTTTGATTCAGCAAAGCTTACAGCAGGGAGTACTACATCTGCAAGTTTTCCTGTTTCTGTAAGGTGCGTATCTTGAACCATTAAGAATTCAAGCTTACTTAAATCCATGTCTTTTGCATCTTCACCAAAGATGAGTAATCCTTTAATAGATTGATCTTTAATACCTGCTACAACTTCACAAGCATCTTTCGGGGTACCCATGTCTACAAGACCTTGACTGTTGTTATTTGGTTTTAATTGAATAATACCTTTATAAGCACTACCAATATGACCAGAGATGACAGCTATATTTGCAATAGCTCTTGCAGCATCTACTGTAACATCATTTTGAGAGAATACAATCATTGCCTTTTTAGATTTTCCATAAACTTCTGCGACTTCTTTAGCATCAGCACTAACCACTACATCCTTTAAGTTGTCCTTTAATTCTTCGAAGCCTTCTGCATTCTTCGGTACGAAGCCAGCATCTATTAATGCTTTTGATACTTCTTTTAAGAAGCTTAAATTGTTTTCTGGTGTAACCATTTTAGATGCCCACTCATCAGCAGTTGTTTTAAATGGATTGATTGTAATTAATTTTGCACCATTTTGTACTGCTTTTCTAATTTTGATTCCTGCGATCGTGTGATCATTAATGATATCAGAACCAACAAGAAGTATAGTTTCTGTTGAAAGTAGCTCTTCAAAAGTATTTGTAGATGCATCATAGCCTAGTACATCTTCAATACCACCAGATAATCTGTTGAAGGAGCATACATTTTCTGTTCCAAGAACTTCTTTTGCAAATTTATTTGCAAGATAGATTTCTTCGTTTGTATATCTATCAGAAATAGATACAGCTAAAGATTCACTTCCATATAAAGCACCAAGACTTTGTGCTTTCTTAGCAGCAAATAACAACCCTTCATCCCAAGAAACTTCTACAAGCTCTCCATTTTTACGAACTAAAGGCTTTGTAATGCGAGTACCTTTCTTAGCAATATCAAATCCAAAGCGTCCTTTTACGCAAAGAAGACCATTGTCTACAGCACTTTCTTTTTCAGGAAGAGATCTTACAAGCATATCACCCTTCGTATTTAAGTTTAGATGACAACCCACACTACAATGAGAACAAACTGTATGGGTTTCTTTTGTTTTTACTGGGATAGCCTTTTCAATACTTAATCTTTCCCCTAAAGCGCCAGTTGGACAAACGCTGATACATTGTCCACAAGAAATACAACTGGTATTCTGCAGGGGTTGATTAAGAGCTGGTTTTACGATGGTATCAAAGCCTCTATCAATAAGACCTAGTGCAGTATTACCCATTACTTCGTCACAAACTCTTACACAAAGTCCACAAAGAATACATTTATCAGGGTTTCTATGAATAAATGGATGGTCATCTGCTATTTCTTCTTGACGATGATGAACTTCACCTGCTAGTCTTGATGGTTTTACATCATATTCATTTGCAAGGCTTATTAATTCACATTCAAAGAAATCATGACAGCCACATTCAAGACAACGCATAGCTTCTTTTTGAGCTTGCTCTACTGTAAGGCCTTTTCCGATTTCTTCAAAGTTTCTATTTCTTTCTTCAGGAGCTAGATGATCCATTTTTGCTCTAGCACATTTTTCACGATCTTTAAAGTCTTCTTTTGTTAAATCATCTCTTTCTACAACAAAAGGTTTTTCGTATGGAATGACTTCTCCTTCAAGATAACTACAGATTACTGTAGCAGCTTTTTTCGCTTCACCAATAGCCGCAATAGCAATACTTGCACCTTTATTTGTAGCATCTCCACCAGCGAATACACCAGGAAGATTTGTTTGGTAGGTATGCTCATCTGCAATAATAGTACCTTTTTTAGTAAGGTCTATGCCATCAAAGCCTGTAGCATCGATTCCTTGACCAATAGCTGAAATAACTGCATCTACTTCTAGAATTTCTTCTTCACCCTCAATAGGGATCGGTCTTCTTCTACCACTAGCGTCTGGTTCACCTTGCTTCATTTTCTGAAGTCTTATTTTTGTTACCTTACCCTCTTCGCCGATGATTTCGATAGGATTTGTAAGATTTTTAAAGATTACGCCTTCTTCTTCAGCTTCTACGATTTCTATTTCTTCAGCAGGCATTTCTGCTTTTGTTCTACGATAAACATTATAAACTTCTTTAGCTCCAAGTCTTACAGCTGTTCTACAAGCATCCATAGCAGTATTACCACCACCAACGATGGCTACACGATTACCGATTTTAACAGGTTCATTCGTAGTCACTTTTCTTAAGAAGTGGATTCCACCATAAACACCATCTAAATCTTCACCAGGGCAGTTTAGTTTTGAACTCGTCCATGCACCGATGGCAACGAAAACAGCATCATAACAATTTCTAATAGAATCAAATTGAATATCTTTACCGATTTTCATATTCGGAATCATTTTTACGCCCATTTTTTCAATGATGGCAATCTCTTTGTCTAATACCTCTTTAGGAAGACGATATTGAGGGATTCCGTAGCGTAACATTCCACCAAGCTTTGGCATAGCCTCATAAATCGTAACGCTATGACCTTCCTTAGCAAGATAATATGCAGCCGTTAAGCCTCCTGGACCTCCACCGATGATGGCAATGCTCTTATCAGTAGCGTTCTTTAATTCTGGCATAAAGGATTCTGCATTATTTAAATCTATATCTGCTGCAAAGCTCTTTAAAGCTGCAATAGAAATAGGTTCTTCTACAAGTTGTCTTCTACAAGCCTCTTCACATGGGTGAGGACAGACTCTACCGATACTTGCAGGAAGTGGAAGCTGTTCTTTGATTAACTTTACAGCTTCTTCAAATTGCCCGTTTGCAATAAGACCTACATATCCTTGACAATCTGTATTTGCAGGACATTCTAGTACACAAGGAGGTCTACAATCTCCAACGTGGTCTGATAAAAGAAGCTCTAGAGCCATTCTTCTTGAACCACGTACCCTTTGTGTATTTGTTTTTATAACCATACCTTCACTAATTTTTGTTGCACAAGCTCTTAGCAGTTTTGGAATTCCTTCAACCTCTACAACACAAAGTCCACAAGAACCATATATTTCAACTCTTTCATCATAGCAAAGGGTAGGTATTTCAATACCATTTGCTCTTGCTACCTCTAGAATGGTCTGATCACTATGTGCTAATACTTCTTTTCCATTTATATTTAATCTTATTTTAGACATAATATTTCCCCACCTTTACTCAACTATGACTGCACCGAATTTACAAGATTGTACACATTTTCCGCATTTGATACATTTTTCACGATCGATAACATGTGCTTGTTTAACCTGTCCTGATATGGCATCTACTGGACAATTTCTAGCACAAGCAGTACAACCGATACATTTTTCAGGATCAATTGAATAAGTTAATAAATCTGTACATTGCTTAGCAGGACATTTTTTATCATAAATATGCTTTTCATACTCATCTCTGAAATATCTAATGGTACTAAGAACTGGATTAGGAGCTGTTTGACCAAGTCCACATAGGGAGCCTTCTTTGATTTTTATAGCTAATTCTTCTAATAGCTCAATATCTCCATCTTTTCCTTTTCCTTCACAAATACGATTTAAAATTTCTAACATTCGCTTTGTACCAAGTCGACAGTGGATACATTTACCACAAGATTCTTCACGAGTGAAATTAAGGAAGAAACGAGCCATATCTACCATACAAGTAGTCTCATCCATAACAACCATACCACCAGAACCCATAATAGCACCTGTTTTGTTGATAGATTCATAATCAACAGTAGTATTTATAAGATCTGCTGGAATACATCCTCCAGATGGACCACCCATTTGAACTGCTTTGAAATTTTTATCTTCCTTGATACCGCCACCAATATTGAAGATAATTTCTTTTAAAGGCATTCCCATAGGCACTTCTACTAGACCACCTTTTTTAATCTTTCCAGTAAGGGCAAATACTTTTGTTCCGTTACTTTTTTCAGTTCCCATATCTGCAAAGGCTTGACCACCATTTGATATAATCCAAGAAACATTTGCAAAGGTTTCAACATTATTGATATTTGTTGGCTTTTTCCAATATCCACTTTGAGCAGGGAATGGAGGCTTTAATCTTGGCATACCACGCTCTCCTTCAAGGGATGCAATAAGAGCTGTTTCTTCTCCACAAACAAAAGCACCTGCACCTGCTTTGATACGCATATCAAAATCAAAGCCAGAACCAAATATATTTTTTCCTAAAATACCTTTTTCACGAGCCTTTTTAATAGCTATTTTAAGACGAATGATTGCTAATGGATATTCAGCTCTAACATAGATGATACCTTCGTTTGCGCCCATAGCATATCCACCGATCATCATTCCTTCAATAAGGTTGTGAGGATCTCCCTCTAAAACACTTCGATCCATGAAAGCACCTGGATCTCCTTCGTCAGCATTACACACTAAATATTTAGGGGTAGCCTTAGAATTTTTCGCAGCATTCCATTTAAACCAAGTAGGGAATCCTGCACCACCACGTCCACGAAGACCAGAAATTTTAATTTCTTCAATAACCTCTTCTGGACTCATTTCTTTGATGCATTTTTCAACTGCTTTATATCCACCTGTTTCTAAATATTCATCAATAGATTCAGGATCTATAATTCCGCAATTTCTTAGAGCGATTCTCTTTTGCTTAGATAAAACATTTAAATCCTCTTTTGAAATCACATAATCTGTTACGGGATTTTTTTCAACAATATGCTTTTCAACGATTTCATTGGCCATTTCAGGAGTTACTTTTACATAAGTTGTTTTTTGTCCATTATCATCAAAAACATCAATAATAGGCTCTAAATAACACATACCAATACAACCAGTAATATCAAGGTCTACCTGAAGACCTTTTTCCTTTATTGCGTTTTCAAAAACATCATATGCTTTATTTGCACCAGCAGCTAATCCACAGCTTCCTTGACCTACAACGATCTTCATGGTTTAAACCTCCTCGCTATTTTGTTCTTTTTCTCTTAGTTCTCTTAATATTTTTCTTGTACTTTCAGGAGTAAGCTTTGCATAAGTTTCTCCATTGATCATCATAACAGGAGATAAACTACAGCAGCCAAGACAGGCAACATTATTAAGGGTAAATAAACCGTCTTCAGTTGTTTCTCCTTCACTAATTTTTAGTTCATCACAAATAGCTTCTTCGATTAGTTTAGAACCATTTACATGACAGGCTGTTCCTTGGCAAAGCATAATCAAATACTTTCCAACAGGATTAAGTCTAAATTGGGTATAAAAAGTAGCTACCCCATGAACCTTAGCAGGTTTTACACCAATCTCCTCAGCAATATAATTCAGTACTTCGAGGGATAAATAGCCGTAAAGTTCTTGTGCCTCTTGTAAAATAGTAATAAGGCTACCTGAAATCCCTTTATACTTTTGTAACACAGGATCTAGTTTTTTTAGATCCACATTAGGATCACTTACATCTACCATGAGCTTTTTTCCACCACAGCATTCCATTGTACACACTCCTTTTACATGTATTGACAAAATTTATTTCAATAATCAAAAAACACTGAAAAATCAATATAAAAATTATAACATACCTAATGATGATTGTAAATTTCTCCTAGGTGTGTGAAAATAATTAATATAATAAGGAAAATAATAATTAAATAATCATGATTACATATTAATCATAATAATATATTTTGAATTAAAGGTAAATATAAAATATAAAAAAAATAATTAATATTCAAAAATAGTCAGAAAAAAATGTTGAACAAAAGAAAAAATAAAAAAATAAGTATTCATAAATTATGATAATATATTTTAAGTTGAAGGTAAATGTAAAAAAATTATAAGAAACATTCTAATTTAAAAGGAAGTGTCTGATGATGAAAGTATTTGATCGGTGTTGTGCAATTATTATTAAAAATAACAATAAAGTATTGCTAGGATGGAGAGTGGATGGACAAGGATGGAGTTTGGCAGGGGGAAAACTAGAAGAAGGAGAAGATTATGAAATAGCAGCAAAGAGAGAATTGCAAGAAGAATTCAACCTTCTTGTGAAAAAAATCAAATGTTTGGGAACTGTTCAATCAGAAGCTTATGTAAAAGGAATAAAAAGGTTGGTTGAACCCAGCGTTTTTTTATGTGAAGAATTTGAAGGAGACCCGAGACCACAGCTTTGTGAGATGGAGCAATTAAAATGGTTTGCATTAAATGAATTAATAGATATGGAGTTATTTAAACCTACAAAAGCAGTACTTAGAGAATATCTAAATGTTTCGTTTTGAAAAATTCTTGAACATGATATGATAATAAGGATACTAAAAGGAAGTATGTGGGAGGTGTTAATATGTATCAAGTTGATTTAAACAGCGACTTAGGAGAGAGTTTTGGAAATTACAAAATAGGACTTGATGAAGAAGTGATTAAATATGTAACTTCTGCAAATATTGCCTGTGGATGGCATGCAGGAGACCCCTTGGTGATGGAGAAGACCATAAAAATTGCAAAAGAACAAAAGGTTGGTATAGGTGCTCATCCAGGTTTTCCTGATTTAATGGGGTTTGGTAGGAGAAATATAAGTGCGTCACCTGATGAAGTAAAAGCTTATGTGAAATATCAGTTAGGAGCCCTTATGGCGTTTGCAAGAGCAAAGAAAGAAAAAATTCAACATGTAAAGCCTCATGGTGCTATGTATAATATGGCAGCAAAGGATAAAGCTTTAGCTAAAGCAATTGCAGAAGCTATATATGAAGTAGATGAAAAAATTATTTTGATGGGGCTTGCAAATAGTGAAATGGTCAAAGCAGGAAAAGAAATAGGTTTAAAAGTAGCAAATGAAGTATTTGCAGATCGAGCTTATAATCCAGATGGTACATTAGTATCAAGAAAATTAGAAGGGGCTGTGATTCATGACCCACAAGTAGCTATAGAGAGAGTTATAAAGATGGTAAAGTTCGGCAAGGTTATGGCGATTAATGGTGAAGAGATAGAAATTAAGGCAGATTCAATTTGTGTCCATGGAGATAATGAAAGGGCTGTTGAATTTGTGAAAAAAATACGTTCTTGTCTAAAGAACGCAGGTGTAGAGGTAACAGCACTTTCAAATTTTATTGAATAGGAAATTATGAACATGGGACTTAATTGAAGCATCTAGAGAAGTGTTTACTTAATTAGATGCTATCAATCTTTGAAAGATTGGTATAAGGGGGCAAGAAATGTGCATAGAGAAACGAAATATTTAATAGCAGGAGAAAAAGCATTAGTAATAGAGTTCGGAAATAAAATCAGGGAAGAAATCAATAGTGAAGTAAGGGCTATGATGATTGCTATAGAAAAGGAAAAGATCGAAGGAATTGTAGAGATGACACCTACTTATCGTTCTTTGATGATACATTATGATCCACTAAAAAAAGATTATTCTACTCTTTTAAAGGAATTAAAAGAATTAGAAAATCAATTAAATGATATAGAAATTCCTTCGCCAGAGGTAATAGAAATTCCAACCCTTTATGGAGGTGCGTATGGGCCAGATATTGAGAATGTAGCAAAGCATAATGATTTAACAATAGACGAGGTTATAAAGCTTCATACTTCCAAGGAGTACCTCATTTATATGCTAGGATTTACTCCAGGATTTCCTTATTTAGGAGGAATGGATGAAAAAATTGCAACGCCAAGGCTTAAAACACCACGAACAAAAATTAGTGTCGGGTCAGTAGGAATTGCAGGGAGTCAAACGGGGATTTATCCAATAGATAGTCCTGGGGGATGGCAATTAATCGGTAAAACACCTTTAAAGCTCTATGATGCCTATAGAGATATACCTATTTTACTCCAGTCTGGAAATTATATTAGATTTGTGGCTATTGATGAAGATACTTATAAAAAAATAGAAGAAGACATCCATAATAATACTTATGTATATAAAAAATACCCTAAAGAAAGGGTGGGGAAATAAATGGGACAAATAAAGATCTTAAATCCTGGACTTTTGACTACTATACAGGATGAAGGTAGAATTGGCTATCAACAATTTGGTGTTCCTGTTTCAGGGGTAATGGATCATTTTTCATACAAAGTAGCAAATATCTTAGTAGGAGATGAAAAAGAAGCTGTTTTAGAAGTTACTATGTTAGGACCTCAAATAATATTTGAAGAGGATTGTGTGATTGCTATTACAGGAGGAAATTTATCTCCTAGGGTGAATGGAAAACCTATTTCTATGTGGAAAAGTATTTATGTAAGAGAAGGAGATCAATTATCTTTTGGAGGGACGAAGGGGGGATGTAGAAGTTATATTGCTTTTGCAGGAGGAATCCATGTACCAGAAGTCATGGGAAGTAAATCAACTTATATGAAGGGGAAAATTGGTGGATATGAAGGACGAAGCCTAAAAAAAGGAGATGTCCTTAAAATAGGAAGTCCAAAGGAAGATTTATCAGAGCTTGTTGGAAAAACTGTTGCAGCTGAGTATATTCCAGAATATAAAAGCTCCTTTCAGATCCGCGTTCTTTTAGGTCCTCAAGAGGAATATTTCACAGAAAAGGGAATAGAAACTTTTTTTTCTAAGTCTTATACAGTGACGAATGAATGCGATCGAATGGGCTTTCGGCTAGATGGAGAAGAGATTGAACATAAAGAGGGTGCAGACATTATTTCGGATGGCATTGCCTTTGGAGCCATTCAGATTCCAGGACATGGAAAGCCTATTATTATGATGGCAGACCGACAAACTACTGGTGGATATACAAAAATAGGGAATGTGATTTATTCTGATTTGTGTAAAGTTGCACAAGCAAAGCCAAGAGACACTATAAGTTTTAAAAAAGTAAGTATAGAAGAGGCGCAAAAGATATTAAGAGAAGAAGAGGAAAAAATAGCTACCATTAAAAAAGAATCCGTTGCCCGGGGAATTATTAATACAAAGGAATATCGTTTAAAAATGAATGGTAAATTTTACGATGTAAAAGTAGAGGAAATCAAATAAAAAGCTTTTGGAGTTATTCCAAAAGCTTTTATAATAGGCTTAAAACATTTTGTTCTATACATATTCGCAGGGATAAACCTCTAATTCCTAAATTTTTAAAATCAATCTGTGCAATATCTCCATCAATAGCTTTTATAACGCCCGTTCCAAATATTTTATGCTGCACAAAGGTATCTATTTTAAATGGATGAGAGACAGATGGATTTGTTTGTTTTATCATAGAAGCTATGCCTTTACCATAAGTATTTTTTTTACTTGTATAAGATAGATCTTTCATCTGAGGAAAACACGCATCTACACATTTTTTCACTTCTCCTAAAAAGGGAGAAGGACGCATATATGCACCATCTTGAAACTTTGGAACGACTAATGAGAGGGATTTTTTTGCCCTTGTCATTCCAACATAAAAAAGTCTTCTTTCTTCCTCTAAATACATGGATTCTTCTTCATCTAAATGATCTATCTTAGATTTAGGTGGAAATTGTCCATCTACTAAATCAATTAAATAAACATGATCAAATTCTAACCCCTTTGAAGAATGTACTGTTGATAAATGGATAGAAGTATTTTCTTTTTTGTTTTTTGTAGCATATAAAATCTTTTGTATTTCATTAAATCTTTCCATAAAATTGATAATAGAATCTGTTTTAGAAGCAATGATTTTTAGTTGAGTAAAGATAAATAAAACATTTTCGTAGGAGCATTTTAATCTTTGACAATTTGATTTTAAATATTTTTTATAAGCAAGATTTTCTTCAATAAAATTTAACGCAGCTAGTGGTTTCATATGAGCAAGATGATGAAAATCTTCCTTAAGGCGTTTTAAATTTTTCTTTTGATAGGGTTTAAGATTTGGAAAATCTACTAAATAATCAAAAACAGATATGGATCTGGGCTGTTCCTTTATGAAAGCTACAGATGCTTTAGAGATATATCCATTCATTTTATAGTAAATCCTTTCAAAAGATGCAATATCATAAGGATTTAGTGATAAGTCTAAAAAGGCGAAGATATCCTTTACTAACCAATGTTTGAAAAAGGACATATTAAAGCCTTGCATAGAAAAAGGAATATGATTTCTTTCGAGTGTATCTATTAAGGGGACTGCGGATAGATTGTTTCGATAAAGAATTGCTATTGTACCCCTATTTTGATTGATTTCTTCTAATAAGTAGTTCAGCTGATCAGTTGCATTTTGAACATTAACCATAGAAATAGGTGCATGGTCTTTATTATCTGTATGCATATTTTTGAAATATCTTTCTGTATTCCCTTGTATAAAAGTATTGCTGATAGTGACAATTTCCTGTGAAGAACGATAATTTTTTTCTAAAAAGAATACACGAGAATCTTTATAAGTCTTTGAAAAATTCAGGAGTGCTTGAGGATAGGCACCACGGAATCCATAAATACTTTGATCATCATCAGCTACCATAAATAGGTTATTTCTAGGAGATGTCAGAAGCTTGATGATTTCATGTTGAACCTTTGATGTATCTTGTGCTTCGTCTACTTGGATATAGGGATATTGTTTTCTATATTGACTGAGGAGCTGGTTGTTCTTTTGAAGAATTTTAAATGCAAGACTTAGCATATCATCAAAATCAATCAGATGATGTTTCTTTTTATAGGATTCATAATGAGTATAGATTTCTTTGAAATTTGATACTTCAAAGTCATAAGATACGAATTCTTTTATAGGAATCATAGAGTTTTTCACAAAGCTAATAGCACTTAAAAGATTTTCTAATTCATCTTCATTTGGAAAGCTATGATTTACTTGCTGATAAATTTTTTTTAATAATACATTTTTTTTGATGGGTGAATTTTCTCCCTCAATAATAGTATACTCAAAATGATTCATCTTTGCATAGCGAGAAACGATTCGTAGCGCTAAACGATGAATGGTAGAAAAATATACATTTTGACGAACAACTTTTCCGAAAACTTCATAAAAGCGTTTTTTCATATCCTTAGCAGAAGCTCTGCTAAAGGTTACAGACAATATATTACTAGGATGAATATGATGATTTAAAATTAAATGGGCTGTTCTACAAATGAGAGAAGTAGTTTTACCACTTCCTGGAACAGCTAAGGTAAGACAAGGTCCATCTTTATGAAGAACAGCTTGTCTTTGTTGATGATTTAAATGAATATGATGTTCTGTTTGTAATAGATGAAAAAATGAATCTTTCAAAATAATTGCCTCCTATAGATAAAATGCAATAGATCAAGTATAGCATATAGTTAAGTGGTTTTATAGGGGGAGGAATTGAAAAAATATTGTACAAAAAAGAAGAATTTTGTGATATAAGAAGAATATATATTACAATAAATATGGTTTGCCTATGCTAGGGACATAAGGAGGAAACGATGAAAAGAGAAAAACAGGATTTTTTAAAGGATATGGAATATACTGATGGCATTACAATTATTGATCGAAATGGAAAAATATTATTCTCTGTAAAATTTAATCCATGGTTTCATCCAGAAATAGTAGATGGAGAGGAAGTAATAGGGAAAAATTTAAATGAGGTTTTTACAAATATTGATGAAAATACAAGTACACTATTTAAAGCTATGGAACTAGGAAAACCTATTCATAGGAAAAGACAAAGTGTTGTAAATATAGAGGGAACAAAGATTGTTACTATGAATACCTCTGTGCCTATTAAAGGAGAAGGTAGGGTTATTGGAGCTATTGAGATTTCTAAGGATATCACCAAACAAAAAGAAAAGCAGATACATGTGATCGAAATGAATTCTGGGTTATTTAATAGAATGGATGAAATGAAAAAGCATCTAGGGCCAGACCGAGCAAGATATACTTTAGAGGATATTATTTCTAACAATACAAAGATGAGAGAATTAAAATATTTTGTAAAAAAGATAGCAAAAGGAAAAGCTTCTGTTTTTATTTATGGAGAAACAGGAACAGGAAAGGAATTATTTGCCCATGCTATTCATCATGAAAGTACGAGAGCAAATAAGCCTTTTATTGCACAAAATTGTGCAGCTATTCCTGAAAATTTACTAGAAAGTATTTTGTTTGGAACAACAAAGGGAAGCTTTACAGGGGCTTATGATCATCCAGGATTATTTGAACTAGCAGAAGGAGGGTCTTTGTTTTTAGATGAAATCAATTCTATGCCGATTCAATTACAAGCCAAATTATTAAGAGTATTGCAGGATGGATATATTAGAAGATTAGGGGATGGAAAAGAAAGAAAAGTAGATGTACGTATTATTACGGCATCGAATATGAGTCCGAAAAAATGCATCAAGGAAGGCTATATTAGACAAGATATTTATTATCGCTTAGCCACATTATCTATGTATATTCCTCCTCTCAAAGAAAGAAAAGAGGATATTGAAATATTACTTAATTTTTTTATCAATAAATATAATAAAGAGCTTGAAAAAAGTATAAAAAAAGTATCTAAAGATGTTTATGATGTTTTGATGGATTATCATTGGCCAGGGAATGTAAGAGAGCTTGAGCATGTGATTGAATATGCTATGAATATGGTGGATGATATGGTAGATGAAATAGAAATAGAGCATATTGAAAATGTGATGAAGGTTATAGAAGAGGATGAAGTAACAATGCCTATACAACCATTAAAGGAAGCTATAGTTCATGTAGAAAAGAAATTGATAGGAGAAGCTATCAAAAAAACAAAGGGCAATGTTTCCGAAGCGGCAAGGTTATTAGAAATACCTAGACAAACTTTACAAAGAAAAATAAAAAATTATCATATTTTATAAAATATAGAAAAGGATGAGGCAAAATACAAATGTTGCTCAAAAAATAACAAAGGGTGCCCAAAAAGTAACAAAAAAAGCTGTGCAGGATAAAAAAATGCCAGCTTTTTTTATATATATTTCATAAAATAAACTCCCTAAAATATAATTATTAATCAAGAAATAACTATAAATGTTGGAATGACTACATGAAAAGAAATGAAGTAATATTTTATAATGGCATGAAGATTGCAATAGATAAAAATGACTGTTGCAAAATGATTAGCATAAAGGGAGGAAACAAAAATGATTATTGGGGTATTAAAAGAAATCAAAAATGGAGAATCTCGTGTCATTATGACACCAATAGAAGCTGGAGAATTAGTTCAAGAGGGACATAAAGTACTTATTCAAGGTGGAGCTGGTGATAAGGCAGGTTTTGAAGATGAAGAATATATAGGTGTTGGCGCAGAAATCAGAAAAGATATGAAAGAAATTTATCAAGAGAGTGACATGGTAGTAAAAGTGAAAGAAATTGAGCCTATAGAATACGAATTAATTAAAGAAGGGCAGATTATTTTTACTTGTATACATCCAGCTGCAAATAAAGAAGAGGTAGATGCTTTATTGGAGAGGAAAGCGATTGCCTTTACAGCAGAGGATACACATCGATTTGGATCACCTAATTGTGAGGTAGCAGGAAAATTAGGTGCATTGATGGGAGTTAATTATCTTCTTAGTGTCAATGGTGGAAGAGGACAACTAATATGTGGTATTGGAGGAGCACCAGGAGCTAATGTATTGGTTTTAGGAGCTGGAATTGTAGGAAAAGGAGCAACTGAAATTGTATCAGCATTAGGTGCACAAGTAACTCTTATGGATGTTAATATTGGTACATTAAGACATTGTGAAGAGATTTTTCCCCAAAATGTACAGACTATGTTTTCTAATCAACAAAATATTAAGAAAATATTATCTCGAATGGATTTAGTAATTAATTGTGTCAAATGGCCAAAGCATAGAAAAGATCATTTGATTACAAAGGATATGTTAAAGCTTATGAAAAAAGGATCTGTCATTGTAGATGTAAGTGCAGATGTTGGAGGAGCTATTGAAACGTACCAACCAACAACTCATGAAAATCCAATTTATGTGATAGATGGTGTGGTTCATTATGGAGTGGATAATATACCAGGAGCAGCTCCACATACAACTTCTATTGCTTATGCAGCATCTGTTTTTCCTCATTTAAAAGCTATTGCAAATGATGGAATTGTAGAAGCTTGTAGAAGAGATGGGTATTTAAGAAGAAGTTTAACTGTCTTTAAAGGAACTCTTACTCATGAAGAAGCAAGCGTTATTCAAAATAGATCATGGCAAACACCAGAGGAAGTACTAGGATTAACAAATTGTGATGATTTAGATCATGTACCAAAAGCTACAAGTACCACTTCAAAAAAGCAAAATGATTCTAAAAAGAGTTCTTGTGCTTGTTGCTAAAAAAGGAGTTTGGGAAAAGAGATGGGATAAATAGTATTTATAATAAAGGTATTTCTTTGCAAAAGCAAATACCTTTATTATAAAATAGAAAAAATATAAAGGAGAGATGTAGATATGGAAGCAGGCGCGACAATGGGAATTATATCTTTATTACCAGCTACAATAGCAATTATCCTTGCTTTTAAAACAAGAAACACGGTATTTTCGTTAGCAGTAGCAATTTTTGTTGGTGTTTTAGCTGCAGGAAAAGGTTTGATGGGATTTCCCGCTATAATGAAAACTTCCCTTGGAACAACAAGCTTTGCTTGGATTTTATTACTTGAATTGTTTATAGGAATTGTTATTGCATTTTTCCAAAGAACAGGAGCCATACAAGGATTTACTAAAATTATGGAAGATAAAAAATTGAGTAGAAAAAATATTCAATTAACTGCATGGGTAATGGGAATGTTTGTATTCTTTAGTGATTATTTTAGTCCGTTATTTGTAGGTTCTACTATGAGAAGCTTATCGGATAAGGCGAAAATATCTAGAGAAAAACTTGCTTATATTGCAGATTCCACATCAGCACCTGTAAGTGTTTTAGCACCTATTACTGGATGGGCTGTATTTATCTCAGGACTATTAGTAGGAATGGGACCTGTAGAAAATGCTGAACAGGCCATGATGGTCTTTACAAAAGCAGTACCTTTTAACTTTTATGCAATCATTGCAGTTATATTAGTAGGTTTATTTGCAGTAGGGGTTATTCCTGATTTTGGACCTATGAAAAAAGCTGAAAAGAGAGCATTAGAGGAAGGAAAAGTTTTAAGAGATGGAGCAGAACCGCTTATTGGAGAAGAATTAACAGATACACCTCCTTATGAAGGTATCAAAACCCATATATTCTTTGATTTTATCTTTCCTGTATTAATCGTTATTACTATTGCTATTGGAACCTTTATTACATTAAAGTCAGCAAAAACAATGGAGGCTTTCCTTACGGCAGCAGTAGTATTAGGAATTATCATGAGAATTCAAGGTGTTCCATTTAATGATATTATGAAGACAGCCATGTCAGGAATGAAAGGCGTTATGCCAGCCATTATCATTCTAGCACTTTCTTATACCATCAATGCATTAAGTAAAGAGATGGGAACTGCTAATTATATTATCTCTATAACAGAAAGCTGGTTGACACCTAATTTACTTCCATTTATTACTTTTATGATTGCAGCAACTATATCCTTCTCAACAGGAACTTCCTGGGGAACCTTTGCCATTGTTATGCCTATTGCAGCACCCCTTGCATTTAGCTTTAGTGGGAATGAAGTAAGTGCATTGGTATTAGCTACCGTAGCAGCTGTTGCAGGAGGAGGTGTATTTGGAGATCACTGTTCACCTCTTTCAGATACAACCATTCTTGCATCAACTGGAGCAGCTTCTGATCATATTGATCACGTAAAAACGCAAATACCATATGCTTTATTGGCAGCAGTATTGGCATCAGTTGTATACTTGATTATAGGATTTGCAGCAATTTAAAGAAGCTAATAAGTATTGTGGAAATGAAGTGATTAATAATTTATTGAGCGCTGTATGATCATTAAAAAAGTCCTTTATATCATTTCGATATAAAGGACTTCTTATTATTTAGCGTAAGATGAATTGGATTTTTTCTTTCCAAATAGGAGTGTTGTTAAGATTCCACCTATAACAGCAGGAATTAACCAAGCAAATCCAAAGCTTGCAAGGGGAATGCCATCAATAAAGCTTTTCAAAATGCTAACATCAACACCCATAACACTTAGACCATCATAAAGACTTATGAGAAAGGCACCAATAACAGCACCAAGGTAAGATGAATCTTTAACAAATTCATCAAAAATATTCATTAAAATTAATACAATGGCAACAGGATATACGGTAATTAGTAAAGGAACCGCAATTTTAACAATCATTTCTACTCCTACATTTGCAAAAACAGCACTAAATATACAAGTAGCCATAACGATTAACTCATAACTTAATTTATTATTGCTTAATTTATTAAAAAAACTACCTACTGTTGCTGTAAGTCCAATAGAAGTTGTTAAACATGCAAGGGCTACAACGATTCCTAAAGCAACTTTTCCAAAACCTCCAAGTAAGTGATTAGTAATACCCATTAATAGTTCAGCTTTTGCTGTATCTAAAGGATAAACTGAATTTGCTGAAGAACCTAGATACATAAGTCCCCCATAAACAAGTCCTAGACCAATAGATGCAATGAATCCAGCTTTTATAGTTAAGCTTACTTGTTCCTTCACATCTTTATAGCCTTTTCCTACAAGAGAGCTTAGCATAACTCCTGCGAATACTAATGATGCTAAGGCATCTAAAGTTTGATAACCTTCTATAAAGCCTTTTGATAGAGGATTTTCTTTCATTGAAATAGTTGCTGTACCTAAAGGTGAGGAAACTCCTTTAAAAATGATGACGAAAATCATGATTAAAAGCAGTGGTGTTAATATTTTTCCTATTTTATCTACGATTTCAGATGGCTTAATTACAAAAAATAGAGTAATGCCAAAGAATATAATAGATGCAAGAATTGGACTAAATCCAGAAAATATAGGTTTGATTCCCATCTCATAGGTAGTAGCACCTGTTCTTGGTATAGCTAGGAGTGGTCCGATAGCTAATATAATAACTGTTGAGAATATTTTACTAAAAACTGGACCTACTTTATTTCCTACAGCATCAATTGTTCCACCTGCTTTAGCAGATGCAATAATACCTAAAAGGGGCATTCCTATACCTGTTATGAAAAATCCAACAGCACAAATAATCCAGTTTTTCCCTGCTATTAGCCCTAAAGAAGGTGGGAAAATCAAGTTTCCTGCTCCAAAGAACATGGCAAACAGAGCAAGACCTAATACAAATACATCTTTTGTTTTTTTGTTCATTTCAATCCCTCCAATAATTATTTTAATCAATTAAAAAAATCTTTCGTTCCTATGAATGACTTATTCATAGGGGCGAAAGATTTTTCACGCGGTACCACCCTATTTTACAGTTAACATAACCGTCTTAAATTTTAGTCAGAGATTTTTCTCGAACTATAGTCAAATATCGGTGACAACCGGTTGAAACTACTCAAATAAATTTTTCGAATCAACTGCTCAGGAGTGAGTATTATATACGGCTTTAACGCTAACTTTCAGCCTATGCTAGCTCTCTGTAGTCAAAGGAATCGTATTTTTCTCTCCATCATCGCTTTAATGTGTTAAGCTTTAATAATTGATATTTCATATTATAGAAAAGTATTGAGACACTGTCAAGAAATTTTAGTAAATTAAGTAAAATAAAGTAAAAAAACATAAAATTCAATCCTTTTCAAAAATTCAATAATTATTTTGACCCGTAGAATATGATATAATCATATAAAAAATTCAAGCAGTAAAAAATTACTGTTATAGGGAGCGAAGTAAATCTTATGAAAAAGAATTTTAACCTTCAAGCAAGAATTATGATATTGATTACTGTATTAATTCTTTTTTCAATAAGTATTAGTATTTTGTTTGTTAGTCAATGGTCACTGAATCATATTCAAAAAGAGGTAGAGGACAATATAAGAAATGTAGCGAAGATACTAGCTCATTCTCCTAATATCCAAAAAAGCTTAAACGAAAGAGATGCTACGAAGGTTCAAAAGCATGTAAAGGATTTGTTAAGTAGATTAGATGGAGTAGATATCATTACTATAGCAGATATGAATAGGATACGATATGCCCATCCAAATCCTAAAAGGATTGGAGAGCAATTTGTTGGGGGAGATGAAGTAAGGGTTATCAAGGAAGGGATGTCTTACGTATCTCAAGCAGAAGGAACATTAGGTGTTTCTATTAGAGCTTTTGAACCTATCCTTTATAAGGATGCACAGATTGGGTTTGTTATGACAGGGGTATTATATGAGGATATTCAAAAGTTTAGAAGACAAGCTCTTTTGACCATGTGTGGTTTTACTTTATTTGGAATAGTATTAGGTGTCTTAGGAGCATTTATCATTGCAAAGAGAATAAGAAATAGCCTTTTAGGATTAGAGCCGGCTGAAATCGTCTATTTGTATAGAGAAAATAGAGCTATGCTTAAATCTATAAGAGAAGGAATTATTGCTATTGATTCGGAAGGTAGGATTACCCTTGTAAATGATTATGCTATAAAAATATTAAATATTAATAATCCAAATGTTATAGGAGAATATGTATTAGATGTATTTCCTACTAGCAGGCTATTAGAAGTTTTAAAAAGTGGAAAACGAGAATATAACGAAGAGCAAATAATCAATGACACTATTATATTGACCAATCGAGTTCCTATAAAGGATGGCGATGAAATTATAGGAGCTATGGCAAGCTTTAATGATCGAACAAAGATTAAACGACTAGCAGAAGAAATTACAGGAGTAAGACAAATTATTCAAGCCCTTAGGGCAAATACCCATGAATTTATGAATAAATTACATGTTATATTAGGTCTTATTGAATTAAATGAGATAGGCGAAGTAAGAAAGTATATAAAAGGAGTTGTAAAGGAACAAGAGCAAATAAGATTTTTCCTTATGAAGAAGATAAAAAATCCAACCATATCAGCAATTGTATTAGGAAAATTAAATAGAGCTAAAGAGCTTAAAATAAATATGGAAATAGCAGAGAATTCTTATTTAGAAAAGCATTATAAAAACATTCAAAATGAAAATTTAGTGACCATTATAGGAAATTTATTAGATAATGCTATGGAAGCCATTATGAAAAAAGAAACGGATGGAGAAATTTATTTAAGAATTGAAGAAGTTGATGATGCTATTGAAATAGAAGTAGATGATAATGGAATCGGTATAAAGATAGAGAATATAGAAAACATCTTTAGAAGAGGATTTACAACAAAGAGTGGAGAAGGAGGTACAGGATTATTCTTAGTTGAAAAAAGTGTGAAGCAGTTAAGTGGGAAAGTTTTTGTGGATTCTGAATATAAAGAAGGAACCAATATCTTAGTCAGAATACCTAAGGAGGAGAAAAAATGATTCGAGTACTTGTGGTAGAAGACGATCCGATGCTTGCGGAGCTCAATAGAAGATTTGTGGAAAAAATAGAGGGTTTTATGGTTATAGCTACTGCTAATAATGGAGAAGAAGCTATTAAAGAATTAAAAAATAAAAAAATAGATTTGGTCATATTAGATATATATATGCCGAAAATTGATGGGATGGAGTTATTTAGAAGGGTTCGGAAGCAAAATAGAATGATAGATTTTATTTTAGTTACAGCAGCTAATGATATGGATAAAATCAATGAAGCTTTAAAGCTAGGAGCTGTAGATTATTTAGTAAAGCCCTTTGAATTTAAAAGATTAGAAAAAGCATTATTGAATTATAAAGCTCGAAAAAACTTGTTAATCAAAAAGCCCTTTGCCAGTCAAGAAGAAATTGATAAATTGTTTATAGGAGAATATAAAGAAGAGCAAGAAAAAGAACTAAAAAAAGGATTACATGAATTTACCCTGAATCGATTGATGGATTTTTTAGAAAAGCATAAAAAAGAATTATTATCTAGTGAAACAATATCAGAAAATTTATCCATGTCTAAGGTGACTATTCGAAGATATCTAGATTATTTAGAAAATAAGGGAAGTGTAAAAAAGGAAATAGAATATGGTTCTAGGGGAAGACCTTCCTATAGATACAGATATATTTATAAAAATAAAGAATAAAATAAATAAAGCTCGTATTGATAAAAAATTATCGATATGAGTTTTTTTAATAGCTTTAAGGTATTTTCATTTTGTAAATAATTTAACAATATATTTTTTATTTAGAAAAAGGTTAGAATAATTTCTTAATATTTTTTTAATAAACCCATTGATCTATAATGAAACATAATTGATAGCGTTTTATACAAAATCAAAGGGTGAAAGAAAGGAATGAAAAAAATGGATTATTCGAATATGGCATTAGAAGTGCATGAAAAGCATCAAGGAAAAATCAGTGTTGTATCAAAGGTAGGGGTAACAAATAAAGATGAATTAAGTATAGCTTATACCCCTGGAGTAGCAGAACCTTGTAGAAAAATTGCAGAAAATAAAGAAGATGTTTATAAGTATACAGCAAAAGGAAATTTAGTTGCCGTTGTAAGTGATGGAACAGCAGTCCTTGGTCTAGGAGATATAGGTCCTGAAGCGGCTATGCCTGTAATGGAAGGAAAGGCTGTATTGTTTAAAGAATTTGCTGGAGTAGATGCCTTTCCTATATGTATAGATACAAAGGATGTAGACGAGATTGTAGATTTTGTAAAGAAATTAGCACCAACCTTTGGAGGCATTAATCTTGAAGATATTTCAGCCCCAAGGTGTATTGAGATTGAAACAAGATTGAAGGAAGAATTAGATATTCCCGTATTTCATGATGATCAACATGGAACAGCTATTGTAACGACAGCAGGACTTATTAATGCACTAAAGCTAGTGAATAAAAAGTGGGAAGATTTAAGAATTGTCGTAAATGGTGGAGGAGCAGCAGGCTCTGCAATTGTTAAGATGCTCCTCAATATGAATGCAAAGGAAATCTTAGTATGTGGAAGAAAAGGAATTCTTTATACAGGAGATGAAAGCAACAACTCATTAAAAGAAGAGCTTGCTCAAATGACAAATCCTAATGATGAAAAGGGGAGTTTAGCAGATGCATTAAAAAATGCAGATGTATTTATAGGGGTTTCTGCTCCTAATGTAGTAACAAAAGAAATGGTTAGATCCATGAATGAAGATGCAATTGTCTTTGCTATGGCAAATCCTATTCCAGAAATTATGCCATCATTAGCAAAAGAAGCAGGAGCAAGAGTAGTAGGCTCTGGAAGATCTGATTTTGCCAATCAAATTAATAATGTATTAGCATTCCCTGGAATATTCAAAGGAGCATTAGCTGTAAGAGCAAGTGATATCAATGAAGCAATGAAGGTGGCTGCGGCTAACGCTATTGCAGAAATTATTGATGAGGCTGAATTAAATGAAGAATATATTATTCCAAAGCCTTTTGATGAAAGAGTTGGAGAAAATGTTGCAAAAGCAGTTGCAAAAGCTGCTAAGGATACAGGTATTGCAAGAATATAAAAAGGAGGAAAATAGATGGCGCTAAATGAAAATAAAGGGTTTCAAATAATGGGAATTTCTTTACCTATGTTTGCAGTGTTAACCATAGTTGTTCTAGGGGCAACTTATATGGGAGTTCTTCCAAAGGGAATGATTGGAGCCTTTCCTTTGATGATGATCGTTGGGGCAGTTCTTAATGAGCTTGGAAATCGTTTACCAATTGTAAAGGATTATTTAGGTGGAGGAGCAATTGTTATTATATTTGTATCAGCAGCACTAGTTACCTATGGAATACTTCCAGAAAGCTCCAAAGATATTATGAAGGATTTTATGAAGGGGCAAGGCTTTTTAAGCTTTTATATAGCGGCACTGATTACTGGTAGTATTTTAGGGATGGATAGAAAGTTATTAATTAGTGCTTCTGTAAGATATTTACCAGTTATTATTGGAGGGGTTGCTGTATCCTTAGGACTTACTGGAATCATAGGAATGATCATGGGATACGGTGCAAAAGAAGCTATTCTTTATATAGCGATCCCAATTATGGGAGGGGGTATGGGAGCTGGTGCAGTTCCATTATCTCAAATATTTGGGCAGGCACTAAATGTAGATCCTGCACAAATGATGTCAAAGATGGTTCCTGCTTTGGCTTTAGGAAATGCTATGGCAATCGTTGTAGCTGGATTATTAGATAAAATAGGAAAGAAGAAGAAGAGCTTAACAGGTAATGGTAAGTTGATGAAATCACAAGAGGCTGTAAGAGAAGAAGCAAGTGAAGAATTGAAGCTTGATTATAAATTAATGGGGATCGGAATTTTATTATCTACTACTTTCTTTGTATGGGGAAAAATACTTGGTAAATTTATCCCAATTCACTCTTATGCTTTAATGATTATCAGTGTTGCCATTGTGAAGGTATTAGGAATTATGCCAGAGAAATATGAAAAAGGAGCATTCCAGTGGTTTAGATTTGTGATGACAAACTTTACACCAGCATTACTAGTAGGAATTGGTGTAGCTTACACAGATTTAAATGCAGTAATTAATTCTTTATCTATAATCTATATTGTACTAGTATTTACAACGGTAGTAGGTGCAACGATAGGTTCGGCATTTGTTGGACATTTCCTAGGCTTTTATGCAATCGAAGCATCTATAACAGGTGGACTTTGTATGGCAAATATGGGTGGAACAGGAGATGTGGCAGTACTTTCTGCAAGTAAGAGAATGGAGCTTATGCCATTTGCTCAGATTTCATCTCGTATTGGTGGCGCATGTATGTTGATTTTAGCCACAAGCTTATTATCCATATTTTTATAGAATATGAAAAATCCTCTATCTTAAGATAGAGGATTTTCTATGTACTCATATAGATGAATAACTTGAAAATTAAAGCTAGGGTTTTATCAAAATAAAATCTGCTATAATCTGCATGATAAGGATGAGAATCTTTTAAATGAATAAAGTAAAATATCTAAGTGATCTATCTAGATTTTAAAGATTAATGAGAATAGGTACTAAAACAGGTACAGCACTAGATAATATAACTCCTGTAATAAAAGCAATAATAGCTGCTTTTGAGTTTGTAGCATTAGAGATAATAGGAAGTGATGTATCCATGGCAGTAGCACCAGCAGGTGCAATTGCTTCTAAATCACCAATATATCTTGCGATAAATGGGATGGAGATTAGAGCGATAATTTCTCTTACTACATTAGAAATAAAGGCTAAAGCACTAAGCTCAGATGAATACTGCATAAGCATCATAGAAGATAAGGTATACCAACCGAATCCAGCTCCTACTGCACTAGATTCATTTATTGGTAGATTTAGAAGAAATCCTCCTACAATACTTCCCAGGATACTTCCCATACCGATCATAAAAGGTACTAATAATATTTTCAAACCCATTTTCTTTATTTTTGAAAAGGCTTCTTTATTTCTTCCCATGTCAATACCTACAAAGAATAATAATATACATAGTCCAATATCAATAATTATGTCTGTATATTGTAAGATATCTGGTGATAAAAATAAATAGCCAACGCCTATGCCGATTCCTACAGATGCTATGATTTTAAAACTCATTTGTGGCTTCCTCCTCTTTGTTCTCTTTTACAATATAGCCTTTGATGCATTTTACAAATACAACACTGAAAAGAACTGAAAATGCAGAGAGAATAACGGCTTGATAGCCTAATTTAAAAAAGGATGATAAAACCTTTTCATCAACACCAATTCGTATGCCCATAATAAAAAGTAAAAAGAAAAGGCATAAAGCTTGAATAGTATCCATTTTACTAGTAATTTGTTCTTTTAATTTTCCCTTTAATCCTACTAAAGCTCCAATAGCCAAAATAAATAAGTATAGTGCCAGTCTTGTTGCCAATTATTTTTCCTCCTCTCAAGCTAGCGAAAGTATTTATATCTTTATTCAAAATATCATAATTTATTACAATTTACAAGAAGTATGAATAATTTTCCATATTAACTATGGACATAAAAATAACTAGGAAATAATTATTTCCTAGTTATTTTCTTGCCCCGAGGGGGATATATTTTTTTTCTATAGATACAGCTTTATAGGCAGGCCTGATGATTTTTCGATCACTGATGATTTGTTCCATGCGATGGGCACACCATCCTGCAATTCTAGCTGTAGCAAATAGGGGAGTATATAGCTCAGGAGGAATATTTAACATTTCATAAACAAATCCAGAGTAAAGGTCTACATTGGCAGTAATGGTTTTATCAGGTTTTAATTCTTCAAAAAGCTCTATGGTTAATTCTTCTATATTTTTATATAAGTTAAAGGCTTCAACCATATTTTTTTCAAGGGCTAATTCATATGCTTTTTTCTTCAATAAAACAGCTCTAGGATCAGATTTTGTATAAATGGCATGCCCCATACCATAAATAAGACCTTCTTTATTAAATACTTCGTTACGTAAAATCTTTAGTAGATAATCTTTTAGCTTACTACGATCATGATAATCAGGTACATTTTCTTTTATGTTTAAAATCATTTCACGCACCATTATATTAGCTCCCCCGTGCTTAGGACCTTTTAAGGAGCCAACAGCTGCTGCAATAGCAGAGTAGGTATCTGTACCAGAGGATGAAACTACATGAGTTGCAAATGCTGAGTTATTACCACCACCATGATCTGCATGAAGGATTAATGCTAAATCTAGTGTTTCTGCTTCTGTTTTTGTGTACTGATTATCTGCTCTAGTCATATACAATATATTTTCTGCTGTCCCTAAGTTTTTTTGTGGAGAGTGAATAAATAAGCTTTTATGATCAAAATAATGGGCTTTTGCTTGATAACCATAGGAAATAATCGTTGGAAATCTAGCCATAAGCTCTATACTCTGTCTTAAAACATTTTTAATAGTAAGATCATCTGGGTTTTCATCATGAGAGTAAAGAACAAGAATACTTCTTTGAAGCTTATTCATAATATTTTTACTTGGGATTTTTAAGATCATATTTTCTGTATAACCAGGTGGAAGAAGTCTTGATTCATCAAGTAAATGATTAAAATGATCTAGCTCATCCTTTTTGGGGAGTTGACCAAATAGCAAAAGATATGCAACTTCTTCAAAGCCAAGTCTATTTTCTCTTTGAAAGCCAGCAACTAAATCTTTAATTTCTATTCCCCTATAAAATAATTGTCCTGCTGCTGGGATTTTTTTGTTTTCTTTTAATGTATAGCCTTCCACAGAAGCAATATCAGTAAGTCCAACTAATACTCCTGTACCGTTTTTATTTCGTAATCCTCTTTTTACATTATAAAGATCATAAAATTCTGGATTGATTAAATTATTTTCTGTAGCCAAAGTAGCTAGATCATCAAAGGTGGAAGTATCTTTATTTAATTTATTTATTTTATGGATAAATTGATTGACGTCTTTATTGGTCATATTATTTTTCTTAGCTATGGTAGCTAAGTTGTGGAGAACATTTGTGTTAACCCATTGATTCAACTTATTCAGCTCCCTCATGTACTATAAATTTTTTATATTTTCAATAATACTCTCTGTCATTTCATCTGTGGAAGATAAACCGCCTAAGTCCCTTGTAATAAATTTTCCTTCTTGTATTGTTTTTATAGCAGCTTGAATGATTAAATCAGCTGTTTGTGTTTCTCCTAAATGATTAAGCATCATAGCAGCAGATAAAATAATAGCTGTAGGATTAGCCATATTTTTTCCTGCAATATCTGGAGCACTACCATGTACCGCTTCAAAGATTGCTAGATCATCTCCAATATTTGCGCCAGGAACAAGACCAAGCCCCCCAACAAGTCCTGCACAAAGGTCAGATAAAATATCTCCATAAAGGTTTGTTGTTACAATGACCTCAAATTGATGGGGATTCATCACAAGCTGCATGCACATATTGTCTACAATAACTTCTTGAAGAATAATGTTAGGATAATCCTTAGCAACTTCTCTTACACAGTCTAAGAAAAGCCCATCTGTAAGCTTTAGAATATTTGCTTTATGAACAACTGCTATTCTTTTTTTATTCTTTTTTACTGCATATTTAAAGGCAGCTTTTGCAATTCTTAAAGATGCTACTTTTGTAATAATTTTAATCGCTTCTGAAGAATCTTCTGAAGGTTTATTTTCAATACCACTATAAAGTCCTTCAGTATTTTCTCTGAAAATAACAAGATCCACATTTTTAAAAGGGTTAGAAGTACCCGGAATACTTTTTATAGGTCTTACGTTGGAAAATAAGTTATATTTTTTTCTAAGGCTTACATTAATACTTCGAAAACCTTTGCCAATAGGTGTTGTAATAGGACCTTTTAAGGCGATTTTATTTTTTTCAAGGCTTTCATAAACTTCATCTGGAACTAATACTCCTTTTTCCTTATAAACATCAAGACCTGCATTGACAATATCCCAATCTATTTTAATGCCAGTAGCTTCAATGACTTTTCTTGCAGCATTAGTTACCTCAGGACCAATACCATCACCAGGAATAAGTGTTATTTTATACATAAATTCACCTGTCTTTCTTAATAATCTGCTTCTTTAGCAAAATTTAAATATCCGCCATATTTTAATATTTTGATATCTCTTTCTGATCCTTCAAAGATTACTTTTGCTTCTATATTTTTTGCTTTATTAACGAGGGTCATTTCTATATGATTTTCTAAGGAATGAATGACATCATTTAACGCTATAGGATCAAACTCGTTGAATTTTTCATAAAGGTCTTGATCCTTAAATACTAAAGGAAGGATTCCAGAATTAATCAAGTTGGTTTTATGGATTCTAGCAAAGGATTTTGCAATAACAGCTTTTACACCAAGGTAAAGGGGAACTAAAGCCGCATGTTCTCTGCTTGATCCTTGGCCGTAATTTTCTCCTCCTATGACAAAGCCTCCACTATTTTCCTTCGCTCTTATATGAAAATCATCTACAAGAGTGCCAAAGCAATATTTAGAAAGCTCAGGTATATTTGATCTAAAAGGCAATAGCTTTGCATTAGAAGGCATAATGTCATCCGTTGTAATATGATCTCCTGTTTTTAGTAGAATTGTTCCTTCAACTTTTGGTAAAAGCTTTTTATTAAGAGGGAAGGGCTTAATATTTGGACCCATAACAACTTCTAATTTATTTCTATCTTTTGGTGGATAGATAAAATAATTATCAGAAACATAAAATTTTTCAGGAACATGGATAATAGGCATATCTCCAAAAGTTGAAGGATCTGTTAAATAGCCTGTAATAGAAGATACAGCTGCTGTTTCAGGACTTACTAGATATACATGTGCATTTTTAGTTCCACATCTCCCTTTAAAATTTCTATTAAAGGTTCTTAAGGATATGGCATTACTCTTGGGTGCTTGCCCCATACCAATACAAGGACCACAAGAAGCTTCAAGGATTCTTGCACCAGCTGCAATTAAATGACCAAGAGCACCATTTTCAGCCATCATCTTTAAGATATTGCTTGAACCTGGAGAGATGACTAAGCTCACATCCTTATGAATTTTTTTTCCTTTTAATATCTTTGCAACCTTCATCAAATCTGTATAAGAAGAATTTGTACAGCTTCCAATGGCGATTTGATCTACTTTTATTTTTTCAAGATGAGAGATAGCTTCAACATGATCAGGGCTATGGGGCATAGCTGTCATAGGTTTGATTTCTTCTAGATTGATCGTAATTTTCTTATCATAAAATGCGTCATTATCAGCAGATAAAGGAATAAAATCTTTTTCTCTTCCTTGCTTTTTAAGGAAATCTTTTGTAATCTTATCACTAGGGAAAATAGATGTAGTTGCTCCTAATTCTGCTCCCATATTTGTAATGGTCGCTCGATCTGTAACAGATAATTCTTTTACGCCATGGCCTGAGTATTCTACAACATATCCTACACCGCCTTTCACGGTGAGATTTTTTAGGATATAAAGGATTACATCTTTAGCAGAAACCCAAGGATTTAACTTTCCAGTAAGCTCAATATTTAGTACCTTTGGAGCTTTCAAGTAATAATATCCCTTTGCCATACTAACGGCTATATCAAGACCACCTGAGCCAATACTAAGCATACCTAAACCGCCACCAGTAGGGGTATGGCTATCTGACCCAATAAGGATATTACCAGGACGCCCGAACCTTTCTAAATGAATTTGGTGACAAATTCCATTTCCCGGTTTAGAATAGATGATGCCATATTTTGCAGCAGCAGATTTGATAAATTCATGATCATCTGCATTTTCAAAACCAGCTTGCAAGGTGTTGTGATCAATATAAGCTACAGATAAATCCGTTTTTATATCTTTAATTCCCATAGCTTCTAATTGAAGGTATACCATTGTACCTGTTGAATCTTGTGTTAGTGTTTGGTTCACTTTTACAGAGATTTCATTTCCTGATTGTAGTGTGCCTGTAAGTAAATTTTTTTCAAGTATTTTATATGTTAAATTTTTAAGCATAAAAAAGACTCCTTTCTAGATGTGAATGAGAAATAATATAATTTGTATAATTGCATACAATTATATATGTATAATATTTCTGTGTCAATAGAAAATTTCATACATAATTTTACCAATTATTAAAGATAAAGATTTCAAATAAACGAGAGTATATTGTAATAAATATTTTACAGTGTAAAACAAATGGAATTGTATTGAAGTGATAAAAAAGATGAAGTTTTAAAGAGTATGGAAGGAAATAAAGTAGAAAAACTATCTATAGAATTTTCACACATCTATTTGTAAAACAATGTTAAATATACAAGAAAAATAATGCAATTACTCGAACATAGAAGGAAAATAGAAAAATATAGAGAATATTATTATTAAACTCATATTCCGCGGAATGCATAAATATTTTTCAGTGAGTATAGATTTATTCAGATTTTATCCTTAAATTGTAATTATATCAAAATTAATACTGTAGTATTATGGTAATAATTTAATTTCATAGGATTATTTTTGCATTA
>JAOARV010000020.1 GCA_025210395.1 Marinisporobacter sp.
ATTTAATTTTTGAGAAATATATGATTTAAAGGGAACTCTTTTTTGAAAAATAGATGGTAAAATATTCAAATGTTATAACTCTTAGGAATCGAATATAACAAAATACTAAATTTTATGCGACAACTCTATTGACAAACACCGCTGTTCATTTATAGACCTATCCGTCTTAATATCTCCTTTGCTGATCGCTTCATATAATTCCTCACCATTATCATCAAACGATTCATTAATTAAATGTGGAAAACATAATGATTTTTCTTGAATAACTAACTGATCAAAAACCTCTTCCAATTCAGGTTCAATTATTTTTAGATTAGAACGTTTAGTTTCTTTATAGTTTAATAATCTGTTTCTTTTACCTAAATCTAAAAGTCTTTTCTTCCATATTTCTATCTTTTTATTTATCATTTTTTCACCTCTTTAAAACAACAAGATGTAAGCTAAATCAATTTTATTAGAACTTTCCTTTTCTATTATAAATCTATGCATACAAATCAATTATATAATCCATTCTATCCTACCCCTTATGATTTTTCAAAATTTTCATTCGGCATCATTCGACAATTCTAGTATTAAGAAAACATCTACCTTTCAACGATAGATGTTCTTTACAAGACTTAACTATTGTATTTTTCTACTCTCCCCCTACGCTAAGACAAAATTTAGATGCGATTTTGGGGGAAAACTAGGGAAATTAACCAGAATCAAATATTGCAAAAAATAGTTGATTTAATAAAAGAAGCAAATGATAATGAAGCTAGGTTAATTCCAGCATGTGAAACGGCAGGTATTAGCAAGAGAACCTGTAAACGATGGTGTCAAGGTGGAGGAAGTTAAAGAAGATAAGAGAAAAATGTTGAAAGAGCGATCTTATCTAAAAAATCAAAGAGAAACCATTAGTCTTCATTCTGATAATTTCGCACCAATGAAATGATTAGAATATCACTTTTAGAAAAACGGGTCGATAAGTCGTAATTGTTTTTGACAAAAAAAATAGCGAAAACCCAGTAAAATACTGAGCTTTCGCTATTGTCGAAAAATATATTATCGAGCAAATCTATAAGCCGAGTTCTGTATTTGACAGTCATCTATCTAGATCTACCGTTGCCGGTAGATTCAAGCGACCTACCACTGGGACACGACGGGCCGTCGCTATAATAGTCCCTTTCTTGGTCTTGCTCCGGGTGGGGTTTACAGAGCCCTCTCTGTCACCAGAGAAGCGGTGAGCTCTTACCTCACCTTTCCATCCTTACCAATCATATTGGCGGTTTATTTCTGTTGCACTTTCCTTCAGGTCACCCTGACTGGGTATTACCCAGCACCCTTGCCCTACGGAGCTCGGACTTTCCTCGTTCGTACAATGCACGATCCGCGACCACCTGACTTACTCGAAATATTCATTTTTAACGACAAATAATATATTATCATAAACAATCGTTTTTGTCAAAATCCAATTTTTTCAAAAATTTTATTCTTCCTCACAAGGATATAGTATTCTTCCACAATTGTTGCATACTATAATGCCTTTAGCTTTTAACTTTGTAAGAGTCATCACAGGCAAATCCATATGACAACCCATGCAAATATCTCCTTTAAGCATTGCCACAGGATCTTTTTTTCTAGATTTAATATCCATATATTTTTCTATATTTTCTTTCGTAATTTTATTTGTTATTTCTTCTTTTTCTATCTTTTTCTCCATAATATACTTTTCTATCTTTTCTATAGTTCTTTTTCTCTCTTCCAGCATATTCTTAATGATTTTTCCTAATTCCCGTCCCTTACATCCTATTCCTTTTAGATCTTCTTTTACAATATCCATCTCCTCCATCATTTCAAGAGTTCTTGAATCAATTTCATTTAACTCTATCTTTTTCTGTTCTTCCTTTTTCATCAAGTTTTCTAATTGTTTTAAATCATTTATTTTTCCACCATATAATTGATTCTTTATTATTTCTATCTCATATTCAAGCTCTGTACGCTCATGTTCTACTTTTCTTAACCTATTTTCTTGTTCTTTCAATATATTCTTTTTTGTTTCAAAATTATTTTTTAATAATTTATGTTTCTTAATTCTTTGGCTTATTTCTTTTCCTTTTATAACTTCTTTTAATACCTTTTCTTCCTTTTCTAATATTCTTTCTATTTCTTGATATTTCCACAAAATTTTATTTTGATTCATATTCTCCCACGCTCTCCTTTTATTCAGATTTTTATACCAAAAAAGAATAGGTAAAAAAACCTATTCTCATATTATTTGAAAAGGATTCATATCATTAGATGCTAAAAGAACTTCCATATCATAATGATTTTTTCCTATTAATTTCTTTAAGTTTTCAAATAGAGGTTTACATACTAACTCTTCTGTTTCAAAATGACCTGCATCAATTACTGCAATTCCTAAAGACATAGCATATTGAGCATCATGATATTTTATATCACCTGTAATATAACAATCGCATCCTTGTTTATATGCGTCATAAATAAACTCTGCTCCACTGCCCGTACATAACCCTATTCTTTGTATATTTTTTTCTAGATCTCCTACAATTCTAACATGCTTCATGGATAGCTTTGATTTTATCTCCTGACAAAATGTAGCTAATTTTTTAGGTTCTGTCAATTCCCCCACTCTACCTAATCCATATGAATGAATGTCATTATTCAATGTAAAATTATCTTTCCCCATTTCCCTCAGAGGCGCTGTATCCATAATATTCAAAGTTTCTGCTAAAACATCATTTGTGCCCCCTTGGACAATATCTAAGTTTGTATGGGCACAAAAAAGAGCTATATCATTCTTAATAAGTCTATACACCATGTTTTGTATAGGATCCTTTGTTCTTATCTTTTTTAAAGATTTAAAGATTAAAGGGTGATGACAAATAATCATATCTACATTCTTTGCTATAGCCTCATCAATAATAGAGTCTGTTACTTCTAATGTTACTAAAATTCGCTGAATCTCTTTATGATCATTTCCTATCTGAAGTCCTACATTATCCCATTTTTCCGCCAAATAAGAAGGTGCTATATCTTCCATAAGTCTTAATACTGTTTTTAGTTTTTCAGCCATAGGAGCACCTCCTCAAATTTATGAATCTTTGCTTTACATTCCTTTAGTTTATTCTTTGCCTTATCTGTATCTTGATTAATTAAATTATGAATAATATCTTCTTGCTTTTTTATATGCTTTTTGATAAACATTTCTAATAAAGGATCTTTATGCTCTATCAACTTTTTTCCTATTTCAAAATATATTTCATCCTCAATGATTTCATGTCCATGCTCTGCAACAATTATTTCATAAATTCTATGATCTTCTGATACCAATTTCTCATCTACAATTTTGAAATCATTATCATAGAGCCATCTTCTTAATTCATCTTGTGCTACCATAGGTTGTAAAATAAACTGCTTGATGGATTTTGTAACCTCAGGACGGTTCATGAGTATATCTCTGATCAAAAGACCTCCCATCCCAGCTATAATTGCCGTATCTACCTCTCCTGGTTCTATAGGTTCAAAGCCGTTTCCAAGCCTTGTTTCTATATACTCTTCTAGTCCATTACTTTTTATATTTTTTTGTGCACTTAGCAATGGTCCTTTATTCACATCTGCTGCAATTGCTTCTTTTACAATTTTATTTTTCATTAAGTATACGGGAATATACCCATGATCTGTTCCAATATCCGCTAAAATAGCTCCTTTAGCTACCATTTTAGCAATATTTAATAATCTAGGTGTTAGTTTCATAATATTTCCTCTCACTACAATATATTTTTATACTAAAAAAGTTGTTTATACATCCAAAAATATTTAATTCTTCTAAATTTCTATTTCATCTTCATCATGATAGTACCTCTAAACCCAAATGTTAACTACATAATTCTTTATAGTCTTACAAAAATTATGTCTAGGAGGTTTTTTTATGAATGTTAAAAAATCACAAAAGCAACCTGAGGATATGATTAAAAAATTAGCCCATTTCGAATGGGGTGGTACAACACCACAATGGGAAGAAACAGCTGATCAAATTGTAAATCATTTGCAAGAACAATTAGAGTCAGAAGAAAGTACAGAAGAAAAACAAAAGAAAATCGAATATGGTACACAAAGGCAATATTGGTAATTATAAAGATTCGCGTATACGCGAATCTTTATTCTAAATAATCTTTTAGTTTTTTACTTCTACTAGGATGTCTAAGCTTTCTTAACGCCTTTGCTTCAATCTGTCTTATTCTTTCTCTTGTAACATCAAATTTTTTACCCACTTCTTCTAGCGTTCTTGCTCTTCCATCATCTAAACCAAATCTTAACCTTAAAACCTTTTGTTCTCTTGGTGTTAAAGTGTCTAAAACTTCAACTAATTGCTCTTTAAGCATTGAAAAAGCAGCAGCTTCTGCTGGAGCTGGAGCATCATCATCAGGAATAAAATCTCCAAGATGGCTATCCTCTTCTTCTCCAATAGGAGTCTCTAAAGATACAGGTTCCTGAGCAATTTTTAGTATATCTCTAACTTTTTCTTCTGGAAGATCCATTTCTTTTGCAATCTCCTCCGGCTTTGGTTCTCTTCCTAATTCTTGAAGAAGCTGTCTTGATATTCTTATGAGTTTATTAATGGTTTCTACCATATGAACTGGAATTCTTATAGTCCTTGCTTGATCAGCTATAGCTCTTGTAATAGCTTGTCTGATCCACCACGTTGCATAAGTACTAAATTTATATCCCTTTCTCCAGTCGAATTTCTCCACAGCCTTAATTAGCCCTAAATTTCCTTCTTGTATTAAATCTAAGAACAACATACCTCTTCCAACATATCTTTTAGCAATACTTACAACCAGCCTTAAGTTGGCTTCACAGAGTCTTCTTTTTGCTTCTTCATCTCCATTTTCCATTCTTTTTGCTAGAGCAATTTCTTCTGTCGCTGAAAGTAACGGTACTTTTCCAATTTCCTTAAGATACATTCTTACTGGGTCATCTATATTAATCCCCTTTGGAATAGAAATATCTAATTCCACTACTTCCTCTTCTTCTTCTTCTTTTTTTTCTTCAACACGTTCTTTCTTTTCTCCTACAATCTCTATTCCCATTGCAGCTAAATTGTCATAAACTTGCTCAATTTGTTCCTTATCTATATCTATTTCTTCTAAGGTATCCATAATTTCAGCATATGTTAACATACCTCTTTTTTTACCTTTTTCTATAAGCTTCTTTACAGATTGTACCTTTTTATTTTGATTTTTCTTGCTCATTATACTCCCCTCCCTTCGCTCATCCTTATATTTCTTTTAATTCCTTCAGTAACTTTTCGTAATCTATACATAACTCTCTTATCCTCACTATCTGCTCTTTCGATTTATTTTCTTCTTTTTCAAGTTTTTTCAATTCTTGTTCTATATAAATTTTTCTCTCTACAAGCTTATGCTTTTGAATTGTCTTTATATAATCATTTAAGGCTTTATCAAGATTTTCCTCGGGCACTATACTACTTTTAATTTGATGGAGTACTTTAATCTGTTCTATATTTAATTGATTCAGAATCACTTCTAAATCAAAGTTATCTGTATTTTCATATAATTCATAAATTCGTTTTGCAATCTCACTATTTGATTGGTCTAAAAAATCTTCGAAAGATAATTTCTCCTTTACCCTTTTAAAAAATTTATTATTATTTATAATTAATTTCAACAAAGCTCTTTCTGCTTCAATATATCCAATCCTTTGTATTGGTTTTAATGGTTGTATATTATATTTATTAGTATACCTATCATGTTTACTTCTATACTTATTAGTATTCCCTATCTCTTTTTTTTCTTTATTTTTTTTAGTATTTCCATAAATTTCTGTACTTATAGCTTCCTCTGCAATTCCTGATTCTCGCGCTATTTTTTTTATATAGGCGTCTATCTCCACAGGACTTTTTAATTCTTTTAATATTTGAGTAATAGATTTTACGAATTTCACTTTTCCTTCAGTACTTTTTAAATTGTTTCCTTCTTTAGATAACATAATTTTGTAATCTATTAAAGATAGAGCATTTTCAACTTCCTTTATAAAAGCTTCTTTTCCTTTCTTTCTAACATACTCATCTGGATCTTTTCCTTCAGATAAACGGACTACACGCACGCCACATCCTACTTCCTTTAAAATATCAAGGCCTCTTAATGTAGCTGCTTGCCCTGCTATATCAGCATCATATGCAATAATCACCTCATTTGCATATCTTTTTAGTAAATTGGCTTGATTTTTAGTAAGGGCCGTTCCTAAAGATGCAACAACATTTTTTATCCCCTTTTCATACAACCCAATCACATCCATATATCCTTCTACTACGATAATTTGTTTTTTCTTTCTTACTTCGTTTTTTGCAAGATTTAGGCTAAAAAGATTATTTCCCTTATTAAAAACTATCGTTTCAGGAGAGTTGAGATATTTAGGTTCTTTATTTTCTATTACCCTTCCTCCAAAGCCGATAACTTTTCCTGTTGTATTGATAATTGGAAACATCACTCTATTTCTAAATCTGTCATAATATCCATTTTTATCTTTTTGTTCTAAAACCAATCCTGCTTTAAAAATCGATTCTTGATCATATCCTTTATTAAGAAGATGATCATTTAATCCTTTCCAAGAAGCATATCCTAATCCAAATTTTTTTATCGTCTGAATACAAAGTCCTCTATTAAATAAATAGCTTATTCCTTTATTTTTTTCTTTTACTAAATTTCTATAGTAATAAAGAGCTGCTTCTCTATTTATTTCGTATATCTTATTCTTTCGATATATTTCTTCTTTTTCCTTCTTAGATGTAGAAATTTCATCAATATTTATTCCTGCCCATTCACCTAGTAAGCGAAGAGCATCTATAAAATCTAAATTTTCAAGCTTCATCATAAAGCTAATTACATCTCCAGATTCTCCACACCCAAAGCAATGATAAAACTGCTTTTCATCTGAAACAATAAAAGAAGGGGTCTTTTCATTGTGAAACGGGCATAAGCCTTTATAATTTTGTCCTGTTTTTTTTAAATTTATATATTTTGAAATAACGTCTACAATATCATTTTGCGACTTTATTTCATCGATTAATCCTTCGTCAAATACAATCCCCATATCCATCACCTATATTATCTTTTATTATTGTTTCTCCATATCTATTAAATTTCCTTCCCCTTATGAAATTTAATCCCTTAAGAATAAAAGTATTTTAGAGACTGGTTGATGACTTTATTTAAACTCATTCAATAATTATTTTTTTTACAGAGCAAGCATCACCATCAACAAATACTGTCATTTATATACATGCCCACCTTTTTTTCTCTATGCATCACAATATTCGACATAAGTATCTTTAATCCTTCTTATAATTAGCCTAAAAGAAAAATACATAATTTTCTGAACTCTCATTTCCATGCACTAGGCACATAAATTTCTAAATACTTATTAATAGCATATCTATCTGACATTCCTGCTATATAATCTTTCACGGTCTCCTCTAAACCAAATAAGTCTACTTGTTTTCTTATTTCCTCAGGTATATTATATTGATTTTTCAAAAAATAATGATATAGCTGTTCTACTATATATTGTGCCTTGTCTTCTTCTTTTTTAGCCTTTTTATCTAAATATACATTGGCAAACATAAATTTTCTTAATTTATTTGTATATACCCATTTTTCTTCACTCATTCTAATTTTTCTTTTATCATAACTATTTTTTATTACATCTACAATCATTCTGTTGATTCTTTCACTATGATTTTTCCCTAATATATTCAAACAATCCTTAGGAATATCATTAAACCTAAGGATCTTTGCCCTTATTGCATCATCAATATCATGATTAATATAAGCAATTCTATCACTGATCCTTACAACTTGCCCCTCTAAAGTTATTGGTTGCTTCTCTCCTGTATGATTTAATATGCCATCTCTTACTTCATAAGTAAGATTCAATCCATATCCTAATTTTCCTCTTTCTAAATAGTCTACCACTCTTAGACTATGTTCATTATGCTTAAATCCCTTCTTATGAGTTATATTTAATATCTTTTCTCCACTATGTCCAAAAGGTGTATGCCCTATATCATGCCCTAATGCAATAGCTTCTGTTAAGTCTTCATTTAACTTTAATGCTCGTGCAATAGTACGCCCAATCTGTGCTACCTCTAACGTATGCGTAAGTCTTGTTCTATAATGATCACCTTCTGGTGAGAGAAAAACTTGGGTTTTATGCTTAAGTCTCCTAAAAGCCTTAGAATGAAGTATTCGATCTCTATCTCTTTGGTATTCTGTACGAATCATACATTCTTCTTCTGATATCTTTCTTCCTTTTGTTTGCGTTGATTTTGTAGCAAATGGTGAAAGATGATTCTCCTCCATGATTTCAGTAATTTCTCTAAATATCATTTTTCCAATCCCTCTTTTCTCATCCATAGGCAGGTGATCTATTAAAATCTATCTTCTAAATAAATCTATTATATAGAATCATTTCTATTAATCACATAGAAAAAGGCTCTTGTATTTATATATATGCCACAATATTTATTTTATTCCTCTATCTAATAAGTCCAAAAAACAAAGGCATGGAATTTTTTCCACGCCTTTATCCTTTATTTATTGTTAATGGCTGAATGAGCTGCTGCTAATCTTGCAATAGGTACTCTGTATGGAGAACAAGAAACATATTCTAGTCCTATTCTATGACAAAAATCAATAGATTCTGGATCTCCACCATGTTCTCCACAAATCCCTAATTTAATAGTAGGTCTTGTTTGCTTTCCTAATTGGGTAGCAATTTCCATTAGTTTGCCTACACCCTTTTGATCCAATCTTTGGAATGGATCTTTTTCAAAGATTTCTTTTTTTCTATATTCTCCAATAAATCTTCCTGCATCATCTCTTGAAAAAGCATAAGTCATCTGGGTTAAATCGTTTGTACCAAAAGAGAAGAATTCTGCATGTTTTGCTATATCATCAGCTGTTAATGCAGCCCTTGGCACTTCTATCATTGTACCAATTTTATACTCACAAGATTCATTACTTTCTTCTATTACTTCATTGGCAGTTTTTATAATTAGTTCCTTAATAATTTCTAATTCTTTTTCATGCCCTATAAGAGGAACCATAATCTCTGGTTGAATATGAATTTTTTCTTCTTCTTTTACTTGTATTGCAGCCATAATAATTGCTCTTACCTGCATCTCATAGATTTCAGGATAAGTAATAGCAAGTCTACACCCTCTATGTCCTAGCATAGGATTAAATTCTTTCAAATCTTCAACGATTTCTTTTAATGTATTATACGAAACATTAATTTGTTCAGATAATATTTTTATATCTTCATCGTTATTTGGTAAAAATTCATGTAAAGGGGGATCAAGTAATCTTACCGTTACAGGTCTTTCTCCCATAGCTTTAAAGATTCCAACAAAATCATTTTTTTGAAATGGAAGTAATTTATTTAAAGCTTTCATTCTTTCTTCTACATTTTGTGCTACTATCATCTGTCTTACGGCAGGAATTCTTTCTTCTTCAAAAAACATATGTTCCGTTCTACAAAGGCCAATTCCTTCTGCTCCAAACTTCACAGCTGTTAGCGCATCTCTTGGTGTATCTGCATTGGTTCTTATCTTTAATGTTCTTATATCATCTGCCCAGTTCATTAACTTTGCAAACTTTCCAGACAGTTCTGGTTCTTTTGTTGGCAACTTCCCGCCATAAACATTACCTGTATTACCATCTAATGATATGTATTCTCCTTCTTTAAAAATCTTCCCATCTACCTTAAAAACTTTATTGATCTCATCAACTTTAATCTCTCCACATCCTGCTACACAGCATTTTCCCATTCCTCTTGCTACAACAGCCGCATGAGACGTCATTCCACCTCTTGCTGTTAAAATGCCCTGTGATGATACCATTCCTTCAATATCTTCAGGAGATGTTTCAAGTCTTACAAGAATAGCTTTTTCTCCTTCATTGCTAGCTTTTACCACATCACTTGCATTAAAATAAATCTTTCCTGTAGCAGCACCAGGAGAAGCAGGTAATCCTTTAGTAATTTTTTGCACTTTTTCCATAACTTCTTTTTCAAAGGTTGGATGTAATAATTGATCTAGCTGATTTGGTTCAATTCTCATAACAGCCGTTTTTTTATCAATAATTCCTTCTTCTACCATATCTACAGCTGCATGAATAGCTGCTGCTGTTGTTCTTTTTCCATTTCTTGTTTGCAATAAGTATAAATTTCCTTTTTCAATAGTAAATTCAATATCTTGCATATCTTTATAATGATTCTCTAAAAGATTTGCAACATTTACAAATTCTTCATATACCTCAGGCATAGTATTTTCTAATTGGTTAATAGGTTGAGGCGTTCTAATTCCCGCTACAACATCTTCTCCTTGTGCATTCATTAAAAATTCACCAAACATTTCTTTCTCACCCGTTGCAGGATTTCTTGTAAATGCTACTCCGGTCCCTGATGAATCTCCCATATTTCCAAAAACCATAGATTGCACATTTACGGCTGTTCCTAGATGTCCTGGTATATCATTGATTTGTCTGTAAACAATAGCACGCGTATTATTCCACGAATCAAAAACAGCTTCAATTGCCATAAGTAACTGGTCTTTAGGATCTTGTGGAAATTCTTTTCTTGTTTCTTTTTTTACAATTTTTTTATATTCTTTAATAATATTTTTCAAATTTTCAACCGTTAAATCCGTATCTAATTGGATATTGCTTAATTCCTTTTCTTTTTCTAAAATGTGATCAAATTTATATTTTTGAATGCTTAAAACCACATCACTAAACATTTGAATAAATCTTCTATAACTATCATAAGCAAATCTTTCGTTTTTAGTTGCTTTTGCAAGACCTACTACTGATTCATCATTGAGGCCTAAATTTAAAATCGTATCCATCATTCCTGGCATAGAAATTACAGCACCAGATCTTACAGAAACAAGCAAAGGATTTTCTATATCTCCAAATGTTTTATCAATCTTTTTTTCTAACTCATGAAGATGATCGAAAGCTTCATCTATGATCTGTTGCCTAATTTTTTTATCATCTTCATAATACTGGTTACATCCTTCTGTGGTAACAGTAAATCCTGGAGGAACGGGAAGCCCTATCTTAGTCATTTCTGCTAAATTAGCTCCCTTCCCCCCTAGTAATGATTTCATTTCCTTATTTCCTTCATGAAAAGCATATATATATTTCTTCACACCTAAAACTCCTTTCCTATAGTACACCTTAATTTTATAATCCCTTAATTATTTTCCTTTATGATTTCCAAAATAATACCTGCACTTTCTTCTATTGCTTTACTAGCTACATCAATAATTGGACACCCTACTCTTTTCATCAAGCTTTCTGCATAATCTAATTCCTTTAGAATTCTATCCATACTCGCATAGTTTGCTTCATTTTTAAGTCCTAAGGCTTTTAATCTTTCTTGTCTGATTTCATTAAGCTTTATAGGATTTGTTGTAAGTCCTATTATTTTTCTAGGAGAAACTTTAAATAATTCATCTGGCACAGGAACCTCTGGAACTAATGGAACATTTGCTACTTTTATATTTTTATGAGCAAGATACATGCTCAGTGGTGTCTTAGAAGTTCTAGATATCCCTATTAAAACAATGTCTGCTTTTTTTAATCCTCTCGGATCTTTTCCATCATCATATTTTACTGCAAATTCAATGGCTTCGATTTTCTTGAAATATTTCTCATCTAGCCTTCTGATTAATCCAGGTTCATTTTTAGGTTTTTCTTCTAAAGCCTTCTCTAAAGCTTCTACAATATGTGTCATGGCATCAACTGCAATAATCTGATGCTTCTGAGTCGTTTCAAGCAAGACTTTTCTTAAGCTTGGTATAACCATGGTAAATACAATCATTGACTTTTCATTTTTTGCTTCATTTACAATTTCTATAATCTGTTCTTCCTCTGATATATATGGAAATCTTCTTATTTCACAATCCTTACACACAAATTGGCTAATAGCTGCCTGCACTACTTGTTCTCCAGTTTCTCCTATTGAATCAGAGATTACATATACTACTAGTCTGCGATTCATTCTTTTATGCCCCCTCTTCCATTATTGACTTCCAAGCTCAACAAATAATTTCGTTATGTTGGTCTTAGATACTTTTCCTATTACTTTGTAGTATTCTTTTCCATTTTCTTTAAAACTCTCTACTACTGGAAGACTATCCACTTCATGCTCTATAATCTTTATAGCAGCTTCTAGTGCCGTTTCATTTGGATAAGTCATAACGATATTGGGCATTCTAGTCATAATCAAACCTACTGGCACCTTATTAATATCCGTGCCTCCCATAATATTTCTTAAAAAATCCTTTCTTGATACTGCACCTGTTAGGTATCCATTAGATACTATAAACATGGTTCCAACATCTTCAAGAAATAATGTGACAATAGCATCATAGAGTGTAGTCTGTTCTTCAACCACTACAGGCATACCTTTTATATCACTAACCTTTATACGGTGAATTTCTTCAGAAATTAAATTCACTGGGTGATTTCCAGAATATAAATACCCCACCTTTGGTCTAGCATCTAAAACTCCAGTCATTGTAAGTATGGCTAAGTCTGGTCTTAATGTAGCTCTTGTAACTTTTAATAGCTTTGCAATTTGTTCACTTGTAATAGGTTCACTTTCCTTTACAATATTCATAATTTTTTGTTGACGTTCTGTGAATTCTATAGGGACCACCTCTTTTATAGAATTATTAATATGCTATACTATTATTTTATTTGTGTTATATTATATATATCATTGTAACAAACATTTATAATTTTTGCTATACTTTTTTCATTTTTTATATTTATTATAACTTTTGGATATACCTATAAGGGTTTTTTAGGTGTAAAGTATAAATATACTACAACAAAAGACAATAGAGAAAATATCGTATGTTATCTCCCCTATTGTCTCCATAGAATCTAGTCCTTATGTTAAAAAGAAATTTTTTCTTCAATATATTTTTCTAAATCTTCTATTTTTATTCTTTCTTGCTCCATGGTATCTCTATCTCTTACAGTAACAGCATGATCTTCTAAAGTATCAAAGTCATAAGTGATACAAAGTGGTGTTCCTACTTCATCTTGTCTTCTATATCTTTTTCCAATACTTCCAGATACATCATAATCAACCATGAATTTTTTAGCCAGTTTTGAATACAATTCTTCAGCACCTTCACTTAATTTCTTTGTAAGAGGTAGTACTGCTACTTTATATGGTGCTAATGCTGGATGTAATTTTAAAACAGTTCTGCTACTTCCATCTTCTAATACCTCATCCTCATAAGCATCTACTAAAAATGCTAATGTTACACGATCAGCTCCTAGAGATGGTTCTATACAATATGGTATGTATTTTTCATTTGTTACTGGATCTTGATATCTTAAATCAACTCCTGAATGCTCTGCATGCTGCTTTAAGTCAAAATCAGTTCTATCTGCAATTCCCCAAAGTTCACCCCAACCAAATGGGAATCTATATTCAATATCAGTTGTTGCATTACTGTAGTGAGACAATTCTTCTTCATCATGGTCTCTCATCTTAATGTTTTCTGCCTTTATGTTTAGAGACAATAACCAATTTTGACAATAATCCTTCCAATAATTAAACCACTCTATGTCTTCTCCTGGTTTACAAAAAAACTCAAGCTCCATTTGCTCGAATTCACGAGTTCTAAAAGTAAAGTTTCCTGGAGTAATTTCATTTCTAAAAGATTTACCGATTTGACCAATTCCAAAAGGCATCTTTTTTCTTGAACTTCTTTGTACATTTTTGAAATTCACAAAAATTCCTTGAGCTGTTTCTGGTCTTAAAAATATTTCTGCCTTGGAATCTTCTGTTACCCCTTGATAAGTCTTGAACATAAGATTAAATTGTCTAATCTTTGTATAATCTAATTCTCCACATTCTGGACATTTTATACCCTTTTCGCTAATGAAGCTTTCCATTTTTTCATTTGCCCAACCATCTACAGCTTCTATTTCTTCTCCTTGTTGTCTAAAATAATCTTCAATCAACTTATCTGCTCTAAATCTTGCTTTACACTTTTTACAATCAAGGAGTGGATCATTAAATCCTCCTACATGACCAGAAGCTACCCATGTTTGTGGATTCATTAAAATAGCAGCATCAAGTCCTACATTGTAAGGAGATTCTTGAATGAATTTTTTCCACCAAGCTTTTTTCACATTATTCTTTAACTCTACTCCCATAGGTCCATAATCCCATGTATTTGCTAATCCTCCATAAATGTCAGATCCAGGGAATATAAATCCTCTTCCTTTTGCCAATGCAACAATTTTGTCCATTGTTTTCTCTGTACTCATTTAAAATCCTCCTTATTATTTACTAAAAAAAAAATAAACCCCTCGTCCCATAGTAAGGGACGAAAGGTTTCCTTCCGCGGTTCCACCCTAGTTGATACAAATGTATCCACTTCCATTGATTGCTCAAAAGCGCCCTTCATCAAAGGATTATATCGGATTCCCACCAGCACCGACTCTCTAGCATAATGTCTTTTGATTACTTTTCTTTATCATCGCAAAATATGTTTTTATGTAATTTTAGCATATTCACCTAATACTGTAAAGGTGTATTTTTTATTCTTGATCTTGATCTTTATCTAAATCAATGGTTTCATCCTTTTTTTCTACTTTTTCTTTATTGGTATACTCATCTACTTTTGATTTTAAACTTCCTAATGTATCTCCTGCTGTATTTCTCATATTTTCTAATGTTTCTTCTGCCATTTCATTAATATCAACAATTTGACCATCTGTTTTTACAATTTCTATTTTACACTTTGTTGCCAAAGCAGCTAAAGTTCCAACCATTGCAATAGGTGGAGATAAGACAGCTCCTACAGCCCCAGCTGTTACAGGAATATTCATAATCACATCTCCATCTCTCTTTAATACAATTTTAGTAACATTTCCTTTTTTAACAATCTCCTTTAATGTTTCTACGATTTCATTCCCAACTCCAGAAATATTATCTGTCCATTTTGTATTTTGTCTTTCCTCAATATGAATAATGGCATCAATGACATTCCCACTTGTTGCTTCTAATGCTTCTTTTGCTTCCTTATAGCTTACACCAGTTCGATCCCTTACTTGATCAATCATTTCTAATGTAATTTCCATTATAGCACCATCCTTTTTATTATTCTTTTATAGCGTCTAAAAATTGTAAACTCTTAAATTGATTTTTATCTATGTGTATTTGAATATAGTGTTTAACAATCTTTTCTAGTTCTTTTAATACATCAGATTTTATTTTAAGCTTAGCTATTTGAATCAAATCTTTATGCATTAAATATTTCATCACATTAATCGTAACCCTTGAAATTTTCATACTATATGGATCAACACCTAAACAATTTCTACATAAAAGCCCACCTTCTCTAGCGCTAAATTTAACCTTTTCATTTTCTATGCTTCCACAACTAACACATCTGTTAAGTTCTGGCTTATAACCTGAATACATCAAAAGTTTTAACTCATATGCTTTTGTTAAGGTTGCATATTCTTTATTCATATTTGAGAAAATATGTAAATATTCAACCAATAAATCAAATAAACGGTTGTTCGTTTGTCCCTCTGTAATGATACTTTCCGTTAATTCTAATATATATGAAGCATAGGTTAATTTTATAACATTTTCTCTAAGCTTATAAAAAGAGTCTTTTAGATCTACTTGAGAAATCTGATATAAATCTTTTCCTTTAAACAATACAAACTCTGCATAACAAAAGGGTTGTGTCCCTACTGAATATTTTCCTTTAGATCTTTTAAATCCTTTTGCTACGCCTTGTATTTTACCTAATTTTTTAGAAAATAATGTAATAACCGCGTTCCTTTCACCAAAACTCTTTTGCTTTAAGACCACAGCTTCTGTCTTTAAAAGCATTCTATCACCTCAAAGAATAGGTATCTAAAAAAACAGTTTCTTCCTTTTCATCTCCTTCTGTCATTTCTTCAACCTTTTTATAATCTAGATAAGTATGAATATCTCCTGTAGCAAAAAACAAATTCCATAATATTTTTTCTAACACCCTAAGTCACCTCTCTTAGTTATGCTTCATATCTTATTTTTTTCTTCATTAGGGTGTTTGTATACATTGTAAATTTTGTTATTCTCCTATAGCTTATAGCCTAAAGTATTTAGGATATTTTGTTGATCTCTCCAATCTTCTTTCACTTTTACCCATAATTCCAAAAATACTTTTGACCCTAAAAGATTTTCGATATCTTGCCTTGCACTTTTTCCTACTCCTTTTAATTTTCTCCCATTTTTCCCAATAATTATTCCCTTATGAGATTTTTTTTCACAATAAATGGTTGCACTAATATCTACAATATCTTTATCTTTTCTTTTTTTCATGCTCATTACTTCTACAGCTACACCATGTGGAACTTCTTCATGTAAATAGTGAAGTAATTTTTCTCGTATAATTTCACTAACAATCACCTTTTCTGGTTGATCTGTAATCATATCTGATGGAAAATATTGAGGTCCCTTAGGCAATAATCCTACAATTTTGTCTAAAAGCTTTTGAACATTTTTATTTTCTTGTGCAGATATGGCCATCATATCTTTAAATATCCCTTCCTCTTGATACATATTATAAATTTTTTCAAATTTTTCAGGAGGTATTTTATCCATCTTATTAATGACAAGAACTATAGGTGTTTTAATATTTTTTAACATTTCTAAAATATACTTGTCTCCTGGTCCCATATCCGCCGTATCATCAATAACTAAAAGAATTACATCTACCTCATTAAGCGTTTGTTGAGCAGATTTTTGCATAAATTCACCTAATTTATTTTTAGGCTTATGCATTCCTGGCGTATCTAAAAAGATAATCTGAAAATCTTCTTCTGTATAAATAGTTTGAATTTTATTTCTAGTTGTCTGAGGTTTATCAGACATAATTGCAATTTTTTCTCCAATCATCTGATTCATTAGTGTTGATTTTCCTACATTAGGTCTTCCAATAATTGTTACAAATCCTGACTTAAACTTCATCTATTAACCCTCTTTCTATTGATTTAAATCCTCACTGCTAAAACCATATGGCAATAATTCCTTTATGGAAATCACCTTAATTTCTTCATTTTTATCCCCTACGATAATTTTAATGTCTTTTCCAAATTCAAAAATAACCTGCCTACAAATTCCACATGGAAAAGTAAACATCCCATTATCACTAGCTATAGCAATCGCTTCAAAATCTTTATTTCCCTCTGATATAGCTTTGAAAATAGCTGTTCTTTCTGCACAATTTGTTCCTCCAAAGGATGCGCATTCCACATTACAGCCTGTGTAGACTTTCCCATCCTTTGTTAAAAGGGCTGCCCCTACTTTAAATTTTGAATAAGGGGCATAAGCATATTCCTTTGCTTTTACTGCTTCTTGAAATAGTTCTTTTTCTGACAAAAGTTTTCACCCTTTCTTACTCTGTAATGATTTTAAAGTTTTTCGGAATTAATTCTATCCAAATAACCCCTGGATTTAGGCGAATCTCTTCTCTATCTTCATAAAAAAACTTCGTAATTCCTCTTCTGCTATTTTTCTCCCATATAATTTTTCTTATTTGTCCTTTTGTAATAAAAAAACCTTCTCCTTTACCTACTAACTTTATTTCTCTTCTTCCAGCACTATCAATCACTTTTGTTTGAGTTTTTTGAATAATAATATTTTGAGCTGTTAGATGTTTTTTAGAGCTTTCATCTAAATGAGGTTTATCGTTTATATATCTATAATAAAGTTCCTCGTCTTCATCATACTTAAAGCTTGGTTTATAATTTTTATCATATGGAATTTTGACATATTTTAAAGAATTCCCATTGATCCTTTTCTCTTGATCATTAAACTTTAATGTTTCAAATTTTACATTTTCTCTATAACCACTCCTCTTTGCAGCCTTTCTTATGGCAACAGCACTTGTATATTCATTATGAGGTCTTTTTTTATGATTTTTTCTCCAAAAAGTATCTTTTCCTCTAGACTGAGCACTAATATCTGCCATTTTTAATTTTTTTATATCCGAAAGAGCCTGAGGACTTCCACCATCATGAATATATAATGCATCATATTCCATGGCTTTATCTAAAAAATAAGGTCTTGCACTTCTTACAGGTCCAATCAATTCTGGCTCATTGATTAAAAATATAGCCATATATCTTGTAATCCATCCTTCTGCTAAAACTTCATAAATAACTTCTGCCTGGTCTAGCCCAGCTTGAGGTCTTGCATGTTTTTGATTATCGAGCATGACAGCAAAGGGTCTTTTATGAATATTTTCTTCACTCGTATAGATTCCACTAATAGGTGATGGTACTCCTTCTTTTTTTTCTTCTTGATTCTCTTGACTATCAATGGTTTCAATATTTGTCTCTTCATCATTTACAACGATTTTTGGCTCTTGTTCCATAATAGCAGACGCTTCTTTTTTCTCTTTACAACCAGCTAAAAAAATAGCCATAAAAATTGTTAGTACTAGGATTATAGTTTTTTTATCTTTCAACACGTCCCCCTCATCCTTTCCTTATTTTATTTGTTTTTCTTCTGGAAGTAAAATGCCACCCGATACAACTAATTTCAAAGCTGCTTCAACAGAAATATTAAGCGAAGTAATTTCTTTTTCTGAAATCATAACAAACATTCCCGAAGTTGGATTAGGCGTAGTAGGGATGAAAATACTTTTCATTTTTTGCCCTGTCTTTTCTGCAATTTCTAAAGGAACATCTGCTGTAACAAACCCTATTGTAAATATTCCTTTTGATGGATACTCTACAAGGACTGTACGTTTAAAAGCATATCTTTGTTTCATAAAAATAGTATCAATTAATTGCTTAATAGATAAATAGAAGGTATTTACCAAAGGAATTTTACTTAATGTTCTTTCTATAAACTGAATAAATTCTTTTCCTAAATAATTTGTGGCAAAAACACCTGTTCCAAAAATAATAAACATAGTTAAAATAAACCCTATACCTATAATACGGAATCCAATAATTTTTTCTAAAGGTACTCTAAATATAGAGTCTACCATATTGAATATCCATATAATCACAGATATTGTCACAGCAATAGGAATCAATGCTAATAAACCTGTTATAAAAATCTTTCTTAACGCTTTCACAGAAAACATTTCTATATGGATTTACCTCCTTTTCATTTGCATTTTCCTATAAACTCCCTATATGGTTTATAATAGCTTTCATGATTGTCTTTATAGTTTTCTTCTATCACCCTTTCAAATTTTTCTAAAGTTCCAGTAAAATAGTCTGTAATCACTAGATCTTTATCTTTAAAGTATAAAATAATCCCCATCTTAGAATCTATTTTATCAGAATATCTCACATGATCATAATTTCCTTGTTCCATTAAATATTTTACAATATCTATATGTCCAAATCCAGCACTCCATCTTAATGCATAATCATTATCAATATATAGATCTGAACCTTCCTTTATTAAGTATTTTACAACTTCTATATGACCATTTTTAGCACTTAATCTAAAGGCAATATCTTCATTAGCATGAATATTAGCACCTGCTTTCACTAAATGTTTCACAATATCTATATGACCATTAATAGCACTCATTTTTAATGCACAATCCTTATCCGCATGAATATTAGCACCTTTTTCTATTAAATAAACGACTATATCTTTATGCCCTCTATTGGCACTCCATCTTAATGCATAGTCATTTTCTGCATGGACATTGGCACCTTTTTCTACTAAATATTTTACTACCTCCATATGTCCTTCACTAGCACTCCATCTTAAGGGGTAATCCTTATCTGTATGTAGATCTACCCCTTTTTCCACTAAATATCGAACCATATCTATACACCCATGCTCAGCGCTTACTCTTAATGCATGCTCTTTATCAACATCCTCATTTTCTATTGCTTTTATTACTTCCTTCAAATGGTCTTTCTTTAAATTTTCAATTAGCTGTCTTTGTTTCATTTTTGTCTCCCCTTTTTTTGATAGCATCTTTTATGATTCATTTTTTGATTTCTAACTGTTTAATTCTTCTATTTTGTACATTTAAAACCTTAATTTTTATATCTCCTAATTCGATCTCATCTCCCTTAACTGGGACTCTTCCTAATAAATTAAATACAAACCCTCCTATTGATTCGTATTCCGCCTCTGGAAGATTTACTGCTAATATTTCATTGATTTGTTCAATAGATACCTTAGCATTTACAATTAATGAATTTTCTCCTAAGTGTTCTATAAATTCTATTTCATCATCGTATTCATCTAATATATCTCCTACAATTTCTTCTAATATATCTTCTATGGTAACAAGTCCTAAAGTTCCTCCATATTCATCTAATATAATGGCAATATGCACCTTTTCCTTTTGCATTTCCTTCAATAAATCACTAACCTTTTTACTTTCAGGCACATAATAGGCTCCTCTTATTAATTTAAAAATATCAAAGTCCTCTGGTTTCTTTTTTGAGTATATTAATAAATCCTTTGCATATAAGATCCCCACCACATTATCTATAGTATCCTTTATAACAGGAATTCTAGAATAGCCATATTTCATTACTACACTCAAAGTCTCTTCGAAAGTAGCTTCTTCTTCAAGATAAATCATATCAATTCTTGGAACCATTACTTCTGTTACTTCAAGATCTCCTATTTCAAAAATACTGTTAATCATTTCCCTCTCATCGCTTTCGATAATCCCTGCTTCTTCTCCCACATCTACTAACGTTTTTATTTCTTCTTCTGAAACTAATGCTTTTGTTGTTTTGATATCTCCACCAAATAATCTAATAATAAAATTTGTAATAGTTGTTAAAATTTTTAGAATAGGATAAAAAACAACAGACAATATTTCTAATGGCTTTCCTAACTTCATAGCCACTTTTTCAGGATAATGAGAAGAATAGGTCTTAGGAGTTATTTCCCCAAAAATTAATATTAATATGGTCATTACCATAGTAGTGAAGACGGTTGCATTTTTCCCTGAAATCAATTTAAATGTTAGTTCTGTAGCAATGGCCGTAGCAGCAATATTGACAATATTGTTCCCTATTAATATAGTCGCTAATATTTTAGGTGTCTTGTGCATTAATCGCTCTAAAACTTCTGCATCTTTTTTCCCTTTATTTTGAAGTTGTTTTATTTTAATAATATTCATTGAAGTCAAGGCTGTTTCAGCACTTGAAAACAATCCTGATAAAAAGAGTAGTAAAATAAGTATAATCAGCTTGATCCCTTCATTATACGTAAACAAAACAATTCCTCCCAATACGGTCTATAAAAGGGAAGTATTCATCTACTCCCCCCTAATAAATTATTTGAAAAATAAATACAGTAATAAATATGCCCAAAATTGCCCCTACTATAACCTGAAAAATATCATGAATCCCTGCTTCGATTCTACTTTGAGCAACTAAAATAGTTAAAAAGAAGCATAGAGAAATGATTAATGTGTTTTCAGATATAAAAGCAATAGATGTAAGTGCAGAAAAGGCCAAAGCCGTATGACCACTAGGCATCCCTCCTCTTAAAGGAGTTCCTTTTCCCACATATGCTTTTATACTAATCACAACCAAACTTACAATCACAAGACTACTAAATGTGATATGAATAGGTATCTTTCTCACTTTATGAATAACCAACTCTGTAACTCTATTAAATTTATCAAAAAATATAATATAAGCAACGACTATACTATTTAATGCTGCTATAAACACTGCCCCAGCTGCCACGTTTTTTGCAATTTTTGCTAATTCATGATACTCCTTTGTAATCAAATCTATTGTTGCTTCAATAGAAGTATTAATCATTTCTGCCACAATGACTAATGATATAGTAAAAAACAAAACAAGCATTTCAAGCTTAGATAAATCAAAAAACAAACTTGAAAACAGTACCATTACAGCCATAGTAAAATGTATTCTCATATTTCTCTGGGTCTTAAGGGTATAAATAATCCCATCAATAGCATAATTAAAACTATCTATTAATTTTCTTACTTGCATAAAATACCTCTCTTATTTTCTTAGTATACCCATTTCTTCTAATACCTCTTCCTCTTTTTTTCTCATGATCTTTCTATTTTCTTCTGTATCATGATCATAGCCAAAAAGATGAAACATACTATGAACAGTTAAAAACAACACTTCTCTCTCAAAGGAGTGCTCATATTCACAAGCTTGCTCTTTTGCTTTTTCTAAAGAGATGACAATATCTCCTATACACGTAGGTTCATTGATTTCTTTAATATTTTCATATTGTGGAAAGGATAAAACATCTGTTGGTCTATCTACACCTCTAAAATCCCTGTTTAATATGTGAATTTCTCCATTATCTACAAAAGATATACTCACCTCTACATCCTTACTTACTTCTTCTTTTTCTAAACATAAATTAACAGATTTTCGTATTAATTTCTCAATTTTTTCATCAAATTCTACTCTTTTTTGTCTATTATCAATCATTATTTCCATTTATTCTTCCACCTCAACCTTTTTTGTATTAATTTCTGGGTATTCTATACGTTCATGGAAAATTCCCATTAAAACAGTTTGGAAAGACGTTTTAATTTTCTCTAAATCTCTTAAAGTAATATCACATTCATCTAACTGACCATCACTAAGCTTGTCCCCTACAATCTTATCAATTAAGTTTTTGATCTTTTCACTATTAGGCTCTGGCATACTTCTTACGGCTGCTTCTACAGAATCAGCAAGCATGACAATGGCCGCTTCTTTAGATTGGGGCCTTCTTCCTTTATAGCGATAATCTTCTTCCTTTATTTCTTCAACACTATCTTCATTCATAGCTTTATGATAAAAATATTTCACCAATGTATTGCCATGATGCTGTTCAATAACATTGATAATTTCTTGAGGTAATTTATACTGTTTTCCTATCTCTTTTCCATCTTTCACATGACTTGTTATAATCATAGCACTTACACTAGCAATAAGCTTGTCATGAGGATTATCACTTGTTAATTGATTTTCTTTAAATAAATAAGGTCTTTTCAATTTTCCAATATCATGATAATACGCACTCACTCTCGCTAAAAGTCCATTGGCGCCTATTGCATCTGCCGCTGGTTCACTTAGATTTCCAACAATGATAGAGTGATGATAAGTCCCTGGAGCTTCAACTAATAATTTTTTAAGGACTGGCTGATTTGGATTAGAAAATTCTAAGAGTCTTAAGGGTGTCAAGATTTGAAAAGCAGACTCCCATAATGGTAATGATCCTATGGTCAAAATAGCACAAAATACTCCATTTAATATACCATAAAAAGCATCTGCCACGATTTTTGATAATTCATAATGATTCGTCAGCCCCAATCCAACAATAACCATCATATTGCTAAAGCTTACAATTAATCCAGATAAAAATATATTTGATCTTTGATGGGTATACGTAACACTACACGCCCCAATGGTTCCTCCTAAAAGAGCCACAATGAAAAAGCCAATATTATTTCCACTACTGAGGGTAAGAAGGACTGTCATGATTAAGTTAACTGCAATAGCTAATCTTGTATCAAGCAAAATTCCTACAAGCATTGCAGCTCCCGCTACAGGTGCAATATAAGGAGAAATTACATAAGTTGTTTTAGACACTAAATACACAGATACAAATATAATCAATATTAGATAAAGCTTTGATACAGATGTAATAAGATTTTTATGATAGACATACATATAAGCAACAAGTAATCCTTGTCCTATCAAGACTAAAATAGCAACACCAAAGTGCAAAGAAAAATCCTTCTTTCCTTGTTGCTTTGTCATTCCTGCATCTTTTAAAAGCTGAAACTGATCCTTTGTAATGATTTCTCCTTCACTAACAATAATACTTCCCTTTTTAAGGATCACCTTTTCAACACTATTTTTTGCCTCTTCTCTCTTTTGCTGTGTCCTTTCAACATCTAAGAATCTATTAGCTTGAATAGATGTATTTACAATTTTATTACCTAGTAATCGTATCTCCTTTGAAAAATCCTTAAGCCCTTTAAAATAATTGGTAATCTCTTCTTTTTCATTTTCAAGATCTTCTTTTTTAATCCCTGTAGACATAAACCTTGTAATAATTTCATACACATAGCTTTCAATACCTTTAATTTGTTTCTCAGGAGCTAGAAGAACTAATGTAAGTTCTTCATCACTTAAGCTGATATCATTTTTTTCCTTTAATGACGCTAATTTTTCTTCATTTGTACGGTCTTCATTTTGTCGAACTTCATAAGCATTCGTAAAAAATTTTTCGATTTTTTTATTGATATCAATCTGTATCATTGGATCCACTTTTTCTCGTGGTTCAACAGCTCCTATGGCCTTTTCAATCAATCTATTGGTTTCAATTTGATTTTCAATATCTCTAGGAGCCCTTAGATCTATAGGAGCCGTTTGTCCTATCTGAAGTTCATATTTTTGAGGCATAAGGCTAGTGATCATACTAAAAAAGATAAAAATGAAAAATACAACTCCTACAACAATTTTATTTACAGTTTTCTTTTTGAAAAATTTAAAAAAAGTACTCTCTTTTATTTTATTCATGACATACTTAAAAAGGGTCATTCATATTTCCTCCTAGTTTATCCACTGAGAATAAAGTTTATCTATCGTTTTTTCTTATTCTTATTATCTATTTCCTTTTTCTTATCATACTGATCATAGGCTTTAATAATTCTTTGTACTAATGCATGTCTTACTACATCATTTTCATTTAAAAATATAAAGCCTATTCCATCTACATCAGATAATATATCTACTGCCTGCTTAAGTCCTGATGCTTTTCCTTTTGGTAAATCTATTTGTGTAATATCTCCTGTTATAACAGCCTTTGATCCTACTCCCATTCTTGTCAAAAACATTTTCATTTGCTCTTTAGTAGTATTTTGTGCTTCATCTAAAATAATAAAAGCATCATTTAATGTTCTTCCCCTCATGTATGCAAGGGGTGCTACTTCTATCATTCCTCTTTCTTTATACTTTAAGAAGATTTCTCCACCCAGTATATCATACAAAGCATCATAAAGGGGTCTTAAATAAGGATCTACTTTTTCTTGTAAATCTCCAGGTAAAAAGCCTAAGCTTTCACCAGCTTCCACGGCTGGTCTTGTAAGGATAATTTTACTTACTTCTTTATTTTTAAATGCTTTTACAGCCATAGCCATTGCTAAATAAGTTTTTCCCGTACCCGCAGGTCCTATACCAAAAACTACATCGTTCTTTTTTATACTCTGAGCATATTTTTTTTGCCCTAATGTCTTAGGTTTTATTTGCTTGCCCTTAGCGCTAATACAAATAACGTCTTCTAATAAGCTCTCAATTTCATTTTCTTGCCCTTCTTTGATAAGTTTTATAGAATAATTAATTTTTTGACTGTCTAATGTTTCTCCTGATTGAAGTACACGAATAAGCCTATTTATCAATTTTTCTGTCATTTCAGCTTCTTTAGGCTTTCCCATAATAACAATTTCACCTTTTCTAGATACAATATCTACATGAAATATATTTTCAATAATTTTGACATTACTATCAAAATCACCAAATAACTCTTTTGTATAATCCATCTCATTCATGCTAATTCTTTTTTCTATTAATTTTTGTTCCAATCAATGATCCTCCTTATTTAATAATGGTTTGAATTTTTTGCTCTATTCCAATTTGCTCTAATGCTTCAATAGTAAGTTTTGCCTTAATATTATCCTTTTCTTCAATAAATTTTATATCTTGGTTTAAAATTTTTATATTTTCAGGCATCTTTTTCACAAGATTTACCGTCATTTTTTCCCTTAATGCTTTTTTTGCAGTATTTTTATCTAGTGTTTCCTTTTGATCAATAGCTTCATAATATTCTTCTATAATCATTTCGACAGGGATCTTAATTTTCCTCCAATTGGAAAGACTTTTATTCTTTTTCTCAATTATAACATTATTATAAGGTATTTCACCCAAACTCAATATAATTTGATTATTGCCAATTTTTATGATTCTTCTCACGAATTTATTTCCTGTTTTAATTTTTCTGATTTTCTTCAGAGAAATGCCATCATTTTCTTCGTAATAGGTTCTTGCAAAAACTTCTCCAAACGCATGTACATACCTACTATCTAGCCCTTCCCTTGTAAGAGCTCCCGTTATAAGGGTTTCTCCTTTTTCTACAATATCCCCCTTCATAACTATTGCATCACCATTTTTTGCAATTAATTTTTCAACAACACCTTTTTTCTTAGCTACAATATCACAAGGCATATTTTTAGGTATTTTTTGTGGAAGATCTACATTTTCTACAATTTCTACAATTGCTTTTGTTCCTTGGATTTGTATTCCTACCCATGCTAAGTTTTTCATTTGAATCATCATATTATTTTCAATATCATCTATATCTAATTTGTATTTAAACACCCCTTCATATAGACCTACATTGGTTAAATATTTTTCAATGTCTTCTTTTAATATCTTGTCATTTCCTGTAATTTCAATATTCCATACAAACGATGTAGTACATAAAATAATGCATATAGAAGCAACAAATCCAATGGTAAACATTTTTCTTGCACGAATTTTGTGCATAAAAAAAGGATATCCTATTTTTTCTCTGATTCTTACTTTACATCCTGCTCTTTTTACAATATGTCTTAACTCCTTATATCCTTTAAGACCAACCTTCGCTTCAAGTGTTGTATAATCTATTCGAACAATATCCCAAAGATATATTCCTCTTGAAATAGCATAGTTTATAAACTTTTCCAAGCTAAGACCTTCTATTTTTATGACAACATATCCTCTGAAAAAATTCCATAGCTTTACAACCAGCAAAACCTCTCCCCCCTTATTCTATAAACTCAATATTTTTAACTTGACCTACTACAATAATCTCTTCTGTAACAATAGTCTTTATTGAAAGATCTTTCCCTGTTATTCTAATGACACCGCTCTTAGTATTTACTCTTATTCTCGTCTCAGAATATTCAATAATCCCTTTATGATTTTCTATATATAGTTGTAAATCTCCAAGTAAAGTAATTCTAGGAAGATCTAGCATAATATCCTTAGGAAGTTCTAACAATTCTGATACACTCTCTCTTATTTCTTTTGTTTTGCTTTTCATAAGAGACTCCCCCCTTTATAATTAATTTTATGCACTCAAATCATACTGTATTACTTTATTTTCAAGCTCTTATCAAAAAGAAAAAAGCTACGAAATTTATTTTCATAGCTCTTTTCTTCTTAAGGATTTAGGTTTTTTTAATATTTCTGACATAACGATGCCATTTATAATACTTTTTTGATTGAATACAAGACCTTCCTTTCCTATTTCATTTTTATTAATAACATCTCTTATTTCTTCTGTTTTTAGCATTTCTTTTCTTTTCTCATGCATCTGCGATGGCGATTTCTCTTCTCTTTCTTTTTCGTCTGCCTGCATTTTATTATTTTTTATTCTCACTTCATGATCCTTACTTTTTTCAATATGAACATCATGCAACTTACTTTCTTCTACAACAAATGATATCTCTTCTTTTATAGATTTACCCATCTCCTTAAATTTTTCTATATAGGATAGTTCCTTAGGATCATGCTTTTTATTTTTGTTTTCATCTTTTTTATCTTCTTTTTTATTACCTTTCTTTCTATCTTTAAATATTAATCCTAAAATTGATAGAATAACCCATAGCACAGGAATAATATCATCAAAACCCATCCAATCACATCCTTTAATAAAAAACTACTACCTCTATTTCTTTTCCTGAGAATTCATATCTTCTTCCTTTCCCAATGTGGATATATTTTTTCTCATGCTCGTATCTGCCATAATATTTTGCATATTATAATAATCCATCACGCCAAGTTTTCCATTTCTTAAAGCCTGTGCCATAGCTTTTGGTACTTCTGCTTCTGCTTCTACAACTTTTGCACGCATTTCTTGAACGGCTGCAACCATTTCTTGCTCTTTAGCAACAGCCATAGCTCGTCTTTCTTCTGCTTTTGCTTGAGCAATTCTTTTATCTGCTTCTGCTTGTTCTGTCTGAAGTTGTGCTCCAATATTTCTTCCTACATCTACATCTGCAATATCAATAGATAAGATCTCAAAAGCAGTACCTGCATCTAATCCTTTCGCTAAAACAGTTCTTGAAATCAAATCAGGATTTTCTAACACGCCTTTATGGGTATCAGAGCTACCTACAGTTGTTACGATTCCTTCTCCAACTCTAGCAATAATCGTTTCTTCTCCAGCACCACCCACAAGTCTTTCAATATTTACTCTTACAGTAACTCTTGCTTTTACCATCACTTCTATTCCATCCTTAGAAACAGCTGCAACCTTTGGTGTTTCTATAACTTTTGGATTAACACTTACCTGTACAGCACTTAAAACTTCTCTACCTGCTAAATCAATAGCTGCTGCTCTTTCAAATTCTAAAGAGATATCAGCCCTTTGAGCTGCAATAAGGGCATCTACTACACTATTTACATTTCCTCCTGCAAGATAGTGAGCTTCTAATTTATCAATATCTAAGTCTAGTCCTGCTTTTGTGGCTTTAATAAGAGGATTTACAATTCTTGATGGAGATACCCTTCTAAAACGCATACCAATCAAAGTAAAAATCCCTATTTTAACTCCTGAAAAATATGCTGTAATCCATAACCCTACAGGGATAAAACTCAAAAGAATCCCTACTAATAAAAGACCTACAATAGCTATAATCCCAATACCAATCACTGGTGACATTTTTCACTACCTCCTAATTTATTTTTTTTACTACAATTTTCCTACCTTCTACTTTAATAATTCTCACCTTCATACCTACCTCTATAAACTCTCCTTCTGTAACTACATCTATCCTTTGATCATCTACTCTCACTGCTCCAGAAGGACGGAGAGGCGTTATGGTGATTCCTTCTAATCCTAACATTTCTTTTTGGGTAACATTAGATACAAACCCTTTTTCCTTTTTCAGAGATGTTCCAAGAATAATTTTGTCAAAATATTGATTCCTTGGTCCATATTTCAATAATAACATAGCAGCAATAAGGGTTAGTATTAAAGCAATCCCTAAAGATGTAATTCCAAGAATAATAGAATCTGAAGATAATATGATACTAATAACAATACATACTATTCCTCCAATACCAGGGGCACCAAATCCTGGGGCAAAGACTTCAATTAAGAGAAGAATCACACCAGCAAGGAAAATAGAAATCACTACAAAGCTTGCATTTCCAGCTAACATACTCCCCCCAAAGAAAGCCGTAAAAGCAATAATACTTAAAGTGCCACCTATTCCAAAGCCAGGCGTAAAAAATTCTACAAGAAATCCTATAAACCCTATGCTTAAAAGAATGGGAAGAAAAATAGAGCTAGAAACCATTTGAGCAATAGTCATTTTAAAATCTGCTTCTATATTTATGATTTCTGCATATTGAATATCGAATTCTTTTAAAATTTCCTCATAGCTATTCCCTACAAAATCTAAAAATCCTAATTTTTCTGCTTCTTTCGTTGTTAAATTAAGAAGTTCTCCCCTTTTTACAATATATTTATCTGGATTTTGAGGATCTTTTATCTCAATACGCCTATCCGCCATTGCTTCAACTAATCTTGTATTTCTTCCTCTTTGCTCTGCAGTAGTTCTTAATTCTCCCTTCCAATAGGAAATATTCTTTTCTGTATATGGAATCGTTTCAGCGGAACCTATAGTGCTACCACTACTCATAACAATATTTTCTGACGATATAGTAATAAGCGTTCCTGCTGATTCAGCTTTTTTATTCACAAAAGAAATAGTCCTTAGCGGTGTAGTCATAATGGCATCCCTTATTTTTATAGCTTCTTTGATCATTCCTCCTAACGTATCGATTTCAAAGATAATCCCTACAGACTTAGGATCATTTTCTGCATTTTTTATTGATTTTTTTACGAACTGTGTTACAGCGGGATTTATTTCTCCTTTGATAGGAATAACATATACTTTCTTTTCATTTTCAGCATAACTATATATGCTAAAAAGCATGCAAAAAATCATAAAGAATATAATTCTTATATGGTTTTTTCTCAATCCCTCACCTCCCTTTATAATAGTCTGTTATTGCATATCTATAGTATATTACACTTTTTCCCTTTTTAAAAACATTTTGTGGAAAAAAAATAAAAACCTAAGCTATGCTTAGGTTTTTATTATAAAATTTGTTTAACAACTTTATTTACGGTTTTACCATCAGTTCTACCCTTTACTTTAGGCATTACTGCTGCCATAATTCTACCCATATCTTTCATACTATTTGCACCAATCTCTTCGATTACTTTGCTAACAATCTCTGAAACTTGGTCTTCTGTTAATTGTTCTGGCAAATAGTCCATTAAAACTTCTATTTCAGCTTTTGCTTCATCTACTAGGTCGTCTCTTCCTCCCTTAGCAAACTCTTCAATAGCATCCTTTTTTTGTTTTACTTGTTTGGATATGATCTCTAAAATACTTTCATCATCAAGCTCTACTCTATTATCAACTTCGTATTGTTTTATGGCAGATCTCACCATTGTTATAACAGATTTTTTTACTTTATTCTTTTCTTTCATAGCTGCCTTTAAGTCAGCCATTAATCTCTCTTTAAGAGCCATGTGTCATACCTCTTTTTTTTAAGATTTTATTTAGAATCTTTTTTTAGCTTTATTTCTTCTAGCAGCTTCTGCTTTCTTTTTACGTTTTACACTAGGCTTTTCGTAATGCTCTCTCTTTCTAACTTCTGATAAAACACCACTTTTTGCACATGAGCGCTTGAATCTGCGAAGAGCACTTTCAAGAGTTTCGCTTTCTCCGATTCTTATTTCTGTTGACATAATAGTTCTCCCTCCCTCCGCTAGCAAACTTGTGCCGTGCTCGTGGAACTCTAAAACAAAAATACTTAGACTTCCGAAATAGCACTATGTTATTATACATTAAATTAACAATTTATGCAACTTTTTTTAACCTGGAGGCCACTGAAGTTGTCTTCCTCCTAAGAGATGAAAATGTATATGCCCTACAGTTTGACCTCCAAGTGCTCCACAATTACTTACAATTCTATACCCTTCTTTTAAATCTAATGCTTTTGCAATGTCTTTTATACAAAGGAGAATATGTCCTAAAAGATTCTTATGTTCTTTAGAAATCTCATCTAAAGAAGCTATATGCTCTTTTGGAATAACAACCACATGAGTTGGTGCCTGAGGCTCTATATCATGAAAAGCCATCATACAATCATCTTCATATACCACTTTTGATGGAATTTCTTTAGATGCTATTTTACAAAAAATACAATCAGCCATTCCTGTCACCTCCTTTACACGCCTTTCACCATAACTTATTCAACACAAGAAAAAAAAATCCTTCTATTGATTAGCTATTTTTCCAATCATAGCTTCACCTGATAATTGATCCAGTATTACTTTTACTATTTTTCCTTCTATATTTTCTTTAGCTGGACAAAATACTCTGATATAATTATCCGTTAACCCTTCATAATGTCCTTCCATTTCATTACTTTCCTTTTCGAATAAAACCGTCCTTTGTGTATCTAGAAATTTTTTATGATACTCTATTAAACTTTCTTTTGTCAGGTTTATTAACCTTTCACTTCGCATATTTTTAACTTGAGGAGATACTTGATTTTCAAATTTCGCTGCTGGCGTTCCTTTTCTTTTGGAATATTTAAATACATGGACCTGACCAAATCCGATTTCTTCCACAAATTTCATAGTTTTTTCAAATTCTTCCTCTGTTTCTCCAGGAAATCCTACCATAATATCTGTTGTAATAGATACATCCGGTATATATTTTCTTATTCTTTCTACAATAAGTTTATATTCCCTTGTTGTATATTTTCTATTCATCCTGTTAAGGGTTTCATCACATCCACTTTGAAGAGATAAATGAAAATGCGAACAAACTTTTTTAAGACCTGCAAGGGTTCTTACAAAATCCTCCGTCATAATGGTTGGTTCAATAGAGCTTAACCGAATTCTTTCAATCCCATTGACCTGATGGACTTTAAGAATTACATCTAATAAAGAAGTATTCTCTAAATCTTTTCCATAGGAAGCTACATGAATTCCTGTAAGGACAATCTCCTTAAATCCATTTTTCGCAAGTCTCTGCACTTCTTTTACAATATCTTCTTCCCTTCTACTTCTAATAGGTCCTCTCGCATATGGAATAATACAATAGGTACAATATTGATTACAGCCCTCTTGAATTTTAAGATATGCCCTAGTTTTGCCTTTTATTTCCCCTATGGTCATTTCTTCAAATTCTTCTATTTCCATAATATTACCTACTGCATTGATTTTTTCATCTTCTTCTTGTATACCTTCTACATACTCAACAATTTTTTTTCGATCATTTGTTCCTAAAACAATATTCACCCCTTCAATAGATGATACTTCTTCAGGTGATGTTTGAGAGTAACATCCTACAACTGCAATAACTGCTTTAGGATTTTTTCTTTTGGCTCTACGAATGAATTGTCTTGACTTTCGATCTCCTAGATTTGTAACAGTGCAGGTATTAATTACATATACATCTGCAAGCTCTGTACTATCTACAATTTCATATCCTTTTTTTTCAAACATCTCGCCCATAGCTTCTGTTTCATATTGATTTACTTTACAGCCAAGGGTATAAAATGCTACTTTTTTCATCTATATGCCTCCTAAATCGCCTATCTCATACATGAATATGCTTAAAGCTACAAATCCAGCCGTTTCTGTTCTTAGTATTCTCGAACCTAAAGTAATAGGTGTTACTCCAGCATTTTGAGCTTTTACAACTTCTTCTTGCTCAAATCCACCTTCTGGTCCAATAATAATAGCTACTTTCTTATATTCTTTATTGTCATTTAAAATATTTTTAAGCCCTACTTCTCGTTCTTGTTCATAAGGTATAATCTTCAAATCATAGTCTGATACATCCTCAATCATTTTTTCAAAAGAAATAGGTTCTGTAACTTTAGGAATAACACCTCTTTTGCATTGCTTCGCTGCTGAATCTGCGACCTTTTGCCATCTTTGAATTTTTTTCATTTCAGCTTTTTTATCTTTTATTTGCACAATTGTTCTTTCTGTTATAAGAGGAACAATTTTACATATTCCTAATTCGGTACATTTTTGTATGATCATATCCATTTTACTAGATTTAGGAATTCCTTGAAAAAGGGTTACCTGTATTTTAGGTTCCGTACTTGAACTTCTTTCTTCAAGGATTTCTAATATTATTTGTGTTTTTGATATAGATATAATTTTTCCTATGTATTCATGATTATTTCCATTACAAATCTCTAGACAATCCTCTTCAACAAGCCTTAAAACCTTTCCTATATGTTTTACATCTTCAGGATCATCTATAATAATCTTTTTATTGTCTTCTGAGATATTTTTCTCATCCACAAAAAATCTATGCATTCCTTTGATCTCCCTTTGATTTCGAGACAATAGCTGCCCATTCCCCTTGTCTTCTTACCTCTACAATTTCCATCCCATTCTTTTCTAAAGCATTAACCACTTCATCTACTTTTTCAAGAATAATACCTGATGCAATAAAAACACTCTTTTCTTTCATAAAGTCTTTTATAAAATCAGATAAATAGATGATTACATCTGCAATAATATTTGCCACAACAATATCACATTGTCCATTGATTACATCCATTAGATTACCATGCTTAATGGTAACAGTATCTTCTACACGGTTATCTAATACATTTTGCTTAGATGCTTTTACAGCTACTTCATCTAAATCCACACCAATGACTTCTTTTGCTCCAAGCTTTGCTGCTACAATAGATAAGATTCCACTACCACAGCCAATATCAAATACCGTTGATGTATCCTTTACATATTTCTCTAAATTCTGTATACACATCATGGTCGTTTCATGAGTTCCTGTACCAAATGCCATACCTGGGTCAAGTTCTACAACAATATCATCAGGTGATGGTGTATATTCTTCCCAAGATGGTTTGATTACTACCTGCTCTCCTATTTTTTTAGGCTTGTAATATTTTTTCCATGCATTGGCCCAATCCTCTTCATATACCTCTGAGGTTGTCACCTCTCCTAATCCCTTGTCCAAATTATATTGTGGTATTTTTTCTATACTTTGTTTAATTAACTCTATTTTATCTAATAAATCTTCACTCTCAGGAAGGTATCCTTTTACAATAGCTCCTTCAAAATCACTTTCTAAGATTGATTCATCCATATAATCCCAGTCTCCACTTTCCTTTTGTTGAAAGATAGGATCATTAGGATCTTCTATGGCTACACCACCTACTCCTACATCATATAAAATATTGGCTACTGCTTCTAGTGCTTCTGTAGTCGTTTTAATTTTTACTTCTATCCATTTCATATCCAAAACCTCCGTGCTTTTCACTTTATCTGTTATTATACCCTACTATATTTATATTTACCAGAAATTTTAACATACTAAAATACAATGAAACACCCAGCTAGAACTGGGTGTTTTTATTAAATACCAAAAACGTCTTTTACTTTATGAAAAAATGATTTTCTTTGTTCGTGTACATCTTCGCCCATTATATCTGCAAATTGTCTTAATAATTCTTTTTGTTTTTCATTTAATTTTTTAGGAATTTCTACAATAATTTTTACGTAAAGATCCCCTCTTCCATAGCCTCTTAAACTTGGTATTCCTTTGCCTTTTATTCTGAAGATTGTTCCACTTTGTGTTCCTTCTGGAATACTATATTTGATTTTTCCATCTAATGTAGGAACAACTAGTTCATCTCCTAATGTTGCCTGTACAAAAGTAATTGGAATCTCACAAACCACATCATTTCCATCTCTTTTAAAGATTTCATGCGGTTTTACTCTTAAAACAATATATAAGTCCCCATTTGGTCCACCTTTTTCTCCTGGCTCACCTTCTCCTCTTAGAGGAATGACAGAACCTGTATCTACGCCTGCTGGAACTTTAATTTGTATTTTCTTTTGCTTTAATTCTTTTCCTGTTCCATGACACTTTTCACAAGGTGTTTCTATAATATGACCTTCTCCATTACATGCATCACAAGGCTTTACATTTACAAATTGACCAAGTGGTGTTCTCGTTGCATAGCGAATTTCACCAGTTCCATTACATTTACCACAAGTTTTTTTACTTGTTCCAGACTTTGCTCCTGTACCATCACATGTACTACATTTTTCATGTCTTTTGATGGTTACCTCTTTTTCTGCACCAAATGCAGCCTCTTCAAAGGCTATAGCTAACTCATATTTTAAATCAGCACCCTTTTGTGGGCCTGCTTTTCTTCTAGAGCTTGAAAATCCGCCTCCAAACATATCAAAAATATCACCAAATATATCTTCAAATCCACCGAATCCAGCTCCTCCTGAAAATCCACCTTGAGCATTTCCATCTACACCTGCATGACCAAATTGGTCATATCTTGCTCTTTTGTTTTGATCACTTAATACCTCATAAGCTTCATTGGCTTCTTTAAATTTTTCTTCTGCTTCCTTGTTTCCTGGATTTCTGTCTGGATGATATTTCATAGCTAGTTTTCTATAGGCTCTTTTTATTGTTTGTTCATCAGCACCTTTATCTACATCTAAAACTTCATAATAATCTCTTTTAGACATTCTTCTCACCGCCTCTCTAACCGGGTTTTGTGAGTGTTACAAACTATAAACCATTATATGAGAAATATATATTTTTAGCAAGACTTTTTCATATTTTCAAGGCACCCTTTCGGGTGCCTTTTGATCTATTTATCATCATCTACAACTTCATAATCTGCATCTACGACATTATCATCCTGATTATTTTCTGGATTTTGACCTTCAGCAGCACCTGGATTTTGCTGTGCAGCTTCTTGGTACATCTTTTGAGACAATGCATGGAAAGCAGTTGTTAATTCTTCTGTTGCCTTTGTAATCTCTTCTGCATTGTCACTCTCTAAAGCTTTTTTAAGGGCTTCAAGCTTCGTTTCAACATTTGCTTTTTCTTCTGCACTGATTTTATCTCCAACTTCTTTTAATGCTTTTTCTGTTTCATAAACCATTGTATCTGCTTTATTCTTTGCTTCAATTGCATCTTTTCTTTTTTGATCTTCTTCTGCAAATTGTTCAGCTTCTTTTACTTTTTTCTCTATTTCTTCATCACTTAAATTGGTTGATGCAGTAATTGTAATTTTTTGCTCTTTTCCTGTTCCTTTATCCTTTGCACTAACATTTACAATACCATTAGCATCTATATCAAAAGTTACTTCAATTTGAGGAACACCTCTTGGAGCTGGCATAATTCCACCTAATTGGAATCTACCTAATGTAATATTATCACCTGCCATTTGTCTTTCTCCCTGCAATACATGAATATCAACAGCTGTTTGATTATCTGCTGCAGTAGAGAAAACTTGACTCTTTCTTGTAGGAATTGTTGTATTTCTCTCAATCAGTTTTGTAAATACACTTCCTAGCGTTTCAATTCCTAAAGATAATGGCGTTACATCAAGTAATAATACATCCTTTACTTCTCCAGTTAATACACCTGCTTGAATAGCAGCACCAATTGCTACACATTCATCAGGATTTACTCCTTTATGAGGGGCTTTTCCTGTAAGTTTTTGAACAGCTTCTTGAACTGCTGGAATTCTTGTTGATCCTCCAACTAAGATCACTTTATCTACCTCTCCTGTTGAAAGCCCTGCATCACTTAATGCTTTTCTTGTTGGCTCCATCGTCGCTTCTACTAAACTAGCTGAAAGCTGATTGAATTTCGCTCTTGTTAAATCCATATTTAAATGTAATGGTCCTGCTGCTGTAGCTGTAATAAATGGTAAGTTGATATTTGCTGTTTGTGTACTTGATAACTCTTTCTTTGCATTTTCAGCAGCTTCTTTTAATCTTTGAAGAGACATTTTATCTTTTCTTAAATCTACACCATGCTCTTTCCCAAAACTCTCAGCTAAGAAGTCTATGATTACTTGGTCAAAGTCATCTCCACCAAGATGGTTATTTCCATGAGTTGCTAATACTTCAAATACCCCATCTCCAAGTTCTAAAACTGAAACATCAAAAGTACCACCACCTAAGTCAAATACAATAATCTTTTGATGCTCATTTTCTTTGTCAAGTCCATATGCTAAAGAGGCAGCTGTAGGCTCATTGATAATTCTTTTTACTTCAAGACCTGCAATTTTTCCAGCATCTTTTGTAGCCTGTCTTTGACTATCTGTAAAATAAGCAGGAACAGTAATAACTGCTTCTGTAACTTTTTCTCCTAAATAACTTTCAGCATCTGCTTTTAACTTCATAAGGGTCATTGCTGAAATTTCTTGTGGTGAGTAATCTTTTCCATCAATAGTTGTCTTATGATCAGTACCCATTTCTCTCTTTATAGACATAATTGTCTTATCAGGATTTGTAATTCCCTGTCTTTTTGCTGTTTCCCCTACAAGTCTTTCTCCATTTTTAGTAAATGCAACAACAGATGGTGTTGTTCTATTTCCTTCAGCATTTGGAATTACAACTGGCTCTCCACCTTCTAATACTGCTACACATGAGTTAGTTGTTCCTAAATCAATACCAATTATTTTACTCATTGTATGATTTCCTCCTTCATATTTATGTATAATTTTTTATTTTACAACTTTAACCATACTTGGTCGAATCGTCTTTCCATTAAGAACATATCCCTTTTGGAAAACATCTATTACGATATTACTTTCATATTTATCACTTTCTTCCTGCATAACAGCATGATGAAAACTTGGGTCAAATTCTTTTTCTAAAGCTTCAATTTCTTCTACTCCATTTTTCTTCATTACATCTAAAAACTGCTGTAGAATCATTTCCACCCCTTGGGTAAAGGATTCATCTTTTCCTTCATCTTTATAAGATTTTACAGCTCTTTCGAAATTATCTACAATGGGAAGTAAATCTACTATCAATTTTTCATTTGCAAATTGATAAATATCACTTTTTTCTTTTTCTACTCTTTTTTTATAATTTTGAAAATCAGCTGTCATTCTTAAATATTGACTATTTAATTCTTCTTTTTCTTCTTGTAGCTTTTTAAGATCTATGCTACCTTCTTCCATTTGAGATACTTCTTTTAATTCTTCTTTTGTAGCATCTAAATTATTGTCTACATTTTCGTCATTTTTCTCTTCATGGAAATTACTTTCTTCCATTATTTTCACCTACCTAAGATAGTATTTTAATATGTAAATTTTATGATAAAAGACATAGATATAGTGCAAAATAAGGACATTTTGCACTCCTATCTATATTCTCTTTTAGCGCTCATCTAATAAGTCTGTTAGATTTTTTGTTACACAATCTACAACAGAAATAATATGGTCATAATTCATCCTCGTAGGTCCAATTACACCGATTTTCCCCACAATCAATCCATTTACCTTATAGGTTGCTGTTACTAAACTACACCTTTGCATTTCTTCATGTTTATTTTCTTTCCCAATAGTAATATCTAAATCATCCTTACTATTCATTAATAATTCCGTAATTTGATCTTTTTGGTCTAACATTTCCATAAAACATCTTGCTCTTTCAATATTATGGTACTCTGGTAAATGAAAAATATTTGTTATGCCATCTAAATATAGCTGTACATTCAACATGTCTTCTAATATTGCTAATAAAACAGGAAGTACTGCATCAATAAGTGAATGAAGCATTTTTATTTCCTTTTTTATGTTTTCAACTACATAAAAGTTAATATCTCCTATTGTTAGTCCCTTTAATTTACTATTTAATATTTTAGATACAATCATTAAGCTTTCTAGCGTATATCCTTCATCAATTCTTAAGACTGCATTTCTTACAATACCTGATTGTGATATGACTACTAATAACACATTTTTTTCATCAATTGAAACTAATTGAACGGACTTTAACTTACTTTGCTCAAACTGTGGAGATAAAACAATAGAAGTTAATCTTGTCATTTGAGACAAAATTTTTGAAGTGCTAGTGATAATCTGCTCTAACTCTCCTACAGATTCTATGAAACTCTTTCTTATAGCCTGTTTCTGTTTTTGAGCTAATTGATCCATAATCATTAAACTGTCTACATACAACCTATACCCTTTATCAGATGGAATTCTTCCTGAAGAAGTATGCGGTTGATGCAAAAAGCCCATTTCTTCTAAATCTGCCATCTCATTCCGGATAGTCGCAGCACTTATTCCTAAATCATATTTTTTCATCAGGGTTCTTGAGCCTATAGGTTCAGCTGTAGAAATAAAATCTCTTATTATGGCCTGCAGAATCCTTAATTTTCTTTCTCCCAGCTCCATAATATCACTCCTATTTGTTAGCACTCTCATCTAATGAGTGCTAAACTATTATGTTTTTAAATTATCATTAATGAAATCATTTGTCAATATCCTTTTTTTATTATTTTTTTAATTTGGCAAAAAAGCTATAAAAACCTGATTAGATAAATCAATTCCCTTTCTTGTTAATCTTATGTATTGATCATCTGTATACAATAATCCTAATTTTTGGAAGTTTAAAAGCTCTTCTTTATAAATTTCAAAAGGAGTGCATCCAAACCGCTCCTTAAAAGATTTTATATGAATACCTTGCATCATTCTTAAACCTAAAAACATAGTCTCTGCAATTTCATCATTCTTTGAAATATTTTCTTCAAATGCACAAGGGGTTGTGTTTTTACAAATATTATTTAGATATTCTTCCATAGCCATGGTATTTGAAAATCTCTTTTTATTAAAATAAGAATGAGCACCTAAACCAAACCCAATATATTCTTCATTATTCCAATAGACTTTATTATGTATACATTCTTTTTCTTTCTTTGCAAAATTAGAGATTTCATAATGTTCATACCCATGATCAAATAAATAGTCCATTGCAAAATGATACATCTTTCGATCTAGCTCTTCTGTAGGTAAGTTTAGTTGCCCCTTTTCATATGACTTATAAAAGGGGGTATTTTCTTCAATTTTTAAGCTATAGGCTGAAATATGCTCTGGATTCAACTCAGTAATACGATCCAAAGTCTCCTCCCATTCTTTCATTGTTTGGTTTGGTAACCCAAACATTAAATCAACATTAATATTTTTAAACCCTATTTCTCTTGCTAATAAAAAATTTTTTGAAAACTCTTCTCTTGTATGTATTCTTCCTAACCTTTTAAGGTGTATATCTTGCCATGATTGAAGTCCCATACTAAGTCTATTAATATGATTATTTAAATAATAGGTAAGATTCTCTTTATTAATTGTTCCCGGATTGCTTTCTATAGAAAATTCTAAGTTTTCACTTATATGAAATTTCGAATGAATCACTTCCAATATCTTATCCATCTCTTTTACTGGAACAATCGACGGTGTTCCTCCCCCTATAAATATGGATTTTATTTTATGAGATTTTAACTTTTCTTCCCAAGATTTTATTTCTTTTCTTAAAGCATTCATATAGCTAGAAATTTCTTTTTCTCGATTACTAAAAGAACAAAAGTCACAATAGAAACATTTTTGTTTGCAAAAAGGAATATGCATATACAACCCTATTTCTTTCATCCTTCTTCACCTCTCTTAATAAAAATAGCCACCCCATGTGGTGACTATTTTTTATCATCATATTTCAATACAGCCATAAAAGCTTCCTGTGGTACTTCTACTGACCCTAATTGTCTCATACGTTTTTTACCCTCTTTTTGCTTCTCTAAAAGCTTTTTCTTTCTTGATATATCTCCTCCATAGCATTTAGCTAATACATCTTTTCTCATAGCACTAATGGTTTCTCTTGCAATAACCTTCGTACCAATAGATGCCTGTATCGGAACAGCAAACATATGACGTGGAATAACTTCTTTTAGTTTTTCACAAACAATCCTACCACGAGAGGTAGCCTTACTTTCATGTACAATCATAGAGAATGCATCTACCACTTCTTTATTTAATAGTATCTCCATTTTTACAAGTTTAGACCTTTGATATCCTTTAAATTCATAATCTAAAGATCCATATCCTCTTGTTTTAGATTTTAATGCATCAAAGAAATCATAAATCACCTCATTTAAAGGTAATTCATAATGAAGAGTTACTCTTCTCTCATCTATATATTCCATATGCTTCATGCTTCCTCTTCGATCTTGGCACAGTTCCATAATGTTTCCAACATACTCATTTGGAACCATTATATTTGCATCCACAAGAGGCTCTTCCATAAAAGCAATTTCTTGGGTTGAAGGTAAATTACTTGGATTTTGAATCATCAAAACTTCTCCATCTGTTTTTGTCACTCTATAGATAACACTTGGTGATGTAGTAATTAGATCTAAATCAAATTCTCTCTCTAATCGTTCTTGAATAATCTCCATGTGAAGAAGACCTAAAAATCCGCATCTAAAACCAAATCCTAAAGCATTAGAAGTCTCGGGTTCAAAATCTAAAGCTGCATCATTTACTTTTAATTTTTCTAATGCATCCCTTACATTTTCATACTTTTCGCCTTCTGCTGGATATACACCACAATATACCATAGGTACTACTTTTTTATATCCTGGTAAGGGTTCATCCGTAGGATTTTGGGCACTCGTAATGGTATCTCCCACCTGTGTATCTGCTACATTTTTTATACTTGCTGTTATATAACCAACATCTCCAGCCTTCAATTCTCCTACACTCATGGGTCCTGGCGTGAATACACCTACTTCATTTACTTCAAATTTTTTGCCAGTAGCCATCATCAAAACCTTATCTCCTGGTTTTACAGTTCCTTCTTTCACTCGTACATAAGCGATAACACCTTTATAGCTATCATAATAAGAATCGAATATTAATGCTTTTAGTATCCCTTCCTCATCACCATTTGGAGCTGGAACCTTATTCACAATTTCCTCTAGGACTTGTTCAATATTTAATCCTGCCTTTGCTGAAACCAATGGTGCATCACTTGCATCAATACCAATAATATCTTCGATCTCACTTTTCACTTCTTCTGGTCGAGCACCAGGTAAATCAATTTTGTTGATAACAGGTACAATTTCTAAATCTTGATCAAGAGCTAAATAAACATTTGCTAAAGTTTGTGCCTCTACACCTTGAGCTGCATCTACTACTAATACAGCCCCTTCACAAGCAGCTAAGCTTCTTGATACCTCATAAGTAAAATCCACATGCCCCGGTGTGTCTATCAAATTCAGTATATATTCTTCACCCGCTTTACTCTTATAAACCAAACGAGTTGTTTGAAGCTTGATAGTTATTCCTCTTTCTCTTTCTAAATCCATACTATCTAGTATTTGATCTTTCATTTCTCTTTGCGTAAGCAAGCCTGTTTTTTCTATCAATCTATCGGCAAGGGTAGATTTACCATGATCAATATGGGCAATAATACTAAAATTTCGTATTTTTTGTTGACGATTACTGCTCATTCCTACTCCTCCTCTATACACATACGGTAATCTTTAACATTATATCATAATTCATTTTGCTCGTATAGAGTTCTTCTTTGTAAAGAATTTATAACAACAACAGCCGAGCTATCAACTCGGCTGTTTCTTACCATTCCTTACAAATTACCTCTTTCTTTTCTTTTAATATTTCTACAAAATCTTTGGTTTCGTTTTTGACAGCTACATACATACTATGAAGCTTTTGTTCATCTACATAGAAAATTTCTCCACAAAAACATATTTTATGTACTTGCTCATTTATTTTTTTATGTTCAAAAGCTTTTGGTTCCTCAATCATCATCATTACTCTAAAAGAATGATCTACAATCAAAATACCATTGATTAATAAGAAAAATATAAACAGCATGCAAATCAATTTTCTTCCCGTTTTATTTTTATCTTTTTTTTGTAATTTTTTTCTTTCTATCCTACTCATTTTTATCACCATATTATTTTTTTATATCTTTAATCACTTGATCTAACACTTTAGCTACATATTTTGTTGTTCTCATAGCCTCATCTATATTATTAGCAGTGTTTCCGATTTCTATAAGGGCATAATAGTCAGAATTAAATTGATTAAATCGATAAGGTTTGGTGATGGTCTTTTTGGCTAGTCCTGGATATAATTCATCACTTCTTGCTTTTATATACTCAGCAAAGGTTAATAATTTCTCTACATTTTCATTTTTTGCACCTACAACAATACTATACTTTGCAACTTTTTCACCATTGATCGTTACATAGCTATTCTCTCTAGCACTACTATTATTCGGTGCAGCATCTCTATGAATGTCAAATATAATTTTCAAGGAAGGATTTTTATCCAAATTTGTTTCTAACGTATCTGCCGCTCTTATATAAGATTGTTGGTAGGATGGATAATCATGAACCATATCATTATGCATTACATTATAACCTTTATTCGTCAAGTAGGATGTTAATTGATCCCCCACTGCTCTTACTGTAAATTTTCTTTTTAAAGAATGAAAATTCCCTACTGATTCAGGCATATACGATTCAGTAGCATGTGTATGATAAATAAAAACAATAGGTTCACTCCCACTCAAAGCCACTTTATTTGGCATCTTTACTGGAGAACTTACAATAGGAATAGGTTCTGTAATATTATTAATCTTTTCCTTTTCTTTATTTTCTACTTTTACATCCTTTGATGTTACTGCTACTTCTTTTTCTTCTTTTGGTTTTTCTAGCATCTTATTAGGAGCTGTTTCTCCTAAAGAATTTTTCATCCGATCCTCTCTTGCAACACTATTTCCTTGATCCTTTAGTACCCTATAGTCATCCATTTCTGCTAAATCATCATCTGCTTCTTCTAATATAGGTATTTGTGCCTTAAACAATGTTTTAGGGTCTTCATAATCAAAATTAACTAATTTTCCTAAAACAAGCTTTATAAATGCTTTATCATGACTATATCCGTTTTCTTTTTCATAATTTACTTCTAAAGCGGGTATGGTTTTATTTAACATTTGTATAAATAAACTATCTTGTATATGCTCTTCTTTTGCATTAGCTTGTACAAAGTTTTGACTTATCCCATTAGCTTTTACAAAGATTTCCTTTGCATCGAAAATTAGCATCCTACATGATACGATACACATGATACAAGTAATCATAACACTTATCCATTTATAATATTTTTTCATTTCAATTATTTTCACCAATCTACGCACCCCTCTTTAGTTTCTTTTGTAATAAGCAATTACCACAAGATCAGATCTCTGGGTAGTTGTTTATATAAAATTATATGAGGGGTATCTTCAATATATGATTATTGTTACTGCAAATATCGATTAACATCTTTCAAATCAATCCCAGGATGCAATGCTATATTTAAAGCATTGGCAATAATTTGTGATATATTTCTTATAATCATGTCTATATCTTTTGTCGTAACAATTACATTTGCACCATATGGTTCTAAAACTTCTTTAATCAAGCCATATTTGTCTTCATCTTTCATTCCTTTTAAAATCTTGTAGAATTCCGAATCTTTAGACGTTTGATTAGATAACTCTTCTACAACTAGTTTAATTGTATCGTTTGTTAGTGTTGCAGCATCAACAACTGTAGGTACACCAATAGCTAAAACAGGTACTCCTAAAGTGTTTTCACTTAATTCTTTTCTTTTATTTCCAACACCAGCTCCTGGGTTTATTCCTGTAGTAGATATTTGTATAGTGGTATGTACTCTTTGCATTTTTCTAGATGCTAAAGCATCTATGGCAATCACAAGGTCTGGTTTTGTCTTTTCAACAACCCCTCGAATAATTTCTACCGTTTCAATCCCAGTAGTTCCCATTACCCCTGGTGATAGGGCACTAACAGGTCTCATAGTTGGATCATCACTTTTTTTATAAGCTTCAAAAAAATGTCTAGTAACAAATACTTTTGATATGACCTGAGGTCCTAAAGCATCTGGGGTGATATCCCAATTTCCTAAACCAATAATAAGGGTTTTAAAATCATTCTTTTTAGGAATAAGATTGACTAATTCTTTTGCTAGTGTTTGACTTAGCTGATCCTTTAAATCTGCATCTGGATTTTTCATTCCTGTAGATTCTATTGTAATATAGCTTCCCTTTGGCTTTCCCATGATTTTACATCCTTCATCATTTAAAACCTTTACATTGGTAATGGTAGCAAAATTCTCTTCTTTTTGATCTACTTCAACACCTGGAATTTCTTGTTTTGTCTTTTCTTGATATAATTCTCTCGTTTCTAAGGCTAAATCTGTTCGTATTTGAAACATTCATTCCACCTCCTATTTGTATAGTTTTCACCATCTTTTCAAATTTATGTATCCCATTTAAATAACCTTTTCAAATTTAAGATGTATAAACAAATGCATTTATGGAAATAAAACAAATAAGCGTTTTTTTCTTGATTTTTCATGATAATCATGATAAAATATCTTTTGTTGAATTGGTTATAAGGGGGTGAATAGATTGGCAAACATTAAATCTGCTAAAAAGAGAATTAAAGTTATTGAAGTAAAAACAGCGAGAAACAGAAAAATCAAATCTGCTGTTAAAACTGCAATAAGAAGATTTGAAGAAGCTTTAGTAGCTGGTAATGTAGAAGAAGCAAAAGCTAAGTTCCAATTTGCTGAAAAGAAAATCATGCAAGCTGCTGCAAAAGGAACTTTCCACAAGAATGCTGCTTCTAGAAAAGTTTCTAAATTAGCTATCAAATTAAACAAAGCTATGTAATTTACAACCGTCATTTATTCCCCATTAAGAAGATAAAAAGCGTACCATTGTACGCTTTCCGTCATTTTTTGGGGTTTTTTATTTCCCAAATTGAGTAATCAACAATTCAATTCCTAGTCTTTGATCAATCTTACCTTTTTTAATGCTTTCATCTGTATACAGACAAACCTCAAGGGCTTTTCTCAACACTTCTGCCTCAAAATTTCTAGCCTGACTTAAATATTTTTTCGTAACAAAAGCTCTAAGACCTAACTTTGGTCCTATAGCCATAGCTGTATAACCCTGTTTTTCCATTAACTTTATCTGAAATAAATATCGAAACTGTCTCGTAATCATATACAATATCTTTATTTCTGATTCCCCCTCCATTAACATGTCGTTAAAAAACGAAAGGGCTTTATCCGTATTTTTACTCCCTATAAATTCCACTAGGCTAAATATATTATTTTCCATAGACTTAGGTGCTAGTAATTCAATATCTTTACTGGTCACTAAATTTCTATCTCCTAAAAAGCTACATAATTTATTGATTTCATTATCTAAATCTTTTAAATTCTTATTTGAATTTCTATCTAAATAACCAATCAATTCTAATAAAAAAGCAATTTCCTTTTCTTTAATTTCTTTATTATACTTTTTAAAAATTTTTTGTACCCACTTATGAAGATCTCGCTCTTTTAATTTATCGAAAGATACCATTTCTCCATGCTTTTTGATAGCTTTTATAATCTTTTTTCTTTTATCAATCTCTTGAGTGGCAATGAAAAATAATTGTGTTGTATCCGATAGATCAGTAAAATATTTGATAAGTCTTTCTTCCTCTCCTTCACTAATGTTTTTTCTTTTCCCAAAAAAACATTCTAAGTCCTTTACAAGAACCATTCTTTTCTCTCCCATAAAAGGAAGTGTTTCACATGCATGAATAATCGTATCCACATCTGTTTCTTTTCCATCTATAAACTGATAGTTAAGATCCTCGAATCCTTTATTAATTGTTTTTTCTTTTATAACATTTATGGTGTTTTCTATCAGATAATATTCTCGTCCATAAAATAAATATAAATTATTTAATTGTCCATTTTTCAAATCCTTTAAAACATCTTTATAATCCATGATAAATCCTCCAAATTATTCTCTTCCTTCGTGTAACATGGTCTTAATTTTTACTCTCTCTTTATCTAAAGTTACCACAACAGCACCATCTTGATCATTTCTAAATACTACTGTACCCTTTTCTTTTAGACGATTTAATATATTTTTATGGGGATGACCATGTACATTTTTACCAACTTGTATAACAGCAATTGTTGGTTTGATTAATTCTAAAAATTCATCCGTACTAGAACTATTACTTCCATGGTGTGCTACTTTCAATAGGTCCACAGACAAGTTTGGGTAACTTTTTAAAATCTCTCTTTCTCCTTCGGCTTCTATATCACCCGTAAATAACATATTATACCCCTTATATTCCATCAATACAATTAGTGAGTTATTATTTATATCATCACCACTAGATGCAACCAAAGACTTTCCTGGGTGAAGGATTTTTATCTTTATATTCTTTTCAATACTTATTTCATCATCCTTTAGACATTGATGTATTTTTGTTTTTTGATTGTTACAATTTTCTTTTAAGATTTTTAAATCTTCTGATTGATAATAATCTGTTCCCATAATCAAATTATCTACCTTTAAATGATGGGCTACACCAATAAGTCCATCTATATGATCTTTATGAATATGAGATAATATCATTATATGGATTTTACCTATTCCATTTTTTCTTAAGAAGGGTACTACTGTTTTTTCTCCTATATCTATCTCTTTTTGAAGGCTTCCCCCTCCATCTATTAAAATATTTTTCTTCATAGGTGTCTTGATCAAAATGCAATCTCCTTGTCCAACATCTACAAAGGTAATTTCCATTTTCCCAGGCAATAAATATAAAGTAAATGTTATTATAAGATATAATCCAATAACTATACTCATTCCAGTTCTTTTACTTATAGGCAACTTTTTTATTTCTTTATCAGCTCTCATCCAAATGATAAAAAAAATATAATACAAAAATATAAAATAAAGACAAGGGGAAATCACTTCTATATTAGAAAAAGGTATAGCCTCTGTAATCATAGATAAGCTTATCATGATCCTTATTAACCTGGATACAATCCATCCTAAAATAGATCCTAGTGATATACTCACAAATCCAATTAACACCATTATAATGCCTATAGGTACAATAATACCTACAATCATTACAATAGGTATATTCACAATAAATGCTCCTAAAGATATGTAATTAAAATGATATGCTACAACAGGAATAATCCCTATTTGGGCAGCCAAGGATACAGCTAAGGCTTTTTGAATAAATTCAAATCTGAATTTCAGTTTATTCAAAATAGGTTTGTAAAAAAGAATAATCGTAAATGTTGCTATAAAAGAAAGTTGAAATCCTAGCGCAAATAGATAGAAAGGATTTATAATCAAAAAAATTAATCCTACACTAGCAATAGCTGATAAAGAATCATATCTTCTATTTAAAATCGGTGCCAAAATCAATACAAAAGTCATGCTTACAGCCCGTAAAACAGAAGGGGCATATCCAGTAATAATAACATAAAAACTTAAAATAGCCAATAGACTAATTGTTCTTATTCTTACCGAAAATTTATTTAACAATTTTTGAATATACAGATAGATGATTCCTACATGTAATCCTGATACTGCTAGAACATGTGCTATCCCTACTTTTTTAAAGGTTTGATATACATCTATATCTAACTTTTCTTTATCGCCTAACAAAATTCCTAAAAAAACACCTCCTTCTCTCTTAGGTAGAACATTAGAAACAGTCTGAACAATACGGTATTTTACAAAATTTGCTCCTCTTATAAGAGAAGATATATCACCCTCTCCTATAATTTTCATTCTATTAACATCTCCATACAAGATCCCATAAATCTTTCGTCCTTTTAAATACATATTGTAATCAAACATTTTAGGATTTCGTCTTTTTTGAGGTTCTAAAAAAGTCCCATAAAGTTCTATGCGTTTTCCTATAATAGATGGAAATTCCTTATTTTCTCCTTTCAATTTCACAAGTATTTTTCTTGAAAGTTTAAATTTTTCTCCTTCCATCATAATACTTTCTACCTTCAACACCATCTGTATGCCCTTTTTATGAGAAACATCTATTACATCCCCCATCATATATACTTTTTCTCCAAAAAAATCCTTGAATTGTCCATTCGATTCATTACTCCCCTTAAGATTCAAAGCCCCTAATAATAATATAATAGAAAATAATACAATAGAAAAAGCTTTCTTATAGATCAACAAGCCTATGATCACACTCATAAAAAAAATGTATAGCATCATCCCATAAGATATACTCAAGTGATACGACAACAATATACCTAAAACATAAAATCCTGCTATCATCAAAATCGGTCTCCTCACTTATTTAACCCCTCCCTTTTCTTATCCTATATAATCCTTTTATTGAATATTTTTCCCTTATTCCATAAAAATAAAAGATATATCCCAAAAGAATATATCTTTTATCCCTCATATTAATGTTTTAATTCCTTCTCATCCCTTAAGTAATTAGGAGTATATCTTCCTGTAGTATGATCATTTCCCATGTACAATAAATCTGCTTCAATATTTATACTATGATTATTTTTATCATGCTTAATTTCAACATTCTCCACGCTACCATCATCTTGATGATAATTTAGGTACTGCCACAAAATATCCCTCGCATTTTCAACACTTACATTCCTATCATATGTAACTAAATATTCTTTTTCTGGTACTTCAAGATATAATTTATATTTATCCTTTACTTTCACTCTTCTTTCACTAATACTATTTAGCACACAATCCCTTCCTTTCTTTTTTTATATTATTATCATTCCCTTTTCATAAAAAAGCTTTCAGAAATAAATATGCTATTATGTGGAATATTCACTAAAAAAGACCTCCATCAGGAAGTCTTTTCTTTATCTATAGTTTTCTTTTAGTTTTTGAAATAATTTTATTTTATCAAAGGCTAACATGAGTGGTGCTGCTAATACACCTCCACCTACTGCTTGCATAATATTTCCAATAACCCCCAGCACCGCTGTACCAAACCCATACAATACACTTTCATAGGACAAATATCCTAAAACCATAATAGTGCCTCCTATTAATACAGAAACAGCAAATACAATCATTTTTTTAGAAACACTTATATCTACCCTCTCTATTTTCTTATAAATATATCCAATTGCTAAAGCCTCTAAACCTTTGATCACAAAAGTAGCCGGAGCATAAATATAATATCCTGAAAAAACATCTGCAAAAAGGGATCCTATTCCAGCAGCAAGACTTCCAGCTACAGGACCTAATAAAATACCACTAAGATATACCATACTATCACCAATATGAATATATCCTTTCGTTGGAGTTGGTATTTGTATTAGCATTGTACCCACTAGTACTAAAGCTGCCATTAATCCTGTAATCGTTAATTGCTTTACATTCATTTTACCCATTGTATCGTTCTCCTTTCAAATCACACCTATATGTATCGTTCCCATATTATTATAGCACCTAATTGTACCTATGTAAACAGTATTTTATCGCGTTTTGTATCGGTACATTTTCTTTATTTTCTATTTTTCTTCTGCAATTCTATTCCTCAATTTTTATTTCAAGTTTTGTCTTTATTTTGTAACATAAATCCTATTATTAACATAGTATATATTAAGAAAAAGGACAAGAGATAAAATATTTAAAGTGAAATCAAAAAGGAGGGGTTAACGTGGGTTGCTACGGTGGTTGTGATAGTAGTTTATTATTCTTCTTTCTACTTCTTGTAGTATTATTCTGCTGTCCGAGTTTCGGATGGGGTTGCTAAAATAAAAGAATTGGGGGATTTTCTCCCAATTCTTTATACATAGTTTTGTCTTCTTACATTTCTCATTTTTTTATTTTTTCCATAGCTTTTCCTTAAAATATAAATCATCGTAATAATCCCATTCTTTTGTCAACACTTAATTCTTTTCCCATGTCTTTCTTCATTTTATCAAAATGTTCTCTTATCTTAAGGTTTATAGGTATTTTATCCGTAATCAAATCATCTCACTTCATCTTTTTCTTAGGAAAAATTCATCATAAATTCACTATATAACTAAAAAATTTATATTCCATACAGGTAATATAAAGTATCTTTATTATACAAAAATAAGCCAATAGTTTTCACTATTGACTTATGAATATTTTTCCTTTAACGCTACAATAGCATCTCTAATAGGTTGATAATCTGGAAGAATCTTTCTTGCTTTATATAAATACCACTTGGCTTTTTCTAATCTTCCTGTATAAAGATAGATTAAACCTAAATTATGATGTCCATGCCCATTTTGAGGATACAATTCAATAACCTTCTTTCCATAATATTCAGCTTTCCTATAGGATTTCAAATCTTCTCCATAAATTTTCGATAAGTTTAACAAAGCAATAAGATCTTTTTCATCATATTTTAAAAATTTTTCATAATAATAGATTGCTTTTTCATATTTATTTACTTGCTGATAGCAGATCCCTAGACTATAATAGATATCTTGTCGTACTTCTACAACATCTTCTCCATTTATGACAAGAGCCTTTTGATAGCAAATGATAGACTCCCGATCTTTTCCTATTTGGCAAAAGATATCCCCCATCAGTTTCCAATATATAGAAGTACCCGGATGCTTTTTAATACATTCCTCTAAAACTTCTAAGGCCGTATCAAAATACTCACTATTTATATAGGCAATGAGTAAATTATGAATAAGATATTCATCCTCTGGATCAATTCTCAAACCTCGTCTACATACATCTATTGCTTCTTCCTCTAATCCATTAAGGAGCAGAAAATTACTCATATTTAAATAAGCTTCTGATACATTAGGCTGTAGAGTTGCCTGCACTTTCAAGCATCTAATACTCTTATGCAATTCTCCTTTTGCTTCATAATAATAAGCAAGATCCTCAAAAACATAGTATCTTTTGTACTTCTTTAAAAAAAAAGGATTATTTTTGTATATGCACATAAAGGCAGCTCTTGCAATATCTATTCTACCTTCTTTATAATGATTTTTTCCTTCCTCTAAAAAAATTTTCCACGCATTAGAATTATTTTCTTCTTCCATCAAATTATATTTTTGTATCCACATATTTTCCATCTTTCTTTGTGTCATGAACTCCTGAGGAAAAAATAAATTTTCAAAAATCCAAAAAGATGGTATTTCTTTCTGAATCCTATGTTTTATGGTATAGCTTTCTTCTTCATCTTTTAGTTTTATTTTCATCCAATATCCAGGAATTTTTTTATATTTACTTTGAAACGAAATGTCTTTTACTCCTAAAGCTAATGGCCCCTCTAGCCTCTTTGGATTACTCTCTTCTTCTATCTCAAAAATTCTTTTCAAATAATCATTTCTTAATCTTTCTGTCGGAAAAAAAATGCTAAATTCATTCAAGCATATAGCCTCCTTTCATTATAAGGGACTATATAATACTTATGTTTCATAATTTTTAGCCCTCGTTTATTCTAATATATAATAGTTCTTGCTTCTTATAGACTTCTCAATCAAAATTTGAATATAGTATTGAAAAATATATATTTTATGATTCAATATAAGATTATTTTATCACGTTCCTTTTATATAAATTTTCTATGATAGCTATTTCTTCATTAGTTAATTCATATAAATGATAAAATATACGATCTAACTTTTTTTGAATCCTGTCCATTTCCCCAAATTTCACCATTTCCTTTACTAAAATGCTAATCTCTTTACAAATACTTTCATCGTCAATACATAATATTGGTAAATTTTTCAAAGGAGTTGCATATAATTCTAAATAATCTCCCTTTCTTTTTCCTCGATTATACAGCCAAAAATACATAATCTTTGAATTTAAAAATCCTAATAGTATATGAAAATCTATATTTTTTTCTTTTAAAGTAATAAAATATACATCAGCACTAGCATACCAAGAAGAATCATTCAAAGCAAATCTATTTTCTTTTGCTCTATGAGGAACAATAATCTTAGTACTTTCAAAGATTTCTTGTTTTCTAGGCCATTGTAATGCATACCAGCATCTCGTTCCTCTAACCGTTTCTCTTCTCTTTTCTAAAACTTCCTTATATCTTGATAAATGCTCTAAAACCTTTTTGTCTATCTTCGTTTCATCCTCTACATATAGTAAATATTTTGACGAATGATGATTTGCATAATACCTTTTTATATCACTATTTTTATACATAGGTTTAATAAAATGTGAATCTAACAACTCTAATGCACTTGCTTCCTCATAAGATAAAACAAATATTCCCTGACTTAATTGTATATTCCTTTTTTTAACAATTTTGAAAGAGATTTTTTTCTCAAGCATATCTTTCGTTACTTTATCTGCTCCACTAACAATTCCTTGATTTACATTACAAATCTCTTTTAATGTATATTGCCTATTGTCATATATTTTTCTTAATATACTATCGTACTCATTATTTTCTTGTATCAAGATTTGCCCATAGTCATCATATAATTTTTCTTGATTTTCTAATATATATTGAGCTACTTTCTTTTTCACTCTCTTACTTCCATAAAGCAACTCATGCATCTCTTGTGTATTTATATTTTTTTCTTTAATATATTTTATACATATAGCTTGATTTTTGCTCATGTCCTTTTCTAAGAAAAATATAATATTATGCTGTCCTTTAGCAGATTTAAAAATTTCATAATCATTAAAGTTCACAATATCTATAAAAGTACAATGCTCTTTAAAAAAATTTCGTAATTTTATAGCACCATCAGCAGTTACAAAGTAGTTGGTCGTAATATAAGCTAATATTCCTTTTTCTCTTAAAATTTCTAATGCTCTATAAATGAAAAAGTAAAAATAATCCATTTTGCCTTCATAATATTTTTTCCCAAATGAAGTATTTTTTATTTTATCAAATATAGGCTTATTTCCTTTTTCACCTAAATAAGGAGGATTTCCTAGAACAATATCAAATTTTTTATCATTTCCAAAAATTTTTCTAGTTACTAAGCTATCTGCCACCACAACATTGATTTTATCTACATATTTTCTATGAGTTTCTTCATGAACCATAGAAAACAAAGCCATTTTTCCTACTATAGCAGGCTGATTTTGTATATCTACCCCAAACAAATTATTTTCCACAATATATTTTCTTATTGAAAGATCCTTTTTCTTCTTTCCTAGTAGATCATAAATATTTTTTTTATAGACATATATTTTTTTTAAAGCGCCTATCAAAAATAATCCTGTTCCACAAGCTATATCAATAATCTTTACTCTATCTAATGCTTTTAGAATTTTTATAAGTTCTGCTTTTTTTATACAAGCATTGCCCTGTAAAATTTTTCGTAAATCATTCTCTGTACAATTTGTTTCTCTTGATAAATAAATTTCTAATGATCGGTTTACCATATATTCTATAATATACAAAGGCGTATAAAAACTTCCTGTTTTCTCTCGACGATTTTGTGATAAATAATCTTCATAGATCTGACTAAGTACACTAAAATCATAATCATCCAGATTTAGACTTCCATTGAATTGAAACTTACTATTTAGATCATTTCTTATAAAAATCCCTATATCCTTTAAAGCTTTTACACCATATTTTTTTAAAAATACGAACTTACAAATTTCTAATATAATATCAGCTTTTCCAATTTTTAAGTCTTCTGTATTTTTCAAGATTTCATCAAATAACCTTTTCCATTTTTTAATTTGCATCACATCTCCACCCAAATAAAATTGTAAAAGTATCCAGTTCTGGACACCTCATTTCCTATTTCTTTCTATTGAAATTTTATTTTTTTCCAAAATAATGTGTAATATTCAAAATATTCTTCCGATACAATATATATATAGAATGAAAGGGGTGTTTATATGTCAACCAAAAAAGTAACCTCCTCTAATAAAACTAGAATCAACAATATGTTAGTTAATCAAGCTTCCCAAACCGGTCAAATCCATAGTATTCGGCCCATCCGAAAAATAGAAAAAATTCATAATTACGCCTTTCAATCTTCTAATAATAATTTTTTTGGCTCCTCTCATTTTTATGAACATTTAAAAAAACTAAAAGAAGAGTACCTTCATTTTTATAGAGCGCAGCAAGAGCTTGAAAATACTTTAAAAAAATTCATTTATTCTACTCATAAAGATTTTATTGTCATGATTAAAGAACTTATCTCAAAATACAATAAAGCCATTATCTCTTTACAAGATTTTGATCTTGATTTTAATACGAGCTATTGCAAAAACATACATGCTATTCTTTTATCTCATGAATCAAATCTAGAAAAAATAGGTATAACCATACAAAAAGATACAACCCTATCTATAGATGAAAGAATCTGCTTTCATGCTCTAAAAAATAATAAAAATGATATAGCGTTTTTATTCACTAATAAGAATGGATTCATTAAAAAACTTTATTATGCCTTTAAAGAAATTAAATTACCTACATATGATAAAAATCCTTATAGTATTTCGTCAAAAGATACACATTTGATTATCGATGAAAGACGCTAATTTTCAGATGTTTATTTAGTAATATATTTTATCCTATTATCTAATTCTAAATATATAATATCATATTTATCAAAAACCTTTTTTAAAGACTTTCTTCTTATTTGTCCTAGTATAAAATATTTTTCTAAATACTCATTTCCTCTTATGATGCTTTTTTCATCATTATATTCTATGCTCAATTTTTCCTCTACTAAGAAGTCTCTCATTATTTTCATTTCATCTAAAAATAAATAATGATTTTCTATCATATACTCATTACTTTCAATATTAGCCCACTTAAGCATCATCTCATCTATTTCTTTAATATCTTTTGTAAGAAATTCTTTATTATTTTGACTTATTCTTTTATGGTCTAAATCTATCTTTTCATTTACTAATGTATAAAATCTATCTTCTAGAGGTTGTACTCTTTTTAAATATATAAATATTTCTTTCTTTAGTCCCCTGTCCAAGACACTTTTTAAAATACTATTATTGCTACTTACATCTTTTTGTATAACAAACATAAACAATATAATAAAAAATATAAACATCCCAAAAATGATAAGCTTTTTTCTCATTTTTTTCTCTTCATTATTTTCTTTTGAAGGTATTGATTTATGTCTAAATAAATTCATTTTTTCACCTTCTCTTTTCGTAATCGTCTATATTATTTCTATAAATTTTTATAAAATCCTTCACCCTCTCTATACTTTTATAAAAATAAAAATAACGTGAACCAATCACGTTATTTTTTCTTAATTTGTCTTTTTTAAATACATGCCATCTCCGACCTTTTTAACCCCATCTATTTCTTGGATCAATTGATCCACAATCAAGTCCATATCTTGATATTTTATATTTACTCCTTTTTTCTTTAAGTATTTCATAATCGTCACTAATCGAATAGGATAATCACAAGGATTTTTAAAATAAGGATGTCTTTCAATCTTTTTTTTGATACTATTTTTATCAATATCAAAAATACGAATTACATTTTCAAAATCATTATTTCCTTCTAATTCACTAATGAGATACTCAATCTTACTTATAGGCTTATTATATTCCTTTAAAAGTTTTTTTAAATCCTCCAGAAATTTCAATTCGTTATTTACAGATTCCTCCCTCGTATCTAAATATAAAGGTATATCTTCATTACACGAATCTACTAAGTCTGACAATGATATTTGCATAAGCGTTTTTTATCCCCCTTCAAAAGTTAGTCTTCATGAACTATAATTACATACTATTTTATAGATTTTATGTTTATCTGTCAATTTTACAATTTGACCTATGGATAGTAATTTTTTCTTTTAAATAATATCTTCTAATCCTATAATTTCATCCTTATAATGTTTCCCTAGATCACCTAAAACAGATTCTATAATTTTTTTCATTTTTGTTCGGTCATTTTCTGAATTACATTCTAATTCCAATCTATTTTTTTCTACTACCATTTCTGCTACTAATTCCTCTTGATCAAAATATTTAAAATAATGGCTTCCCTCTTCCTCAAAATCCAACTGCATGCCTTTATGTTTTTGTAATAGTTCTTTAATATTTTTCACATCATTGATCAAATATATACTTTGCCAAACATTGTATGCATCCTCATTTTCTGTTTCATTTGTTACATCTGCAATGATATCCACATGCTTTTGTAATAAAAGGCTATTCCTTTTTAAAAATTCTTCCCAAGTGGCATATTTGTTTTTTCCTTTGTATTCTTCATACTTAAAAAGTATATTTCTTTCTATGCTATTTTTAAACAATTCTGGTATGTATATAGTATTTCCAACAAATATAGCTTTCTTTTCTATTTCTATGATTCTACCAAAAATTAAATCTTTACATTTGATCTGTGTATTTTTCCCTAAATGAACACACAACTCTTTTTTAGTAAAAATATCCTCTAATACGCCTTCCTTTTCTTTTATTTCATATATACTTAAAAAAGACTTTATTTTGTTTTGAATAAATTCTTTTTCTTCCTCAGATAATTCTTCTTTCTTTTCTTCATAATATTTTCCAATAAAGGTACTACCATCTTTCATCTGATAATCATAAATCAACCAAGAATTAAAATCTATCATCATTTTATCATTAGTAATTTCTTCACCAACATAAGTATCAAAATAAGCTTTTGCTTCTTCAATATGTTTTTGAAATTCATATTTAGATAAAAATTTTAAAACATTTTCTTCTATACCCATCTCTAAACTTTCAAAATTCATAAACTTCTCTCCTTTGTTGTAATCCTAATATCTTCACTTTTAGTATTATATGTCTATTATACCCTAATATCTACTGGCAAATAAAATTTTTCTATATTATAAAACCAGGCTCAGCCCAGCTCTATAATAATTCTTCTGCTTTTTCTAGTTCTAATATATATGAAAGTGCAGGTGCATCTTTATAAAACTCGTCTAATTTCATTTCTTCCCTTTGCTCTAATGAATATATTCGTCTAAATAATAATACCATATCTTTTTTCTTCAAACTAGAGAAATCAATAGGTGATAAATGTTCACTCATCACCTTTGCTAATTCTTCATCTATTTCAAACACATCATAGTCACTTTTTTTAAAGATCTTTCTTATTTTGTTGTTTTCATCTGCCTGTAAGTCTTTAATCACAATAACATACAATAAATTAAGCTTTTCAGATATATTCTTGACAAAATTCCCCCACTTTTTAAGACCTTTTGAATTCATTTTCTCATAACTTAAGCCATAATCCTCTAAATATCGTAATAATACAAATTTTGCACAATAATTAAAACACGACTTATACAGAAATAATTCACACCATTTTTCATCATCTATATCCATGTTTAATCGACTATCTATTCTCATCTTTTTTAACATTCCTCTATTTTCATATTCATATTTTATGATAAAAATCTGAATAAATGATTTCAATCCCTGATATATTTTATTGATTTTATCCATAAATTTCATCTCCCTTAAATAATGTAACTCTTACTACATAGTATTCAGCCTGTCTATATTAGTTGTCTTTTTTATCTTAGATTTATCAAATACAAATAATTCATCTAACCTGTACATATACTTAATTGAGGTGATATAAAATGATAAAAAAACTTTTTACTTTCCTAATAATTATTCTCTTATTGTTTACAACACTTACGTTAAATGAATTTTTTAATAACAATCAATACATATCTACTTTTAAAACTTTTGTAGTTCCCGATCTTAAAATTTCAAATAAACTCCTAGAGGATTATTATAGTACTAACAATGCACGTCATAAAAAAGCATCTGAATCAATCATCCTAACGACACTGAAAAACTTAAAATACAATCAATGGATTGAGTATATAGACTACATTGATTTAATATTATATAAATCAGATGTCTTACCTTCTAGTGGAGAAGAATTAATTGTTGTCCTTAATCTATCAAAAGATACTTCTGTCATTGCTATATATTCATCTGTTAATGGTGAATATATATTTACAAATAAAATTGAAAATATCCTGCCTATTCAAAGTATTAAATTTCTACCTATTCCTGAATTAGGCTATAATTTATTGATCACAGATCAATTATTAGATGAACGATTAGGCGCATTTTTTTTAGAAAATTTTGTAGAAATTTTTCTTTATACGGATGATACTTTCAAAAGTGTATTCAAAAAAACAAAATATAAGGAAGAAATATATAATGCTGCTTGGATCAATCCTAAAGCATCCTCGAATGAATGGATAAAAATTATAGAAAATAATAACATTACCTTTGATCAAAAACAAAAATTGTCTATAGCCGTTTCTATAAACAGACAAAAATTTGAAGCTATAAAGAAAACTTTCCCTTCCGAAGAAGATTTCAAGCTTACTGAAGAAATCATCACTCAAGAAAACTATTATTGGAATCCAAGCTACCAAACTTTTATTATGCAAGAAGGAATGATTAAAAACTCAACAACCTCTATTGCTATTGTTGATGACACCAATCATTGGTTAGAATCTTTCTTAGGTTTTCCCTCTAACAACTACAAAATTATCACAAAAGATGGAAAAATATTTTATTTAGACAAACAATTTATATCTATTCATCAATAATATCTAAAGAAGATGGAAATCATCTTCTTTTTTTTGCAGGATTTTACTTATATATATAGAAAATACTACTTATACACAACATAATTCGGAAGGACTGATCTTATTGACGAAAAAATTATTCTATGACAATGTATATCAAAAAGAATTTACTGCAAATATTCTTACGTTAAACAAAATAGATGAAAAATTTCATATTGAATTAAATCAAACAGCCTTTTATCCTGAAGGAGGAGGACAGCCCTGTGATCAGGGAAATATTGAAAATATCCAAGTCTCCTATGTATATGAACAAAACAACAAAATTTATCATGTAATAGATAAGGAACCCCCTAAACTTCATCTTTTAAAATGTTCCATCGATTGGCAACGACGTTTTGACCATATGCAGCAACACCTAGGTCAACATATTTTATCCGCTTGCTTTCATGAACTATTAGATGCTCAAACTGTTGGATTTCATTTAGGCGATGAATTTGTAACCATAGATATTTCATTAAATACTATCTCAAATACTCAACTTAAAAGAATTGAATACTTTGCCAATCAAGTAGTTTTCAATAATCTTCATGTAAAACAAGTCTATCCAACAGCCTCAAAGCTTTCAAAGCTTCCTGTAAGAAAAGCTCCTACAGTCACTGAAAACATTCGAATTATTGAAATAGATGAATTTGATTTTTCTCCTTGTGGTGGAACACACCCCGTTCACACGGGAGAAGTGGGTCTGATTAAAATTAGAAAATGTGAAAAAGTCAGAGGGAATACTCGTATCGAATTTGTTTGTGGTAATCGTGCTCTTAAGGACTTTTATTGGAAAAATAATCATATTAATGCAATATCGAACCTATTATCTGTAAAAGACATAGATACTTTTGACAATGTAGAAAGAATATATGCTGATTATACTTTACAGAAAAAGAAAATCAAAAATTTAAAAGAACAACTTTTAGATTTTGAGTCTTTAACACTACATCAAAATGCTTATACACTTAATGATACTAAAATAATTAATAAAGTATTTGATGATAGGGATTTTGGAGAACTAAGAACATTAGCAGCAAAACTAGTCTCACACCCTAATACCATTGTCCTTTTAGGTTCAAGAAATGAAAAAGCACAAATCATCTTAAGCTGTTCTAATGAAATGAATATAGAAATGAATAAAATATTTAAAGAGGTCTGCCCTATCATTAATGGACGTGGGGGTGGAAATGCCCATACAGCTCAAGGTGGAGGAGATGATTTATCTAAAATTGAAGAATCTTTAAAAACAGCTGAAGATATTATTAAAAATCAATATTTAACATAAAAAAATTCGCATTATACTGCCGCATATGCTCATTTCGCAAGTTTTATTACAAAACTATTCTTTTGTAATAAAACTTACTCAAGGTAGTCAAACATTTGATTTTTCAATCATAAGTTATCCACAAATTCTAAATTTTATAATTTCCTAGCAAATAAAAAAGAAAAGTGCCCTAAGGACACTTTTCTTTTTTTCTACCCCACATATGCTTGGAAAATGATCTTACTTACAATTATTAATTATATAGAAAGAAAGAACATACTGCAATAGTATTTTTGATTTTTTTTCTTTACGCCTTAGATTATACATGAATTTCATAAAAAAAGGACTTTCTAGTACTAATTTTTTAACCCTTCACTTCTTTTTCATATTCTAATATTCTATTCATAATCTTTTCTTTTAATTGATCTATTCCTTCAAAATTCATATTCGAAACATAGAACTTTTCAAGTTCATCATGAGCTTTTTTAGCCTTTGCTATATTAGAAAGACCTGCCTTCATTAACTTTTCCATCATTACTTGATCTTCCTTTAAAAAACTTTCCTTTTCAGTTAAAAATACTTTATCTATAAAAGCATCAACAGAGATCTTCTTATAGTTTGTATCCGCATATTTATTACTAGCTGTAATAGCCACATTTAGTTCTGGTATAAGCAAGGCTTCAATATTTTTTTCATCTAATGGCTCATGATACGCTTCCATATGAAGCCCCTTTTTAATTCCTTCATTAACCATCTCTTCTAAAAAATTAGATATCCCTTTTATATAAGATCCTTCTATATAATATATCTTTTTCATTTTTCCAATAATCGTTTCATAATGATCTACTACTCCATTTGGAGATAATGCACTACCAAATAAATGACGAACCTTCCCCTGTTTTTCTGTATCCTCTAATGTACTAAATATTTCTTTTTTTAATCCTGTTACCTCTTTATGAAATTTTCCTCTATCAAGAGCTTCTTCATAAATGATTTCCATATCATCTCTTACAGCTTTTGCTGCAGCAAAATATCTATAGGCTCTCTTGAAAAGTTTTCCGATTTTATCTGTAATTTTTATAATTTCACTTTTACTTTTTCTTATTCCTTCTTCATTCCAAAATTTTCCAAAATTAAGGATCTCATCTACAGCTCCTGGATGTTTAGGATCCACTATATGAGTAGGCGTCCTTTAAACACAATCCATCATGCTTAAAAGGAAAAGACAGTCCCTTTCTTGACTGTCCATTTATTATAACTTTTACTCCTCATTCAAAAGAGCTAATATTGTATTAACCTGCATGATTATCCCTATTTTCATACAATCTTCATCTACCATAAACTGCTTATTATGGAGGGATGCCACTATTCCTTTTTCCTCATTTCTACAACCTAAATGAAAAAAAGCAGATGGAACTTTGTCAGCAAAGTACGAAAAATCTTCTCCTCCCATACTAGGGAACTCTTTATAAACGATGTTCTCCTCTCCTAATATCTTTATTGCTACATCTCTCATTACATCAACAACATAATCATCATTGATCAGTGCAATATAACCATCTTTAAATGCTACCTCTGCACTTCCTCCTAATCCTAGAGAAACATTTTCTGCTATTCTTTTAATTTTTTCTTTTGCAGCTACTCTACTTTGAGTAGCAAGTGTTCTTAATGTACCCTCTAAAATTACTTTATCCGTAATAATATTTGCTTTTTCTCCACCGTATATTTTACCAAAAGTTAATACGACTGAGTCTAGTGGCGAAACATTTCTACTCACAAGAGTTTGTAAGCTTGTAATCACATGCCCTGCAATAACAATAGCATCTACTGCCTTGTCTGGATAAGCAGCATGCCCTGATTTTCCATTTATAGTGATTTTAACACTCCCTGAATTCCCATTAAGCTTTCCATACTTTAACTCTACTTTGCCTACATCAACATTTGGCATTACATGTAAACCTATTACATGATCTACTTTAGGATTTTCTAAGCATCCATCCTTAATCATTCTATCAGCTCCACCAATTGCTTCTTCCGCAGGCTGAAAAAATAGTTTAACATTTCCCTTTAACTCATTTTCCATTTCTTTCAATAGTTTACCTGCACTAAGAAGAATGGCCGTATGAACATCATGTCCACAAGCATGCATGACTCCATCATTAACAGAACCATAATCATAATCAGCTATTTCTTTGATAGGAAGTGCATCTATATCCGCCCTAATTGCTATGGTTTTTCCTGTACCTTTTTTTCCTCTTATTATTCCTACAATCCCCGTATCTGCAATTCCAGTTTCATATTCTATACCCCATTGGTCAAGATACTGGCAGATCTTCTTCCCAGTTCTTATTTCTTTTCCACTTAATTCTGGATGTTTATGAAAATCTCTACGAATTGAAACAATCTCTTCAAAAATTTCTTCTACTCTATCTTTTATATTCAACGCTTTCATTCTCCCCTTCACACAAGTAATTTAATATCTTATCAATCTTATTGTTTTTTATATAAACTCTTGGGGTTCTTCTTGTAATTCTTGAAATAATTTCATTTTTATTAGTATCTCCAAGCTTTGATACCTCTTGTATATCAAGGGTATTGTTGCTTCCGTCACCATAAATGACTACATGGTCTCCTTCTTTTACAAATGGTATATCTGTAACATCCACCATACATTGATCCATACATATAACACCTATTATAGGCGCCCTGTGACCATTAATCGTTACCATTCCAACGCCAGCCATATTCCTTGGATATCCATCTGCATAACCAAAAGGTATCGTCCCTATTATACTATTTCTATGGGCCTTCCATTTATAATTGTAACTCACTCCTTCTCCCTTTTTTATTTTTTTTATATAATATATCTTTGATTTAAAGGTTAGTACCTGCTTAAGATCTATATCATTTTTCCTAAAGGATTTTAATCCATATAATATAGCTCCAGGTCTTATCATGTTGAGATTAAATTCAGGATAATCAATAGCTGATATACTATCACAAATATGCTTATATTTTAATTTATTTCCTGACTTTTCAATCTTATCAATAGCATTCATAAAATCATTAAATTGTTTTTTATTTGCTTCATCACCAGCAAGGGCAAAATGTGAAAATATCCCCTCTACTATAATATTTTCTAATTTGAAAATTTCAATAATTTCATCAATACTCTCTTGACAATCTCTATATCCTAATCTATTAAACCCTGTGTCATATTTAATATGAACTACCGCTTTTTTATCTTTTAATTTACTTAAGTCATTTAATATCCTCGCCTGCTCTATTGAAAAAATACACTGGGTTATATTATTGTCTATGACGTATTCTAGGTATTCATCAGGAGTATATCCCATAATAAATATCTTATATTCAGGATATACATTTCTAAGTTCAAGTGCCTCTGTAAGGGTAGCTACTGCCAAACAATCTCCACCATTTTCCATTATGGTTTTTGCTATTTCAACTGCACCATGCCCATATCCATTCGCTTTAACCACTGCGGCTATGGCTACATTTTCTCCTACAAATTGCCTTATTTTTCTTATGTTATATGCCATATGGTCAAGATTTATTTCTACATAAGTATCTCTTAACATGATCATTCCTCCCTACAACCTATAATCCTATAGCTTTCCCATCTCTTCTAGGATCTGCTCCACCGATCATAGTACCATCTTCCATGAACTTAATTCCATGGATACCTCCCATTTTCTTATCCCAAGGAAGGACTTTTATCATATCATGACCCATATGAGCTAATTGATCAATTACTACCGATGACATTCTATCTTCATAGAACAACTTATTCGTAGTGTTTTGTGTAATCCTAGGAGAATTAATTGCATCTTGAATATCCATGTGATGATCAATAATCTTAGATATAACTTGAACTACAATATTGATTATTCTCGCTCCACCAGGAGAACCTACTACTACAAATGGCTTATCATCTTTTAAGATAATAGTCGGTGCCATAGTACTTAGAGATTTTTTTCTGCTATCTACAGAATTGACATGGTTCTTTTTAATAGAAAAATCAGCCATAGTATCATTGAGAAGAATTCCCGTCCCCTCTGCAACCAAGCAAGAACCAAAGAAATGATTAATGGTCTTAGTAACAGATACAAGATTCCCTTGTTTATCTCCTATACTATAATGTGTTGTATCATCGTGTTCATAGGTCCAAGGATCATAAATATTGGGATTTTGAGATATATTAGGATCTATTCTTTTAGCTAAAATATTAGCATATTTCTTTGATGAAAGACCTTTTAAGGGAACATCCACAAAATTTGTATCCCCCATATATTTAGCTCTATCTGCATAAGATAATTTAAAAACCTCTGAAAACAAGTGTAAATATTCTGAAGAATTCACTTCTAATTTACTCACATTGAAATTTTCTAATATATTAAGAGTCTGAATAATATGTGTTCCTCCAGAACTAGGAGGGGGAGATGATATAATTTTATATCCTCTATATTCTCCAATAACAGGTTCTTTTAATTCTACCTTATATTCTTCAAGATCATTATGGGTCATTATTCCCCCATGCTTCCTAATAGTTTTAATCATTGAGTCAGCAATTTCACCTTTATAAAATTTTTCTCTGCCTCCTACTGAAATTTCTCTTAAGCTATTTGCTAAATCTAAGTTCCTAAATATTTCTCCTTCTTTATAATATTGCTTATTTCTTAAAAAAATCCTTGAAGCATTTTCACATTTCATAAGATATTTAGCATATTGCTTTAACATTTCTTCCATCATTTTTGTTACAACAATACCTTCTTCAGCTAATTTAATAGATGGTGCCATAACCTGAGGAAGGGCCATAGTTCCATATGTTTCTAGTGCATAGATCATGCCAGCTACCTCTCCAGGAATACTTACAGATTTTGCTCCTATGGCATTTTCCTTATTCACTACCTTCCCATCATTACCAATTTGCCACATATCAGGACATGCGTTCTTAGGAGCAACTTCTCTAAAATCAATAAATATTGGTTCGTCAAAAGATGGGGTAACAATCGTCATAAATCCCCCGCCTCCCAATCCTGATGTTGCTGGTTCACACACCCCCAAAGCAAAGCCTACTGCAACAGCCGCATCTATTGCATTTCCTCCCCTTTTAAGAATATCTATTCCTATTTGGGAGGCTTGTTCCTTCCCACTTGAAACCATTGCTTTTTCCCCAATACTTCTTCTATTTTTCAATTTATCCATGCTCACTCTCCCTGATTATATTCATATTAGTAACCAATTGCTACGCCATCCCTTCTTGGATCTGCTGCTCCTTCTATTAAGTGTTCATCTGTATACTTAATACCTTGAACACCTCCTAATTTTCTATCATATTTTTGTAATTTATTAACAATATGTCCTTTATTCTCTAGTTCTTCTATGGTACCCTTAGCTATTCTACTTTCATATAACATGATTCCATTTATATCGTTAGATATTCTTGGGGAATTGATGGCTTCTTCTATGTTCATATTGTGATCGATAAGTTTAGATATTACTTGAGATACAGTAGTAATGATTCTGTTACCACCAGGAGATCCTAACACTGCAAAAGGTTTTTTATCCTTTAATATGATCGTAGGACTCATTGAACTTAAGGGCTTCTTCTTAGGTCCTACTGAGTTTGCTTTACCTTCACCTATTGAAAAACCTCTCATCTGACAATTACATACTATTCCTGTATTCTTGGGTACTACCCCTGATCCAAAAAAAGCACTTATGGTTTTCGTCACAGATACCATATTTCCATCCTTATCTGCTATAGAATAGTGTGTGGTATCAGTAGATTCGAAATCAAAAGGATTATCGAATTTATATTTATTTGCTTTTTTTATATCTATTTTACCAGCAAGTTTCTTCCCATACCCTTTAGCTATCAAACCTTTAATAGGTACATGACAAAAGTTTGGATCACCCATATATTTCATCCTATCTGCAAAACACATTTTAAATATTTCGGATAATATATGTAAATATTCAGCTGAATTAACCTCATATGATGAAATATCAAAGTTTTCTAAAATATTTAGAATCTGTATAATATGGGTACCACCAGAACTAGGAAGTGGGGAAGATATAATCTCGTAGCCCCTATAACTTCCCCTAATAGGCTTTAATTGATTAACCCTATAATTTTCTAAGTCTTCTCGTGTCATGATCCCAGAATGCTTCCGTACAGATTCAACAATGCAATCAGCAATAGCACCTTTATAAAATCCATTTTTTCCTTCTTTAGCAATTTTTCTAAGGGTGTTAGCAAGTGGTCTATTTATAATTTTCTCTCCTACTTCATAATCTCTTAAAAAGACATTTCCATCTTCCTCAAATCGTAACAATTTATCCTTATATTCATCTATATCACGTTTTAACGTATCCGTCACAACAAAGCCCTGTTCTGCTAAATGTATAGCAGGTGCTAAAACCTCCTCTAAATTCATTGTTCCATAGTTTTCTAAAGCAAAGATCAGTCCTGCAACTTCACCTGGCACACAAATAGATTTTCCTCCCTCAGATTTCTCATTACCTATCACACCACCCTGATCATCCATCTTCCACATAGATGGCACAGACCCATTTGGTGCAATTTCTCTAAAATCTAGAAATATATTTTCTTTATCTTCACCAAGTCTAATAGTCATAAATCCTCCCCCACCTATACCAGATGCATTTGGTTCACATACCCCTATTGCGAATCCAACAGCAACGGCTGCATCTATAGCATTGCCCCCACTTTTTATTATATCTATTCCTATCTTGGAAGCTTCAAATTTAGCAGTGGATACCATACCATTTATACCAATATCTCCTCTATTATTCCTAATTATTTCTCCTTTTTCATTTGTTAATTGAAAATTATTATAGTTATCTTTCATTTTTTCATCCCTCTAATAAAATTTTTGAGTCAACATAATACTTATAGCTTATAATTAGATCATAAGATTATTTTTTCAATAAATTCAGTAATTTTATTAATGACAATTTCATTCATCTCTTTACCAAACTCAATACTTGCTTTTGTTGCATCTCCTAAAGCGCCATTTTCTGTAACTTCTCTATAATCCCAAAAAATACTACCCCCATGGGCATATTTCTTGATTAAATATTTTGTATCATCTTTGAACTTGGCTTTTTCTAAAGAATCATATCTCACGTGCTCTGGTGCTAAATACATAGTTTGAGATGTTTCAACCTCACATGCATGGCCTTTAAATTTAGAAAAACCATGTTCATTACTTAAATCTGTTACTAGACTTCCACCTATTCCACTCATATAAATATCCATATCAAATTCTTTTTTAGCTTCTGAAGCATATTCTTGAATAGGGCGTTTATTTCCACCATGTCCTGATAAAAATAAAATTTTTTTAAACCCATGTTGTTTAAAGCTCCAGCATATGTCCCTTAAAATCTTTAAATAAGTTTCTAAAGAAAAGGTTATTGTACCTGGGAACTTCATATGATGATAAGAGAGACCAATAGGTAACGTAGGTGCAATAAGAACCTTATCACCAAAAACATCTCCTATCATTTCGCCTATTTTTTTTGCTCTGATGGTATCTGTTGAAAAGGTTGTATTCGGTCCATGCTGCTCAGTAGATCCCACTGGTATGATAATTAATTCTACTTTATCTTTTACTTTCTGTAATTCCTGCCAAGTCATATTCTCTAAAATTAATGCCTTACTCATTTTTATCTCCTCCATATAAATGACACATTACTTTATGTCCATGACCCATATCAATCTCTTTTGGTTCTACACTTTTACATATCTCCATACATTTAATGCATCTTGGATGAAATCTACATCCTGTTGGCAAATCAACTGGATTTGGTGCTTCTCCCTTGATTTTTTGCAAACTAAGTTTTAGTTCAGGATCTGGATTCGGTACCGCTTCTAATAAGGCTTGTGTATAGGGATGATATCTCTTTTTTATTAACTCCTCTGTATTACCTTGCTCTACAATTTTTCCTAAATACATAACAGCCGTTCGGTCACTTGTGTATCTCACAAGTGATATATCATGGGAAATGACTACCCCTGCTAAATTTTTGTCTAAAATCATTTTTCTTAATAATCTTAATATACCTGCTCTAATTGATACATCTAACATAGATACAGGTTCATCTGCTATAAGAAAAGCTGGATCAAGAACTAAAGCTCTAGCTATTGCTACTCTTTGTCTTTGTCCCCCACTCATTTCATGAGGAAATCTTTCCATAAATTGATCTGCAGGTTTTAGTCCTGATTCTTCTAATATTTCTTTAGCAAGCTCATATCTCTCATGTTTATCTTTCCCTATACCATGAATTTCTAGTGGTTCCATGATTGTATCTTTTATTCTAAATCTTGGATTGAGTGATTCATATGGATCCTGAAAAACCATTTGCGCTTTTCTTCTAAAATCTTTCAATTGTTTCTTGTCTAATTTAGAAATATCTCTATCTCCTAAAACAATCTTTCCACTTGTAGGTGGATACAAACCTAAAAGTAGCTTTGCAGTAGTAGTTTTGCCACAACCACTTTCACCTACAATTCCTAACGTTTCACCTTCATTGACATATATATTTATTCCATCTACGGCTTTTAGCGTTTTAACCTCTCTAATCCTGCCCTTTCCCTTCATCTTGACTGTAAATTCTTTTCTCAAGTCGATAGCTTCTATTAATTTTTGATTTGCATTAGTCATATTTTCACTCCTATTAATTAACGCTCCCATGTTTCAGGTAAATCAGCGAGCTCTCTTAATTTTTCTCTTTCTTCTCCTCTTATACAGTAAAAGAAACTATTATTTACACTTGTTTTTTCAATATCACCTGTTTTACACTTATCTAATACAAAAGGACATCTCTGAGCAAAACGACAACCCGTTAATTGTTGAGATAAATCAGGAGGGGTTCCTGCTATAGATACTAATTCCTTCTTTTCTCCTGTTAATGAAGGAAATGCATTTTTAAGTCCCATTGTATAAGGATGATTTGGCTTTTTTAACACCTGAATTACATCTCCATATTCTATAATCTTACCTCCATACATGACTGCAACTTTATTACAAGTTTGGGCGACTACAGATATATCGTGGGTTACTAATATCATGGAACCTTCATATCCTTCAAGAAGCTTGTTAATTCTCTCTAATATCTGGGACTGGACGATTACATCTAATGCAGTAGTTGGCTCATCAGCAATAATTAGTTTTGGATTCAAGGCTAAAGACATAGCTATAATAGCTCTTTGCTTCATTCCTCCACTATACTGATGTGGAAAATCTTCTAATCTACCTCTTTCTAATCCTACAATATCAAATAATTTTTCAGCTCTTTCTATGGCCTCTTTTTTACTTACCTGATCATGCTCAATAATAGCTTCTGTAATTTGTTTTCCTACTCTATATACTGGATTAAGTGAGTTCATAGCACTTTGAGTAATCATAGAAATCTCTTTCCATCTCTTTTTTCTTATTTCCTCTTTTGAGAGTTTTATCATATCTACCCCATCAAATACTATCTCTCCACTAGAAACCCTACCATTAGATGGAAGTAACCTGATGATACTTTTAATGATCGTACTTTTGCCACATCCACTCTCTCCAACTAAACCTAATATATCTCTATTTTCAATATTAAGCGATACATGATCTACAGCCTTCAATGCTCTATTGGAAAGCTTATATTCTACTGAAACATCTCTTAATTCTAATAATGCCATGTTATCTCTCCCTTAACTTTGGATTTACTATTTCTTCAATTGCTCTCCCCATCATATAGCCAGACAATACTAATAATGTAATAGCTATTCCAGGTGGGATAATCCACCAAGGAGCTTTAAAAACAGCTTGGGATGAATAACATGTAAATAATATTCTCCCCCAGCTTACCTGCATAGGGTCTCCTAAACCTAGAAAGCTTATACTAGATTCAGACATTATTGCTGATGCCATGGTTGTAGCAACATATACGAGAGATATTGGCATAACATTTGGTGCTATATGCTTATACAGTATTCTTGTATCACTGGCACCACTTAATTTTACCGCTTCAATAAACGTTCTATTTTTTATGGATAAAACCTGAGACCGAATTACCCTTGATGAGTTTCTCCATGTAATTAAAACAATAGCTAATATAACATTTTGAACACCAGGACCTAAAACGGATACAAGTATAAGGGCAAAGGGTAAAAACGGCAAACCATACATTATATCTACTATTCCCATAAGCACTCTATCTACCTTTCCACCAAAGTATCCGGCAATTAGCCCTACATTCGTTCCAATAAATGCAACACAAACAGCTGAGATACAACCTACTAATACAGCAATTCTTGAACCGATCACCATCTGTGAAAATATATCTCTACCCATATATGTTGTTCCTAATAAATGTTCTGTTGAGGGAGGAAGTAATCTTTTTACACTTCCATCTGGATGAAATAATATCTCCATAGGATTATAAGGAGCTATATATTCAGCAAATATAGCTATTATTACAAAGAATGAAAATATAATAAAACCCACAGCTCCTATCTTATTCTTTCTTAGTAGTGTTAATAAATTTTTCATGATTCTCCTCCTAATCTAGGGATACTCTTGGATCTAAGTATGCATATAAAATATCTGCAAACATATTAAACATAATGGTTGCAAAACCAATAAACAAAAATGCACCCTGTGCCATAGGATAATCTCTTGATGCTACTGCAAGCACTATTTCCCTTCCCATTCCTGGCCATCTGAATACAGTTTCTACCAATACCGATCCTCCAATAGCAAACCCTACAGATACAGCAAATATCGTAACTACTGGAAGCAAAGCTGTCCTCATTGCATGTCTTCGCATAACCTTTTTCTCCGGAATCCCTTTAGCTAAAGCAAGTTCAACAAAGTCTTCTTTTATTACTTCTAACATAGATGTTCTCATCAGTAATGTAGGTGTAGCCATGGAGTAAAGAGCTGACGTAATTGCAGGCAATATAAGATGTTTAAGAAAATCTAAACTAGCTATTTTGTCCCAGAAACTAGTAAAGTCACTTCCTATAGTAGTCATACCACCTAACGGTAACCACCCTAATTTGAATGAAAATATTGAAAGTAATAACAAGCCTGTCCAAAATACAGGGGCACATCGTATGATCAATGCCATAATAATCCCTATATAATCTATCTTCGTATTTCTATGCCAAGCAAGATAACTTCCTGCTAAAATTCCAATAGTATATGCCAAGGAAAGGGCTGTAACCGTTAGTATAAGGGTATTAAAAAATCTCTCCCCAATTACATCTAATACGGGTTTGGCGTAGGTAAAAGAATTTCCAAAGTCGCCTATGATTAAGCCTTTTAAATATATGATATATTGCTGAGAGAGGGGTTTATCTAAACCATATAATTCCATAAGCAACTGTTGTGATTCTTGATCTAATCCTGAATCTATAAACATACTAACAGGGTCACCAGGGATTACTCTAAACATGAAGAAAACAATAGATGTTAATATAAATAATGTAAAAAAAGCAATAACAAGTCTTTTCGATATATATTTTAATAATCTCATATTTTTCACTCTATCCTTTTTTTATTTTTATTATTAAATGATTAGTCCTTTATTAAAATCAGATTAGAATTTAAAATCCTAATCTGATCAAATATCTTTACTATTCAGGCATTATAGGTGTTGGCTTAAAATCCTTAGGGAAATATAAAGTACCATTTTCATCCCATCTATATCCAGCATCCTCAAGTTCTTTTATTGCCTTATCTAAATCAAAGTCAAGTTTTTCTATTTCTTGATTTGTCCAGAAGGTATTATCTTCTGAAACAAGTGAAAATGTCTTCAATGCGCCACCATCAAATACTACAGATACAACTTTTTGTCTTGGTATAGCCATTGTTAAAGCACGTCTTGCATATACATCCTCAAATGGTGCTTTTCTTAAATTGTAATGTATTACATAACTACCCATATCAGACAATTCAACAACCTCTATATCAGGGTTCTTATTCACTTCTTCTAGATCTAAAGGAGATAGATTATGGGAAGACATTTCTACTTCACCAGCAACTAATCCTTGTACGATCCCTAGTGACTGAGCATAAGGTGTTCTTATAATACCGTCTATCTTAGGTACTTGAAAATGATTTTCATTGGATTTTAATACAAATTCCTCACTAGGTCTCCAATAATCAAATATAAATGGTCCCGAGCCAATAGCAGGAATATTTTCCCATGTAAGTACCCCTTCTGCTCCTTTTTCTTGGAGTACCTTACTCCAAATATGCTCAGGAAGAATTAGACATAAGGAAAGTGTATTTGATATAAATGGTGCATAAGGTTCTTTAAGCTTGAAAGTCACTTTATTATCTCCTGTGATTTCAACAGATTCAATACTTTTTATATGGGGTGCATATGTTGGTGATTTCACTTTCTTAGCGAAATCAAATGTAAACTTTACATCTTCTACAGTAAGAGGTTCTCCATCGTGGAACTTTACATCATCTCTAATAGTCACTTCAATAGTCTGATCATCTACTTTGTTAATATTATTCGCTAACCAATTAACTGGTTTACCCTCTATGTCTAGCCTTACCAATGGGTCATAGATGTTCTTAAGCATATAAATATCTTGTCCCGTTTTAGTTGTTAATGGATTTAAAAGGGTAATATCATTTCCTTGACCAAGATTTAGAATCTTATCCTCTGTTATAGGAGTTATATTCATAAAGTTCCAAAAACTATATAACCCTAACCCAATTCCAGGTGTTACATTCTTAAATTTTTTCTTATTATACGCATTTTTCAATACTGCTTTAAACATAGGAGGCTGCGGTACATCCTTTGCTAGAAGCTCTTGCATTTTTTTTGCAGCTTTTTGCCTTTCTTTCATATCAAGATTAGTTGCAAATATATCAACCAACTCTTCATACTTTGGATTAATATATCCAGCTACATTGTATCCCCCCTCTTTAGCTTCTTCAGCAGAATTCATAGAAACCAACCAATGATATGGATCCACTCTTTCTGGTTTTCCTCCCCATCTAATCATAAAAACATCATGTTCATGAGCCTTCATCCCTTTTGCAGACATGGTAGCCCATTCTAGTGTTTCAGTATTTACGCGAAAACCTAATTTCCTCCAATTTTCTGCTATCATAAGCCCTGCTTCATATCTTATGGGGTCTTTTGTTTGTGACTGAATCCAAAAATTAATCTCGGGTACTTTATCAGCTTCATCTAACTCGGATGCAGGTGTTACAGTAATATTTCCTTTTGATGGATCCTTTACTTGTTGTTTTCCACATGCAGTTACTATGCTCAATAGCATAGTCAACATAGTAATTATAGCAATAACCTTCCTCATCTTTTTCACTTTCAAATTTATTCTCCTTTCGTTATAGGAATAATGATTTATTTTTTATATTTGCAAGAATTATGCCATATTTTTTCATTTGTTTATCCCTTCAGAATGTTCAGAATTGAAAGATAATTAGAGTTTTAGTAAAAATATTTGTATTAATTGTTTTAACATTCACCACTTAATACATTTAATACAATTATAATTTTTATATATTTAGATGGGCTATACCTTTTTGTGTTATTTTCGTACCACCTCTTCCTTTAGAAATACTTACCAACCCCATACTTTTAAGAATTAGGAGCTCTTTTCTAACCTCTTGTTCACTTAAAAAAATAGACATCTTCATCAACTCATTAGATATTTGTTTTCTTCCTATCTTCATATTTTGCTTATTTTTATCATATAGTATTCTCAATATGGCTTCTCTTTTTCTTTGGAATTCTAGTTTAGTCGTATTTATTGCGTCTACGGTCCTATCATTATTTTTCATATTATCTGGTAAATCACTAAGAGAAATTTTTCTTTTACCTAAATTAATCATGTATTCTATACAATTTCTCAACTCACGTATATTTCCATCCCAAGAGTATTTAGTGAAATAATCTCTAACATCTTCATCTAAAACTAAATACTCCCCACGATTTTTGATGATCTTATCAAAAATTTCTAAAACATCATCTCCACGATTTCTTAATGGCGGAATATTTAGAGGGAGAACGCTTAACCTATAATATAAATCCCTTCTAAACTTTCCTTCTTTCACTTGCCTTTTTAAATCTATATTTGTAGCTACTATGATTCTTACATTTATATCTATAATATGATTACTGCCTATTCTCATAATTTCTTTTTCTTGTAATACTCTTAATAATCTTGTTTGTAAATGAAAGGGAATCTCTCCTATCTCATCTAGAAATAAAGTTCCATCATTAGCAATTTCAAAAAGACCTCTTTTTCCGCCTTTTTTAGCACCTGTAAATGCCCCCTCTTCATATCCAAACAATTCACTTTCCAAAAGATTTTCGGGTATAGCCGAACAATTTACAGCAACAAATTGTTCTTTTTTCCTTCTCGAATGATTGTGTATCACATGTGCTAATAGTTCTTTACCGGTTCCACTTTCACCAGTAATAAGTACTGTTGAATCACTTTTAGCCATTCTGACCGCAATATCTTTTACTTTCTGTATTTCATAGCTCGAGCCAATCATATCGTTTATAGTATATTTAGATTTATGTCCTTTATCTTTAAGCTCTTTTTTATACAAATGTATTTTCATCTCAGCATCATTATATTTTTTGAGTATTACTAAGCCATAATCATTACTACCTATTGTTATTTTAGGTACAATATTACAAATTAAATGTGTATTATTTATTTTGATAATGGTTTCCACAAATTCTCCCTCAAAAATAATATTTTTATCAATAGGAATAATATCTGTAATTTTTTTTCCTAAAATATTATGTGTAGCTTTATTAAGAAAAACTTGAACACTATTACTACTACTAGTCACCTCCCCTACACTATTAAAAATCAATACCCCTTCGTTTAAGTTCTCAAAAAGTACATTGATAATATTTTCTAGCATAAATCTTTCACTTATTACAAAAGAAACGCCATCGTTATTCACTTTCTTTACACTACTTCTCTGCATAAGTTTTCCTAATAATTTCTTTTTATCCAAATCAAAATAGGATATGATTTCTAAAAAAGTTTTTGTATCTAAAGTAGTATTAAAAATATCTATCACTTTCCCTCCGTAATTAGGTACTAAATCAAGTTCTCCTTGACTCAATATAATATTTACTTTTTTATATTTTTCAATACCAGGATAGTAAGGATGTAGATCTAAATCCGTTCTCCCAAGTGCATATATAAGATATATACTCTCGGATACTGTCTTAGGTCCTACATTCACCACAAGAGCTTCTGAACCATATGGTATTTCTTTTATTTTTTCAATTCCTTCATAACTTAAACTCTTTACAATTTTAATAATTTTACAGTGTTGATTAACATATTTCATAATATTATCAATAATCGTGTATGTAGTAATTAATACCATATCATAATCACGGACCATTTGAATATTATTGCTATCCGATGTAACATAATCAATTTGAATTTCGTCAACAAAAAAATCCCTTAATTCTTGACAATAGTATCTTCCTATACCTTTTGCTTTAGCGACTACAATTAATTTTTTCATAAAATATCCGTTCCTTTCATATTTATTCAAAATACAAATCCTAAAAATTCATTTGTATTGCTTTTATATCCATAAAAATAACGCCTTAAGCTAATTTGAATTTAGTATAAGACAAAAAAAATTATTTATTCGAAATAAGTTACTATTACATAGATCTATAAAAAAAGACAGCTCTCTATCAAAACTTCGAGAGCTGTCTTTTTTTATAACACAAAATTAAAATCAATCCACTTAAAAATTCCAATAAACCTTTACCCTTTGATTTTTTTCCTCTTGATTCTTCTCTCCTATTTCAATATAGTCTATGAACTGATTTACCATCCCACGGGTTAGCTTTTTAAAATTCTTATAATTTTTAACGACTTCCTCCTTATAATTCCTATTCTCCATTTTATTTTTTATTGTACTAATCTCTTCCTTTATCTTATCTTTTCTTTGAATCAGTTGTTCTTTATCTTTCGTAAATTTACTATTTAATTCTTTAAATTGCTTCTCATTAATTACCTGCTTCACTTTATCCATATATAAATTCTTAATTATATGATCTTTATCCATAATCAACTTCCCAATATCATTCACTTTCTTTTCCAATGTATATAAATTTCTAACCCATATATCTTCTTTATTTAATCTATCCACTAACTCCTTACTATTCACATTTTCCATATAGTTCTTGATTTTATCAAAAATAATCTCTTCTAACACATCTAATCGAATACTATGACTTGTACATAATTGTTTTATTGAACCCCTTGCATATAGTTTGCATCTTAGATATTCATATCCATTACTTGATCTGACCTTATTCATACTACTTTTACAATCCATACATCTCACTTTTCCTGCCAATAGATGTATCTTTCCTTTTTTAGTCTTTCTAACTTTATTTTCAAATATTTTTTGGACAGCATAAAATACTTCATGTTGGATAATGGCTTCATGCTTATTTTCTACCTTAATCCATTTGTTTTCTGGATTTTGTATAATCTTTTTAGACTTATAATTTATTTTTTTTCTCTTTCCTTGAACCATATTTCCAATATAAACTTCATTTTTAAGAATTCTTCTAATGGTAGTTTTATTCCATAATCCATAACCATCTGTCTGAGAGGAATTTTTATATTTAAATCCTCTATCCCGTTTGTATTTAGTAGGGTTAGATATCCCCTTTTCATTAAGGATATTTGCAATATTTTGTGTTCCATATCCTTCTAGATACCAGTTAAATATACTTTTTACAATATAATCAGCCTTTTCATCGATAATCAGCTTATTATGATCTTGTGGATCTTTTTTGTATCCATAGGGTGCAAAAGAACCTATAAATTTTCCTTCTTCTCTTTTTATTTTAAAGGTAGCTCTTATGGCTTCACTAATATCCTCACAATACCACTCATTCACAAGTCCATTGATTTGCCTTGATTTTTTATTTCCTTTATCTAAAGTATCTACATGATCCGTTATACTTATAAACCGTATTCCCCACTCTGGAAATTTTCTGTGTAGATATTTCTCAATCACTTCCATATTTCTCGAAAACCTTGACTGATGTTTACATAGTATCATATCAAATTTTCTATTTTGTGCATCCTTTATCATTTGATTAAAATCAGGTCTATTTGTATCTAATCCAGAATAATTATCATCACTATAAATTTTAAAAATTTCCCACTTATTCTCTATGGCATATTGTGTTAATAACATTTTTTGATTCTGGATACTTTCGCTCTCATCAAAAATATTATTTTTATCCTTATCTTCATCACTAAGTCTACAATATATAGCAATTTTAATCATTCAATAAACGCTCCTCAATGTATATGCATATTACTTTCATGATTTTTTATCATATAAAAAAGTAACTCTTCAAAACGTTTTATTCTTTTTTTCTCATCTTTATTTTTAAAAACATCTTCAACAATTATATTGATTTTTGCAGACAAATTAATCCCCCTGATAAACTCTATGAAAAATATCCTTTGTCCTATGTATAATTTTTTCTCTAATCTGAAAATAAAAAAGGAAACCTTACAGATTATGTTTTTTACATAGATTCTTTTTTTATAATATTTATTTTGTACTTAAAAAACCCCTTCCTGAGGTGCTGTTCCATCTAACATAGCTATCTTTAAATCTGGTATCACAATTCCATCTAATGAATCATTATCGGATGAGCATTGATGAAACTCTACATCATACCCTTTATCTACCATCTCATAGCCTATTTTTTTCATAAAAGAGGATTTTCCTACACCAGGTCCTCCTTTAATAACAAATAATCTTTTTGCGTCATTTCCGATGATATAATCGTAATAAGAGTAAAATCCCTTTGCTGTATTTCCTCCTGGAAATATTTTTTTGATCCAACCTTTTTTACCCATATGTTTTACCCCCTTTTAATGAATTTCTCTATATCACTACTATTATTCTATTTTATTTTTTATTTTTTGTGTTTGTACCTCCTTCTTTTCTTCTATTAAAATAATAACTATTTTCATCCCTTTAATAGTTTTCTCCCATTCTCAGCTGAAATTATGGTATTAAGCTTAATCATTCTTATTGATGAAAATATATGCTTGTAAAGAACAGAAACTCATTCCTATTACAAAAAAAATAATCCGAACAATATTATTTTCTATGAAAGAGATCCTGGTGAAGGAATTGATAAAGATATAAAACTTTACTTTGTTACAATTTAGCTTTTACAGTATGCTTTAAACATACTATGGAAATACTATTTTAGAGGTGATGGTATGAAAATATTAAAAAAACATATTCTTTTATTGATGACTCTTTTTATCATTTTTTCTTCTGCTTCCTGTTCAAAAAAACCTCAAAAACCAAGCTCTAAATCTGAAAACGAGCCAAAGCCTTTACCTAAAGTAGTAGAGGAAATAGAAAAGGATGCATTAAAAATTATGAATACAGCAGATATGGTCCCCTACTTTCAAAGAGTCATTGTAGAACAAAAAAATATCAAAGAAAAAGAAAAAATGGAAAAAATGCAAATGGCTCAAAAAAACAATCAAGATCAAAAGAAACAAGAAGAACCTAGTAAAGATCCTCAACAGCAAGAACAAGAAAAGCCAAAACCTAAAGCGATTGAAGAAAGTGTCCTTGCAGAATTATTAAAGAAAGAGAAAGTGACTTCTGAGGATAATCAAGCAGAAAAGCCTCCAAAAGATATTGCTGAAACATGGAAAAAAATCAATGAGACCATTGTAGGCATGCACAATAAGTGGAATGTATTAGAGCCACAATTAACAACAGCAAGTGTTTCTCCTGATATTATTACAGAATTCGAAGACACACTAGATACACTCACTAAATATGGAATCGAACAAAACTATTTTGGTACAATGACTACTGCTAATGAGCTTACTTCTTATTTACCTAAATTTATGCCCTATTTTAAAAAAGAAGTTCCACCTACAGTATATACATTAAAATATCTTACAAGAAATATCGTATTGCAAGCAGCTATGGAAAACTATTCTATATGTCAAGAAAATCTAAATCAAATCAAAGAACAGGGACAAACCCTAAAATCTGATCTAATAGAAAAGAAAGCTAAAGCTACTGCGGATAAATTTGATGCATCTGTAATCAATTTAGAAAAGTCTATTGCAAAAAAAGATATGAATCTCATTCGAATTAATGCAAGCATTGTTATGAAAAATATCATGTTAATGATGGATGATTTAGCTAAATCTACCTCATAAAAGCATCATATACAAGATGATGCTTGTTTTTTTACATAAAAATACAGGAGCAATAGCGAAAGATCTTTAAGACGTTTGCCAGATAAAAAATTGGACTAAATCCTAAGACTTCCCTTTCCCTATCATCCTGTACAATAATATTATTTGTCTTTTTTTTAATATTATACATCATCAATTTTAAAAAGACACCCTTAGATAGGTGTCTTCTATTAGAATCTAGATGGTGCATCAGGCATCTTTCTTTTATGCTCAGAACGCTTGTATAATCTGTCAATGATTTCTTGATCTTTTTTAGGAATTTCTTTTCCTTCAAGTAAATCATCTACCATATCATAAGTTGTTCCCATTTCCTTCTCATCAGTTTGTCCTTCCCAAAGACCAGCTGATGGAGCTCTATCTATAACGGTTTGTGGAACACCTAAGTACCTTGCCCATTCATAAACCTCTCTTTTTAGTAAATTAGCAATAGGTAAAATATCTACTCCACCATCTCCATATTTTGTAAAATATCCAGTATGTACTTCTGCCGCATTATCTGTTCCTACAACAAGATAATTTAATGAATTTGCTACACAATAAATTGTGCTCATACGAAGCCTTGCTCTTAAATTTGCATCACTTAATCTTAAACTATTATTTTCATCTAATAATTTTTTGTTTTCCATTGCACGTTTTACATTATTAAATAATTGATCATGAACTTCACTTAGTTCTACTTCAACATGCTCTATTTCACAACCTTTAGCAACTTCTAAAGCATCTAATCTATCCTTAGAATGGCTTTTACAAGGTAAAATCACTCCCAAAGAATTATTAGGAAATGCTCTTTTTATTAAATAAGCTACCAAAGCAGAATCAATTCCTCCTGATATTCCTACTACTAATCCTTTTGTATTAGATTCCTCTACTTTTTCTCTTAGCCAATTCACTGTTAAATCAATTTTTTCCTGAATGCTTCTATTCATGCAAGATCTTTCCTTTCCTCATAAATTCATTAAAACTATTACATATTATACCACAAAAAGGTTCCATATATAAAGGCATAGTCATCTATGACTATGCCTTTATATTACAAATTGCATTTTTTGCTTCTTTTTAACTCTTTTTTAGTTGATCTGTTCTATATTGAACAATGGATTTAAGCTTTCTTCTCTCTTTGTCCTCAATCAGTTAATTTCACATGTTAATATATACTAAATCGGCCAATTTAAATTTGTAATTTATGGTATAATATTGTTATATTTGTCTAAAAGGAGGTAACTAACATGTCTATTTCTAATAATACTAATGAAGAAGAACATAGTGGAATAGGTGGCTGGTTGATATTGTTTGCAATTGGTATAATAATGAATCCATTTCGATTATCTTATTTTACTTATTCTATATTCTCAGATGTTTTTAGTTCAGGAGCATGGGATTCATTATTTTTTTCTCATGTATTGTTGAAACCGCTTATTATCTATGAACTTATTGCTAATAGTATTTCTATTATTATGTCCTTAGCTGTGTTGGTTTTGTTTTTCAAAAAGTCGAAATTTTTTCCAAAAGCATGGATAGGCTTTGTTATATTTTCTATATTTGTTGTAGTCATTGATTTTCTTTTTGCTAGACAAATTCCAATAATAGCTGAAGGTGGTTTCAACCATATATACAAATCATTAATACACAACATAGTTGCATTGTCAGTTTGGGGAACTTACCTAAAAAAATCAATACGTGTAAAAACTACCTTTATAGGATAACTAATTTTAAAAGATTACATTAATTTATCGTCTTTTAATTTCTTTTACGAACTCTTATTTTAATGCATGCTATTTATTTTAAATTTTTCCAATTCATACTATAATATATAAATTGGTATCTTCTTCCAAAATAAGGTGGTGTATTTATATGAATGTTAAAAAACATCTTTATATCAGTGGTCGTATTAATAGTAGGAAATATTTTGTAATTATTTTATTACTTGCTCTTCCTTTGTCTATGTTAGAAACACTTGATCAACATGCTTCTATACTGGATACAGATTTTTCAGCATTTATTGTTTATATAATACTGTGGCTATTAGCTATTTATTTTACAATAAAACGCTTACATGATATTGAGCGATCGGCTTGGCATCTTCTACTGAATTTTATCCCTATTTACAATATTTATTTGACTATCTTATTGTTATTTAAAAAAGGAACCGATGGTCCTAATAAATATGGTGAAGATCCACTAGGCGTAGTATCCAAGTAAGAAATTGTCATTAGACAATTTCTTTTTTTAATCAACCTACCCTAGACCAAATAATCCGTTTGCGATAGCTTTGCTTAATTCTACAGCCATTGAAATTACTATATTTTTGTAGTAAGCAAATTTTTGCATTGAATTTTTCTATTCGTTAATCAACTCTATATCCTCTATCCCATAAAAGTTTGGCATACACCCATGATCTTTTAATGTCATAAGTACTAATCTTTCTATGATGCTATTTACAGCTATTTCTGTTTCATTTGGTATTTTAATCTCCCAGTTTTCAGTACATTCTCCATATTCATCATATACAGTTTCTAAAATACTATCTGTTATTTCTTAAAAGTCTGGAATAGTAATAACTGGTTCTACATATCTACTAATATAAAACTTACCTTTTAATACTTTATTCCTATTATTTATTAAAAATATGTGTTTTTTGATAAAATTCTACATATATTTTCTCAATGATGGATTTAATGGAATTTGATTTCTTTGTGATTTTTACTGTGCTCTATTTAGTGATATAATGAATAAAAGATTAAGAATAAGCTTAGATATGAGAAAAGAAAGGATGAATACCATGGAAGAAATGCTAAAACAAATTCTTGGAGAACTTAAAGATATTAAAGAAAACCAAAGTGAAACAAATGAGCGTCTTACTAAGCTTGAAAAAGGGCAGGCTAAGCTTGAAGAAGGTCAGGCTAAGCTTGAAGAAGGTCAGGCTAAACTTGAAGCAAACCAAGCAAAACTTGAAAAAGGTCAACAGACTATTAGAAATGAATTAAATTATATGTGGTCAGATATCAAACGTCTTGATACTAGATTATCTCAGCAAGAACACGAAACAACTTTTGTATTAAAACGCTTGAAATAATTGATTTGTAGTTACATAAAAATAAGCAGCGATTTATACCCCTGCTTATTTTTTGAAGCTAATCTATCTTTTTTAGGAAAATCCGCCTCATTTGATAGTTTCATGTTGATGCTAATCATTGTGCGGTAGATGATTGTACTACAACTGTTTATTAAAAATGAGCTTCTCAAGGACATCAATTCAACAACAAACTAAATATGTATTAATTTACAAAGGAGGACTCAGCGAAAATTGGTGTAGGCTATGTTCCCATGAGTACCGACAAAAAATAAAAGAATTAGAGTAGCTTTCGCTACTCTATAATTATGCTTCTGGATAAAAGTTATCAACCGACAAATATCTTTCACCATAGCTTGGTATTATTACTACTATTTTCTTTCCCTTTCCTAATTCTTTAGCCTTTTGTATAGCTCCAAAAATAGCTGCTCCTGACGAAATTCCAACTAAAATGCCTTCTTCAACAGGAACTCTTCTTGCCATTTTCATTGCATCCTCATCTTCTATTTGAATGATTTCATCAATAATATCTTGATTCAAAATTTTAGGAATAAAACCTGCTCCAATCCCTTGAATTTTATGAGGACCAGCTTCATTTCCTGAAAGAACTGAAGAATTTTGGGGCTCAATGGCTACTACTTTTACATTTTTTAATTCTTCCTTAATAACCTCTCCAATTCCAGTAATCGTTCCTCCTGTACCCACTCCAGCAATTAACATATCCAATTCATTATTCATTTGTTTTAAAATTTCTAGTCCAGTAGTATTTCTATGAGCTTCTGGATTTGCTGGGTTTTCAAATTGCTGAGGCATAAAATAATATGGATTGCTATTTACAATTTCATTTGCCTTATCAATAGCCCCATTCATTCCCTTCGCTCCATCTGTAAGTATGACTTCCGCGCCAAAAGCTTTTAGTAATTTTCTTCTTTCTATACTCATAGTTTCTGGCATAACAAGAATTACTCTATAACCTTTTGCTGCCCCAATCATAGCAAGACCTATTCCAGTATTTCCACTAGTTGGTTCTACAATAACTGAATCTTTTTTTAGTTTTCCCTCTCTCTCAGCTGTTTCAATCATATTTAAAGCGATTCGATCTTTTACACTACTTCCTGGATTAAAAAATTCTAATTTAAGATATACTTCTGCGGATTCCTTTCCAACTAACTTATTTAATTTAATCATAGGCGTATTTCCTATTAATTCTGTGATATTATTTACAACCTTCATGACGAACCTCCAATTCATAGTTTTCTTATCGGAATTCATGTGTTTATTTTATAATATATTAAAATTTTCGTCAATATGCTTATAAAATAATTTGTATTAACAAAAACTATAATGCAATCAACTTTATTATCTAAATATTAAACCCTTCAGGTGAGAAAATGAAAAAAAATATATTTACCTTAAAATTTATCTTATTAGGTTTTACAGCAGGTCTAATTAATGGTTTATTCGGCTCTGGTGGAGGAACATTATTAGTTCCTGGCATGTTTTTTTTACTAGGGATAGAACAGCATAAATCCCATGCTACAACTATATCTGTAATCCTCCCCCTCGCTCTTATAAGCTCTTTTGTGTATATGACACAGGGTATGATTGTTTTAGATGTTACATTAAAAATTATACTCGGAGGTATGATAGGAGGATATCTTGGTGCAAAATTATTATCAAAGCTTCCTTCCTATTTACTTAGAAAGGTTTTTGCAATTTTCATGATCATTGCAGCTATAAGGATGGTGTTTTCATGTTAATCTTCATCGGTTTCTTATCAGGAATTGTAGGAGGAATGGGTGTTGGAGGAGGAACTATTTTAATTCCAGCTCTCATTCTATTTACATCTCTTACACAGCAACAAGCTCAAGGTATAAACTTATTATCTTTTATTCCTGTAGCCTCTATTGCTCTTATTACCCATATAAAAAATAAAAATGTTGAAACCTCTATTAGCTTCCCTTTAATTCTTTTAGGTGCTTTAGGATCTATTTTAGGTTCATTTCTTGCTGTGAATCTTCCTGCAAATCTTCTTCGAAAATTTTTTGGTGTTTTTTTATTGTTTATGGGTGTCTATGAATTTTTCTACAAAAATAAAAGTCATACTAAATAGCACAACTTTTGTTATAATGATTCTTTTATAATCTTACCCTCTAATTCATCAAGATATAATGTATCTTGGATCCCTATTTCGGCTTTTGCACTGGTGATGTTTTGAATAATTTTCATAACTTGTTCACTTTCGTCTACAGGAGAATATATGTACATATTTACAGCATCATCAAATACAGTATCTTTTATGGTGTATCCATTATTTAACATTTCATTTTGTACTTTTCCAAGCATAGAATAATCTATTCTGATTTTAATCAAATCATATAAAGCTTTTTCAATGACCTTCGCTTCATTTAGTGCTAGTTTTGCCGTCTTCGTATATGCTCGAACTAAGCCACCTGTCCCTAGCTTAATTCCTCCAAAATATCTAGTAACTACAATAACAACATTTTTGATTTCTTCTTTTTTGAGCATATCTAAAATAGGTACTCCTGCCGTTCCTGCTGGTTCTCCATCATCACTATATCTTTGTATTTCATTCTTTTTTCCTATTATAAAACTCGGTACATTATGTGTTGCATTTTTATGTAGTAGTTTGATCTCTTCTACAAAAGTTGCTGCTTCTTCCTCCGTTTCTACAGGCTTTGCATACCCAATAAATCTTGATTTTTCAATGATATGTTCTACTTCAGCATATTGAAGTATAGTTTTGTATCTTTTGGTCATTCCTTTCCCTCCCCAAAATAATAGAAGAGTAGTTAAAACTACTCTTCTATTATTATACCATCATTTCTTCAACAAACATGTCTTTATATCTTTTATATGAAAGATTAACCAAAGATTTATCTTGATTATGTGTGATCATGTTTAATGCTTCATCTATATCATAAAACCCCATTTCTTTAAATTCTAACGCTTCATTCAATTGATAATCATCTTCTAATGCCCTCATTAAGTACCACGTTATTTCATTACAAACTGGCTTTTGTCTACTCATAGAAAAAAATTCGTAACAAGTTTCTCCCACACATGAGATAATTTCAGCTTCAACACCTGTTTCTTCTTTAACACGAGTCAAGGCTACATCTCTTGAAAGATTCCCATCACGAATTACACCTTTTGGTAATACCCATTGATCCTTTTCATTTTTTAAGAGCAAAACCTTATCATCAAAAAACACTACCCCTCCAGCGCAATTTCTAAAAAGCATGGGGCATTCCTCCCTTCATATTATATATGATATATTCTTATCATACCTTATACATGCTGTTTTTTCAATAGTATTCTGAAAATTTTTAAAATTTTGTTATATCATCTCTTATATAGGTATTATTTCTCTCTCAATATAATTTATGTATTATTCCTAATAATAATTAATACTTTTTTCACACATACTAACAAAAACAATCTGTGAGGTGATTTCTCTGCACATTATCTATCACTGCGTAGGTGGCTGTCATTCATCCTGTACAGCTGCTGCTATTCATTTAAATATGTTGCCCACCAATCATATCCCTAGCAAACACGACTTATTAAATATCCCCTTTTTTGATACTTTAGAAAAAACAGATGGTGGTAAAATATTTTATAGGGGTTCAGATGAGTTAGGAAACAAAATATACACCCTTGGGAGACAATTTGTCCCTCATATTGTCATTCCATGTATCCATGATATGTGGAAAATATTAAATCAAAGGAAAGAAGACCTATTATTGGTAGACACCTTACCCTGTGTAAATAACTTAATGCGTATAGGAGGCTTTAGCTCTAGAAGATTAAAGTGGGTTAAATTTGGAAGACCTATTGTAGCATATGGCACTTTATCTGCCTATAAAAATATTGTTAAAGTAGTAGAAGAGACTAAGAAAATCCTTCATTAAGAATTTTCTAGTCTCTTCTTTATATGATCAATGGCTTCATAAAATGCATCTTTTACATATTTTTTTTCATTAGGCTTTCCTAAAAGACCTTTCATTTTCATAACAGATTTTTCATCTCCTATTTTTCCTAGTGCCTTTGCAGCATATTGTCTTACTTGTGGTTTTGGATCTATTAAAGCTTTATAAAGATATTTTACTCCACTCGAATCTCCAATTTTATTAATAGCAGAACAAATCATTCGCCTAACATTTCCATGAGGATGCTTTATATCCTTATAGACAATAGGAAGTAATTTTTTTATTCCTAATTCACCAATAATCCAAATTACAATCATCTTGTCTTCTGCATTTTTTATATCATCATATCTATAATATATTTCTTTGGCTAAGTTTCTTTTTTCTTCACTAGACATACTTGAAATCACTTTAGTTCTCTCTGGTTTTGAAAGTTCTAACATTTTCTCTAATATAGACTTTTCTTCTATTTTTAAGGAAAGTATTTCTGATTTTGCTAAGATAATTTGCTTTTTTACGTTTTCTTCGTTCATATTTCTAATCTTAGCAATCAATTCAATACTTTTCCCTTCCCCATATAAAAGATAGGTAATCATATAATCTTTTTCTAGATCAATATGATTCCACCATAAACTCAAACCATTCCCTTTTTCCATAGGATTACTCCATTTCATTTAAACCAAATATTTTTCATACTTATTGTAATCTATAGGTCCTAAGCTACTTTTAACAAAAACACCCTCTTCTCTATATTCACATTGGTCTACTTTCGTCTTATCACATAAATAGGATACAATATCCCCTCGATCATAGGGAATCAGTAATTCTACATTCTTCATATGAGAAAATATTTTCTCTTTAATTTTAATCATTAAAGCCTCTACCCCTACACCTTTTCCTGCTGATAGCTGAAGGATGTCTTCGCCAGAAGGTATATATATGCTTTCAACCTTATCTATTTTATTAAATATAAGAAGAATTGGCTTATCTTTTACATTTAATTCCTCTAATACTTGTTTTGTAACTTTCATCTGCATATTATGGTCTTGATTCGTTGCATCTACAATATGTAAAAGTAAATCTGCCTCTTCTACTTCCTCTAGCGTTGCTTTAAAGGCTTCTATCAATGAATGAGGCAATTTACTTACAAATCCTACTGTATCAATCAAAATAAATTCTTCTTTACTTGGAAGAATAATTTTCCTATGGGAAGTATCTAATGTAGCAAATAGCATGTCCTTTGCATATACTTCCTTTTCTTCAGAAGCGTTTGTCATTGTAATAAGTTTATTCATCAATGTAGATTTTCCAGCATTTGTATATCCCACTAAAGCTACAACAGGCATTTCATTTTTCTTTCTCTGCTTTCTCTGAACTTCTCTATTTTTCTTTATTTCTTCAAGTTGCCCTTTTATATCACTAATTCTATCTAAAATATGTCTTCGATCAAGCTCTAATTTTTTCTCCCCAGGTCCTCTCGTACCAATTCCAGCCCCTGTTCTTGATAAGGATTTACCCAGCCCTATAAGCCTTGGTAAGCTATATCGAAGTTGCGCCAATTCTACCTGTAATTTTCCTTCCCTTGACTGAGCCCTTTGAGCAAAAATATCTAAAATCAAAGTAGTCCTATCAATAATAGTTCTTTCAATAGCTTCTTCTAGATTTCTAATCTGAGCACCAGATAATTCATCATTAAATATGACTAAATTAACATCTAACTCATCACAAAGGATTTTAATTTCTTCTACTTTTCCTTTTCCAATGTAAAAGGTGGTATCAATTTTGGGCTTATTTTGAATCATCGTATGTAATACTTGTGCACCAGCCGCCTTTGCAAGTTCTTCTAATTCCTTTAAGGAATTTTCAATGGTAGTTATCTCTTTTTTACTTCCTGTACTTAAACCTACTAATATAGCCCTTTGTTCTATGGTTTCCATTATTTCATTATTGTCATTAAATTGCATCTAATCACCAACCTCAACTTATTCTATCATGTCTATTATACGCTAAAATGTAAAAGTTTTATCAATAAGTTTTTGTATTTTAAAAGATTCTTGATTTCATTCAATTGTATCCGTCAAAGAATAGACGTATAGAAATTAAATTTAATACCTGATAAAATTTAATCCAGTAGGAGAATTAACTCTTACTGGATTTATTCTTTTTAGGTTCAATTTTTAGTTTTTGAGGAATCTCACTGGACCAAGGGAG
>JAOARV010000021.1 GCA_025210395.1 Marinisporobacter sp.
GAAGACGCTTTATTGTTGTACCCAAAACATCCCTTATTCAGCACTAGATGCTAATGAAATTCATAAAAGCTTTTTGAATAAATATGAAAAACTGAGATTAAGCGAGTAAATAAAAGATATTTTAAGATTATATAGGGAGATGAATAGATAATGAATCATTTAGTGAGCAATGCATTTCAAACATTTATAAATGAAGCACCAGACCATGCAAAAGTATGGATGGAAGCAGTACAAAAGTTAGATGGGGTCAGTGCACTTGATAAAAAAACAGAAGAACTTGCGTATATAGCAGTTTTAGCAGCAGCTAGATTAGAAAATGGTATCCCATTTCATGTAAAAAGTGCAAAATCTAATGGTGCAAGCAGAGAAGAAATCATTAGTGCTGTATTAGTAGGTTTACCAGCAGTAGGAAATGTTGTAACATCATGTCTTCCAAGAGCATTAGAAGCTTATGATCATGAATAAATAGATATAATCAATTGTAGAGATAAAAACACAGTTTCGGTTGGTAGTCCGAACCTATTTATCAAAGATAGATAGCAGTAACCTTCCCTCCTGGGGTTGTCCATTCTCTATTTAGGAATTATCAATCAGGAGGTAGTGAATATGAAAGTAATTAGTAAATTTACTGTTTTATTTGAAGCGCCTTTTTGGGTAGGAATTGTTGAAAGAACTTATAATGAAAGATACGAGGTTTCAAAAATACTATTTGGTCCAGAACCTAAGGATTATGAGGTGTATGATTTTATATTAAAAAAATATAATCATATACAATTCACGAATGATATTCATGTAAAAAATAAAAAAGATAAGAAAATAAATCCTAAGAGGCTTCAACGAAAAATCAGAGAAGAGACGAAAAATAAGGGGATTGGAACAAAGGCACAAATGGCAATAAAGCTTCAACATGAAGAAAATAAATTAGCAAGGAAAAAGAAATCTAAAGAAAAAAAAGAAGAAGAGCAACGAAGAAAATTCGAATTAAGGCAGCAAAAGAAAAAAGAAAAACATAAAGGGCATTAAAAATAGAAAGAGTCATGTGACTTAGGGAAATTTCTAAGTTATATGACTTTTTTTATAAGTAAGATGATAAATAATATAAAAATCATATTGACAAGAATAAAAGTAGTTACTATAATAGTTACTAAAGATAGTGGTTAATACAGTAACTACTAAATAAATTCTGTTATTAAAAGGAGGGTGCATTATGGCGATTGATTGTAAAATTAAATACAGCTTTAAGGATGGAGTGGTGGATGGGCTACCAATTGTTATTGGTTTTCTACCTATTGCAATGGCGTTTGGAATATTATCAAAAACTATTGGAATTACAATGATGGATAGTATATTGTTTTCAGTTTTAGTATTTGCAGGTGCAAGTCAATTTATAGCATTAAATTTATTACTTGTAGGGGCAGGGATAGGAGAAATTATATTAACCACATTGCTAGTGAACTTCAGACATTTTTTAATGGGGGCTTCCCTTGCTACAAGGATGACAAAGGATATGAAAAAATGGAGTCCATTTATTGCATTTGGTATAACAGATGAAATTTTTTCTGTTGCATCTTTTAAAGAAGGAACATTAACGAAAGAATATATGTTATCTCTAGAATTTGTAGCTTATTCATCGTGGGTCGGTGGAACTGCTTTAGGTTATTTAGTAGGAACAGTACTTCCAGAGGCTATGAAAATGAGTATGGGAGTGGCTTTGTATGCCATGTTTGCTGCTATTTTGATACCTGAGATAAAAAAATCTACTAAGGCTTTCATATTAGCATGTCTATCAGGAATTATAAATAGTATATGTAAGATTTTTTTCTCATTACCTCAGGGGTGGAGTATTGTTATATCAATTATTTTAGTATCTTTTCTAGGTGTATATCTCTTTAAAGAAAAGGAGGTAGAGGGAAATGAATAATCAAATTTTACTTATTTTAGGAATGATGCTTGTAACTTATATACCAAGATTGTTACCCTTTGTTATAGTATCGGGAAAAAAATTACCTTCAAAGCTACATCAGTTTTTGCAGTATATTCCTTATACCGCTTTAGGGGCATTAATTATTCCAGGGGTGTTTTCTGCTACACCTGAAATGCCACATGCTTCATTAGTAGGAATGGGATTTGCTTTTATCTACGCTTGGTATAAGGGAGGAATCATTATACCTGTATTAGGTTCTATAGTAGTAACCTTTTTAATGCTTTTAATGAAAAATGGATTTGTTGTATAATGAATGAAGTGTTAGGATTTTAATGAAATCATAAGAGGTGAAGCTATGAATAATGAAATATTGATTATTGAGGATATGAAAAAATTAGGATTAAGTGAATATGAAGTAAAGGCATATTTAAACCTTTTAGAGGAATATCCTGTAAATGGGTATGCTTTGAGTAAAAATTCAGGCATTCCAAGATCAAGAATTTATGAAGTATTAGATAGTTTGAAAAATAAACAGATGGTATTTGAAGAAATTGAAGGAAAAACAACCCTTTATCATCCTATTGATCCCAAATTACTATTAAATAAACTGAAAAGTAATTTTGAAAATATATTGGATCATGTGGATACGTATACAAAAAAGGTTTATTCGAAGCAACAAAATGATAATAAGTTGGTAGTGATTAAAGGAAGAGATAAAATCATTGAGTTTATCAATACATTGATTGCAGATGCAAAAAAAAGAATAGCTGTTTCCATATGGGAAGAGGAAATAAACGATCTTTCAAAAAACTTAAACGAAGCACTTCAGAGGGGAGTCATGTTAAAAGGTATATATTTTGGGAAAAACAACCCCTACAAAGAAATTGTTACCCATAGAAGAATAGAAAGATATTTATCAGAAAAAAGTGAAAGATATATGACCATTACCATTGATGGGATTCATGTAGTATCAGGAATCATATCAAGAGAAGAAGAAAGTCAAGTTACATGGACAAAGGATCAGGGTTTTGTAGAAATGAGTGAAGATTATATTGTACATGATTTGATGGTAAACCTTTACTCTAAAAAATTAGGACAAAAGGAAACAAAAGCTTTTGAAAGCTATGCAGATCATGTTAGAAAAGAATATTTTGGATTTACAGATGAAGAATTTGAAAAATTTAAATAGACTATAGGGAGGAATTATGGACCCTCTTAAAGGAAGAGTGGATTAATGAAATTAGAACCATTGAAATTGAAGGATTAGATCCTCAAGCTGATGGAGGAACTCATGTCAATAATACTAGTGAAGTTGGAAAGATGAAGATTATAGATTATAAAAGCAAAGGTAAAATCAATAAGAGAATATATGTTGAATTAGAAGACTAAAAGCATAGAAGCCATTGAATTAGGAGCCAAAACCCTTGAAGAGGTAAAAAGACACTTTCAGATGAAAATTTGAAGGTGTTTTTCTTAACATAGACTGTCTAGAGAATATGATTTTATGATAAAATAAATGTATAAGTAGAAAGTAGATCTCAAATATATCTATTTGAAAGGAACAGACTGATATGAAAAAAATTCCTTATGGAATATCTAATTTTGAAACGATAGTAAAAGAAAATTATCTATATGTAGATAAGACTAAATATATTGAATTGCTAGAAGAAGAAATATAACAATCAATCTTACCATGGCACCTGCGTATAATGCCATGGTTGGATTTGTCGAAGAAGAAGTAAAAAAGATGATGTATGAATTAAAATTAAATAAGAAATTCAATGAAGATCGATTCATGAAAACTTTAAAGGAATATTATAATGGATATTTGTTTAGCGAGTATGGGACTGAAAGAGTGTATAATTCTAACATGGTTTTATATTTTTATAATCAAATTTTAAAATTAGGAAAATATCCTAAGAATCTAATGGATGAAAACATAAAGACAGATTATAAGAAATTAGAAGATATAGCATTTAACTTTAAAGATGATAAAACGATAGAAAAGATATTATCAGGGGAAAAACTTACTACAAAAATAGTAGAAAAGTTTAATCTTGAGAAAATGTACAATGAAAAAGCGAATTTTATATCACTGCTTTATTATTTTGGAATGTTGACCATAGAAGAAACCATATTTGATCAATATATACTTAAAGTTCCAAACTATGCGGTGAATACAGTGTATTGGGATTATTTTAATCATAAGCTCAAAAAAAGAATCAACATAGATATAAATAATACAGATTTAACTAGTGCTATTTAAAGAATGGCTTTCAACGGAGAATAAAATAACATAAAAACCTGATAAAGTGCTATCAGGTTTTTGTAGATTCTTTAAATAATTATTGTAGTACCATCAAGTTTTGTAAGGCAAAATCCTTTAAAATTTTCATTATAAGTTCTTTTAAAATCATGAAGAATGCCAATAGCAACAGCTTCTCCTAATTTTAACCCTTCTATTCCATCTGAACGATAGTGAACACCTGCAGTATCACGACCAAGAGAAAGATTAGAACCTAGTTTGTTTAATTCACCCCTTGTAGTTAAAGGTTTATCTGTATATGGAAGTAAGGATAAACCATCAGCACTAGCTACAACTGGACTAGGGATAATGAAATCTTCATCAAAGAAAGCTTTTAGCATAGTAATACCTGCTCCAGCAATACAAGCATGACCAGCAGGATAGGATGTATGAATAGGACAACCTTCTGGATATGCCATAGGTAAAAGGTATGTTCCATATTTATCAAAAACTTTTGGAATAGCTTTAGAACTCAATAGCTCTGAATTAATAGGATAAGAAGTGGATCCTATTAAATTATTATGAACACGTCCTCCAAATTCCTCGGGGCGTAATCGGCGATGAACTAAGAATTTTTGAAACCAAGCAGCTTCTAGTGCAATTCTTGCTGATTTAGCAATGAAATCTAAAATATATGCTGCTCCAAAAGTAATAAATCCAACTTGTGTTTTTGAGCATAAATAAGGATTTTGTGGGCATAGTGCTTTTTTTCCAAAGCTTAATAGAATTAAACAAGCGTTTAAGATGCTTTGATAAGTAAAATCTTGATGAACCCATTCTCCTAAATCTCTACCATTTCGAATATAACGAGGCTTAGGGTCAAACACTGCTGAACTATTAGGAGCACATCCATTCTGGATACGGAGCCATTCATCATAGGAGGTCATATAGTCTTTTCCAGATAATGGAGAAGGATATTGTTGTTTAATAATTTTAGAACCATAAGGAATATCTTTACATAAAAATTGAGAAATATAAGGACCTATTAAATCGCCTGGTGTATTCCCACGAAATAGTGTTTGTGGAGTAACTTTTCCATTTTCTTTTGGACCGTGATAATCTGAAAAACTTGATAAATCGTTAGCTGCTTCACGAATAAGAATATTTGTATCATATTGTGCAAAGGGGACATCACGAGTTAATGCTCTCCAATAATCTTCAGCCATTTCGCTAGCCATCCAGGCACTACTAAAATTAGGTGGTATAGGCATAGTTAAGTGATGAGAATTAGGGCCTTCTAGATCAAAGGCATAGGAGGCTTGAGGATTAACTAATTTTCTAACGCCACCTAAAGGAATTTCTTCAAATATTTCAGGATTACCCGTTGTTAAAGCTTTGATCCATATATTGTAGGCAGCAATATTCACTTCACCTAATTCATTGTGAGGGAATGATTTAGAGAAGTTCGCAATTTTTTTTGGATATAATGCTGAATCCCCATTACAAGGATGACTGGGTAGTGGAAGATCCTTTTGAAAATTAGCTGCATCCTTACGGATTTTATATGCTTTTTCACTCTGCTGAAGTGGTGTAAGTGGTCCGATTTCACAAGATGCATTTAATTTTAGATTGTTACTTGATTCATCTTTTTTAAGTACAATATTATCACGGATTAGACTTTTTTCTTTTTGATTGTTTTGAAAATGATTATTTTCTGATAGGTTATTATTCTCTGTAATAGAAGCATACGATTCAATAAATTTGTTAGCCATCTTTTTTTACCTCCCTTTAAAATCCATATAGGATACGTATTTATAATATTCAAAGGGGATTGTGTTTTGTGATAGTACCTATTAAATTTATTTTTCATGTCTTATTTATGAATAGATCAAAAAAACCTAATGGTATGGAATCTATCAGGTTTTTTTGTTTATTAAAGAAATTTATTTGATTTACACGTTAAATCTAAACAATATTACATCCCCATCTTTTACAATATAATCTTTTCCTTCAAGTCGTACAAGACCTTTTTCCTTTGCAGTAGCCATATTACCAGAAGATACTAAGTCGTCAAAACTAATAGTTTCTGCACGGATAAATCCTTTTTCAAAATCTGTGTGGATTTTTCCAGCCGCTTGAAGAGCTTTCGTATCAATTTTTATAGTTCATGTATGTACGTCTTGTAGTCCTGCAGTTCAATGATTTTGTAGTAATATTGTATTGTTTAAGGTATAATGAAAACTAGGAAATAATCTAAATCAAAGAGATGTTATAGCCGTAAGAAAGACTGTATCTGGACTCATTAAATGAATATATCCAAGTGGAGAATTTGAGAGAGAAGATGTAGAAGAAATACTAAGATATTCTTTAGTAGGAGAAAGAAGAGTACAAGAGCAGTTGAAGAAAATAGGTGATATGGAGTTTTATGATGTACATTTTTCTTATATAGATATTGAAACCTTAAATGAAGAGTTTGTATTTGTTCCAGAACAAGGTGGAGGTAATATTCAGAGGATGCGGTATTTAAGGCATTGGGCGCGGAATAAAATTATAATATTTAAGAAAGTGAAATAAAGCTTCTAGAGGAAGGTGTTTGATTTGATTAAGAGTTTTATTTTTGAAAATTTCAAAAGCTTTGCTCAGGCTACATTAGATATGGAACAACTTACAATAATGGTTGGAGCAAATGCGGGTGGTAAGACAAATGCTATAGAGGGAATCAAAATATTATCAGAGTTTGTAACAGGTAGAGATCTTTCAGATATATTAGATGGAACAAAAAACTTTAAAGGCTGGATTCGAGGGGGAAGTGATGCTTGTCCTAGATTTAATTCTAATTATTTTGTTTTAGGATGCGTTATTGGATATGATGAAAATATTGATTTAGAGTACAAAATAAAGATAAAAGTGGATGAAAAAATTTATGTAAAAGAAGAATGTTTGAATAAGATATGCTATCATGACAATAAAAAAAGTGAGGAAAAGATTTTTTCAACAAAAAATCTTACGGAGTATGTAGGTGTTATAAGAGCAGAATATAATAATGGGAGAAGAGGTCCTAATCCAATCATTGAGTGTATGGGTTTTTCTTCTGTAATTAGTCAATTGCAAACTAAAATACCATTAAAAAGTGAAGTAGAAAAAATAATTGTTTCAGAGATTCAACATGTTATTAAAAGATTAAGAAATATATTGTTTTTTGATCCAGAGCCTTCCATGATTGAGGTGTATTCAAGAATAAATGATGTTGAAATGAAATCAAATGGTTCAAATTTACCTTCTGTTTTATATTATTTATGTAAAGAGGAAGAAAAAAAAGAAAGAATATTAGATATTATGAGATCTTTACCTGAAAGTGAATTTACAGATATTTCTTTTGATAAAACAGCTATTGGTGACGTGATGTTTAAGGTTGAGGAAAAAGTTGGGAAAAATAAATATAATATTGAAGCAGAAAAATTAAGCTATGGAACGTTAAGGGCATTAGCAATAGTAGCAGCACTTCTTCAAGGAGAAGAACGATCTATGATTATTATTGAAGAAGTCAATAATGGTATTCATCCAAGTAGAGCGTCCAAACTCATAGATGTCATATCAACTGTATCTGATGAAAGAAATATAGATACTTTAATTACTACACATAATACAGCTTTACTCAATGCAGTGAATAAGGATAATTTATTAGGTGTTGTTGTATGTTATAGAAATGCGTCCACCGGCAGTAGCAAGTTTGTTTCTCTAGTAGATATAGATAAATATCCAAAGTTGATGGCAAAAGGGAAGTTAGGAGATTTATTAGAAAAAGATGAAGTGCATAAAGCAATAATGGATAAGAAGACAAGGAAAAATAAATATACTTGGATGGAGGGGTAAGTATGAATGTACATTTTATAGACACCTCTGTTTTAGTAAATATTCTAGATATTCCAAATATGAATTCAGATAAAGAAAGGGTATTAGAGGAATATAGGAGTTTAAAAGAAAGTGAAAAAGATACACTGCTTTTACCGTTGGCTACTATTATAGAAACTGGTAATCATATTGCACATATTCCTAATGGAAGTGTAAGAAGAACTAAAGGTAAAGCTATGGCTGAAATGCTAAAAGACATGGCAAATGGAAATGCTCCTTGGGATTATTATGAAGGGGAAATTACTAGAGATGATTTATTGTATTTTTCCAAAGAGTTTCCGGATATGGCTATGCAGGAAACTGGGATAGGTGATTTATCTATCATATCAGCTTATAATAAATACAAAGAATCGGTTCCAGCTATTGGAAGGATTAGAATATGGAGTTTAGATACGCACCTGTCTGTGTACGAGGAACAAATGAGTGTACGGAGAAGAAGAAAGAGATAATGTAAAACCCCCTTACAGTATATTTTGTAAGGGGGTTTTAAAAATGATATTTATAAATTTTGAAGAATAGAGTGTTACACGTTAAATCTAAACAATATTACATCCCCATCTTTTACAATATAATCTTTTCCTTCAAGTCGTACAAGTCCTTTTTCCTTTGCAGCAGCCATATTACCAGAAGCTACTAAATCATCAAAACTAATGGTTTCTGCACGGATAAATCCTTTTTCAAAATCTGTGTGGATTTTTCCAGCCGCTTGTGGTGCTTTGCTTCCAATCTTTATAGTCCATGCACGAACTTCTTGTGGTCCTGCTGTTAAGAAGCTCATTAAGCCAAGAAGGTTATATCCAGCTTTGATCAATTTATCAAGACCAGATTCTTCAAGACCTAGTTCTGCTAAAAATTGTTCTTTTTCTTCATCATCAAGCTCAGAAATTTCAGATTCGATTTTGGCACAGATTACTACGACCTCTGCATTTTCAGTTTTAGCATGTTCTCTTACCTGTGCTACCATTTGATTATCAGAAGGATCTAGTAAATCATCTTCAGATACATTGGCAACATAAATGATTGGTTTAAAGGATAATAAAGTATATTCTTGTACCATTTTTTCTTCATCTTCTGTTAATTCAAGGGTTCTTGCAGATTTTCCTTCTTCAAGAGTTGCTTTGACTCTTTCTAGTAAGTCAAGTTCTTTTTGAAGAGATTTATCTCCCTTTAAAAGTTTTTTCGTCTTTTGAATTCTTCTATCAATGAGTTCAAGATCAGAAAATATTAATTCAAGATTAATAGTTTCAATATCTCTCAGGGGTCCTACACTACCTTCTACGTGAACGACATTTTCATCCTCGAAGCATCTTACTACGTGAACGATTGCAGCAACTTCACGGATATTTCCTAAGAATTTATTTCCAAGCCCTTCTCCTTTACTAGCTCCTTTTACAAGTCCTGCTATATCATAAAATTCAATAGCAGTAGGAAGTACTTTTTTTGAATCATACATTTCTCTTAATACTTCTAATCTTTTATCAGGAACGGAAACAACCCCAACGTTTGGTTCGATGGTGCAGAATGGATAGTTTGCTGATTCAGCACCAGCTTTTGTAATAGCGTTAAATAATGTACTTTTACCTACATTTGGTAAACCTACGATACCTAATTTCATTCGTAACTCTTCCTTTCAAACGATCTATGTGATTTTCATACAAATTAAATTATAACTGATAAATATGTCTAGTTCAATAAAAAGAAGTCATGAAGGCGTTCTTTTTTCATATTTAGTAGATGTTATCAATAAAATGAATTAGGGGGTGGGACTTTGTGAAGATGATCAAAAATATGAAAACACTGTTTTTTTCTATTGTGTTTTCTATATTTGGAATAGGTTATTTAGTAGGTTTTGGACTTTTAGAGAGATATTCTATTGTTGGTTTAACTATTGTTTTTTGCATATTTATTAGAGAGATAAGAAAAATAAGTTTTATGCAATTTTGTATAGGGATAGGTGGAATGATTGTAGGAATTTTATTATGTAGTCATTTTTTGTTTTTTTTTGAATATAAAGATGAAAGCAGGAAAGAGTCTATTTATGCAGAAGAAAATGAAAATACAGCAGTATTATTAGTATACGAAGGAGAACCTGAGCGGTATGATTTGCCTATTCACTTAAAGAATATAAATACAAGTAATTCTATAAAGGAAAAAATATTTTTACCTATAAGATTATATCAATATAAAAGAGTTTATGAAAATATAGGAATTAGTAAATATAAAGATATAAGTAGAAGAATTGGACAAAAGCTTTCTACTCATTTGGACCATGGCTATGATATTTATATCTCTTATTTAAACGATCAACCCTATTATAAAGATGTTATTTGTGAAAAGGTATTAAGACAAAAATATAAGAAAATGATTATTGCTCCTATTCTTTTGACAGAATCATTAAATTATCAATATGTTGTTCACGAATTAGAAATGGAAAACTTATATATGAATAAGAATTCATTGAAATTTATGAAACCCCTTTGGGATGGTGAAAAAATCACAAAAGCTATTGTAAAAGAAGCATGCAGGGAGAATGAGGACAAAAAGGATATGGGAATTGTTTTAATGGGAAATATGAAGGGAGAAGGTGTAAGATCAAAGGCTGTCAATCAGGAAAGAAAGTTTGTAGAAAATATCAAAAAAGAATTGATGAAAAATGGATTTGAAGAAAGAAAAATAAAATTTACAGGGCAAAGCTTTAAAGAAGAAGAGCTTAATAAAAATTTAGGAGAACTTCAAGAATATGGAGTGGGGAAAATTTTATTAGTGGAAATAGATGATGTACTAGATAAAATAGAAAATCAGTATAGGATAGAAAAATTAATTAAAAAAATGAAAGGTGTAGAAAATTTAGATATAAGATATATGGCGGGATGGGGAGAAAAGGATTTAATAATAGAAGAATTAGAATATAGAATAAGGTTGATGAATGTAGAAAAATGGAATTAAATGGTTAAAGACTTTAGAGAATGTATATAATAGAAAGGAACAAGCATAATAAATAGTGACAATATGGAAAATTTACGGTATAAATAAATTATACAAAATAATGCAAGGAGGGTTAAATTTGTTAGAAAGATTAAAACCTATAGAAATTGGGAAAAATGTCAAGTTACATATTATTAAAACAGATAAATTTAAAACGAATTTAGTAAGTGTATATTTTAAAAGACCTCTTATAAAAGATGAGGTTACAAAAAATGCTTTACTAGCTATGGTATTACCTAGAGGAACAAAAAAATATACAAGTTCTATGGTAATATCAAAGGAATTAGAAGGATTGTATGGAGCTTTTTTAGGTTGTGATGTGGCTAAAAAGGGTGAAAGACAGATTATTCAGTTTAGAATGCAACTGATTAATGATCAATATGTAGAGGATGAAAATTTATTAGCGAGGGGAATGGAAATATTCAATGAGTATATAAATGATCCATACATAGTAAATAGTTGCTTTGAAAAAAAATATGTCAACCAAGAAAAAGATAATTTAATGGAGAGAATAGAAGGACGAAAAAATGATAAGATGAAATATGCTTATGACCGTTGTATTGAAGAAATGTGCAAAAATGAGAAGTTTTCATTGTACCCTTATGGAAATATAGAGGATTTAAAAAATATTACAAGTGAGTCCTTATATGCACATTATAAAAATATTATTGCTACTTCTCCTATTGATATCTGTGTAGTAGGAGATTTTGATGAATTAGAAATACAAACATTAGTCACTGAAAAATTAAAGTTCAAACAAGGGGATGTTATATCTATAGGAAGAGAAAAAATAGACTATACCCCTGAGGAAGTAAAAAAAATAAAAGAAGAAATGGATATCAATCAAGGAAAATTAAATCTTGGATACAGAACGAATGTTCCATTTGAGAGTGAATTATATCATTCTTTGCTGGTATATTCTAATATTTTAGGTGGAGGACCCAATTCAAAGCTTTTCAAAAATGTGAGAGAAAAAGAAAGTCTTTGCTACTATATTTTCTCAAGGATAGAAAAATTTAAATCTCTTATGTTGATAGGTTCTGGAATAGAATTTGACAATTATGAAAAGGCAGTAGCATTAATAGAAAAGGAAATTAGAGAAATGAATCAAGGAAATTTTTCTGATGAAGATATTAAGAGTGCTAAAAACGCTATCATTACATCTATTAGAGGGATGACAGATAGTCCTTATATGCTAGGGGATTTTTATTATTCACAAGCCATCAGTGGTAGTGAGGATACACTAGAGACCATGATTGAAAAAATTAGAAAAGTGAATAAAGAACAAATTATTGAAGCAGGGAAAAATATTCAATTAGATACGATATACTTCCTAAAAAATAAAGGGGAGGTTCTATAAGATGAGTGTAAAAACAATAGAAAGCAAATTATTAAAAGAAAAAATGATTGTAAAAGAGTTACCAAATGGCCTGAAAGTATTTTTTATGCCCAAGGAAGGTTATACAAAGCAATATGCTATTTTTGCTACAAAATATGGTTCTAATGAAAGTGAATTTATAATTCCAGGAGAAAGTGAAGTAACAAAGGTTCCTGATGGAATTGCACATTTTTTAGAGCATAAATTATTTGAAGAAGAAGAGGGAAGTATATTTGAAAAGTTTTCTGAATTAGGATCTAATGTAAATGCATATACAAATTTTACTTCAACTTGCTATTTATTTTCATCTACAGACCGATTTTATGAAAATCTTGAAGTATTGATGAATTTTGTGCAGTCTCCCTATTTTACAGATGAAAATGTGGAAAAGGAAAAAGGAATCATAGGGCAGGAAATAAAGATGTATGAAGATAATCCAAATTGGAGAGTATTCTTTAATGGATTAAAGGCCATGTATCATCATCATCCAGTAAAGGTGGATATTGCAGGGACTGTAGAGAGTATTAGTAAAATAACAAAGGAAGACCTTTACAAGTGTTATAATACTTTTTATGATCCTTCGAATATGATTGTATTTATTGTAGGAGATGTGGATGGGGAAAAAGTTTTTTCTATCATTGAAAAGCTTCAAAAAAAGGAAGAAAAAGTAGAAGCTGAAATTAAAAGAATTTATCCTAAGGAGCCAGATACTATTGTTCAAAATATTATAGAAGAAAGATTAGATGTTTCTATTCCACTTTTTAATATTGCTTTTAAAGATATAGAAAATAATCTTAGTCCGAATGAACTTTTGAAAAAAAATATTGGTACAAAAATACTACTCGATATGCTATTTGGAGAGAGTTCAGATTTATATAAAAATCTTTATGAAGAAGGACTTATTAATGATACCTTTGAAAATGAATATACAGGGAAAGAAGATTACGCATATTCTATGCTAGGAGGAGAATCTAAAAACCCTAAAAAGGTTTTAGATAAGGTTTTTGCTTATATAGAAAAACTAAAGAAAACAGGATTAAATAAAGAGGACTTTGAAAGAATAAAGAAAAAGCATATGGGGCAACATTTAAGCTATTATAATTCTGTAGAATTTATTGCGACTACTTTTGTTGCTTATCACTTTAAAGATATCCATATTTTTGATTATATAGAAGCTTTAAAGGACATGGAATTTGAGAGGATACAAAAAAGATTTATAGAACATTTTGATGAAAAAAGATGTGTATTATCTATTATAAGTCCAAAATCCTTTGAATAAAATAAAAAAATTCATTATAATAGAAATGATGGTTGTCAGTTTTCCTGACAACCAAAACTTTTTAAGGAGTGATTTGATTGGATCCAGTAGCATTTAAATTATTTGGACTAGCAATAAGATGGTATGGAATACTTATCGCAACAGGAATGGTATTAGGAACGATTCTTGCTATTAAAAGGGCAAAAAAACAAGGAATAGAGGAAGATAAGGTACTGGATTTATTATTGTTTGCAATCCCTGCTGCTATTATTGGTGCAAGAACCTATTATGTGATTTTTAATTTTGAATCCTATGGTGGAGACATCCTTAGTATGATCAATATTCGACAAGGTGGGTTAGCTATTCACGGTGGCGTTATAGGTGGCGTACTAGTAGGCTATTTCTTTTGTAAGAAGCATCGCATTTCATTTAGAAAAATGGTTGACATATGTGCACCCAGTATTATATTAGGTCAAGCCATTGGAAGATGGGGGAATTTTATTAACAAGGAAGCTTATGGGAGTCCTACGGATTTACCCTGGGCAATCGTAGTAGATGGGGTAAGGGTACATCCAACTTTTCTTTATGAATCTATTTGGAACTTTATGGTGTTTTTGTTTTTGTTATGGTATGACAAGAATAAAAAATTTCATGGAGAATTATTTTTATTATATGGAGCACTTTATTCAACAGCAAGATTTTTTATTGAAGGATTAAGGATGGATAGCTTAATGTTTGGACCCTTTAGAGTTGCACAATTAGTAAGTATAGGTGCTATTTTATTAGCCAGTAGTTTTATATATATAGGTAGAAAAAAAGCATAAAATAGATTATTTGTTCGAAGAAACTAGAAAGAATGATGGGAATTTCAGAATATATGAAATTGCAATAAAAATGGAATAACATTGTCATAATCTGCTGTTGACATATATAGGAAATTGTAATAATATATACCCGTGCTAAAAATTTCAATTAATAGTAAAATATAGTGTGTGAATATGGGTGTAGATATGTCAATGTGTGATATAGAGAAAGTACGAAGTAAATTACATGATCTTATTCAGTTTGGATGCAATTATGATGAAATTTATAGGGTGAGTGTTGAACTAGATCAGTTAATTATTGCTTTTTATAAAAATAAAAATCAATCTATGATGATAGAATGTCAATAAAAACCTTCAAGTGATAGGCTTGGGGGTTTTTTGATGAATAAAAATAGTAGAATGTACCTAATAAAAAATCTTTATTTAGGGAAGGATTTTTTTAAAATATATAGAAATTATTTAAAAGTGGTGAGAAGTGGAGGAGGGTGGAGGCGTTTTCCTAAAATGGGGTGAAAATGTGTTTATAGGAGAGTATTTTCATACAATCGATACAAAAGGAAGAGTGATCGTTCCCTCTAAATTTCGAGAAGATTTAGGGGAAAAGTTTATTGTAACAAAGGGACTTGATCATTGTTTATTTGTGTATCCCCAAGAAGAATGGAAAAGTCTTGAAAATAAATTAAAAAAATTACCTTTGACAAGTAGAGATGCAAGAGCTTTTGTAAGATTCTTTTTTTCAGGAGCAACAGAATGTGAATTAGATAAACAAGGTCGAATCACGATTCCAACGAATTTAAGAAAGCATGGGAAATTAGATAAAGAGGTTGTAACAATAGGTGTATCAAGTAGAGTGGAAATTTGGAGCAAGGAGCAGTGGGAACTTTATAATGAAACTGCTGACTTAAGTTATGATGATATTGCTGAAAAAATGGTTGAACTAGGGATTTAAAATAATTTATTCAATAAACACAGATACTACTTAAAAACTAAGAAAGCAGGTGGCGATTTGAATTTTGAACATGTTTCAGTATTATTAGGAGAAACAATCGAAAATCTTAATATAAAAGCTAATGGAATATATGTAGACGGAACCTTAGGTGGAGGTGGTCATTCATCCCAAATATGTGAAAGTCTAGGTAGTGAAGGAATCCTCATTGGAATTGATCAAGATCAGGATGCATTACATGCAGCAAAGAAGAGACTTGAAAAATATGAAAACAAAAAGATATTTGTACATAACAATTTTTCTAATATAAAAAATGTGCTATCAGAGTTAAATATGAATGGCGTAGATGGTTTGGTTCTTGATTTGGGTGTATCTTCTTATCAATTAGATGAAAGTAGTAGAGGTTTTTCATATATGCAGGATGCGCCACTAGATATGAGGATGGATAGAACAAAAAACTTTACTGCCAGTGATATTGTAAATGGCTATAGTGAAGAAGAACTTACACGTATTATTAAAATCTATGGAGAAGAAAGATGGGCAAAGAGAATCGCCCAGTTTATTGTAAAAGAAAGAAGTGAAAAGTCTATTGATACAACAGGAAAATTAGTTGAAATCATTAAAAAAGCTATTCCAGCTGCTGCAAGACGTGATGGGCCCCATCCAGCAAAGAGAACTTTTCAAGCTATTCGAATAGAGGTAAATAATGAATTAGGAATTATTGAACAGACTATCAGAGATATTTCAGAAAGATTAAACCCCGGAGGTAGAATTTGTATTATTACTTTCCATTCATTAGAAGATAGGATTGTTAAGAACACTTTCAAAGATTTAAGTACTGCTTGTAAATGTCCACCAGAACTACCTATATGCCAGTGTGGAGGGAAAGCAGTTTTAAAAAGAATAACCAAAAAACCTATTGTACCATCAGATAAAGAACTAGAATTGAACCCAAGATCTAGGAGTGCCAAGCTAAGAGTAGCAGAGAAGGTTTAAAGTTCTAAAAGGGGGAAGAGGTGAATAAATTTGGTAGTAGCACAAAGAAAATATAACTATGTAGAAGAAGAGGTGAAGCAGCAAAGGCCTAAAAAGAATCATAAAAAGGAACCAAAACAGAAGCCTAAAATTAAGGCAAGTCATAAACTACAAATGATTTTTAGCATTGTACTGATAGGGATTTTATGTATAGCTATGTTATTAGGATATGCCCAGTTATCAGAGTTAAAATACAAAATATATGGACTGAATAAAGAAATACATGAGTTAGAGGCAAATATTCAGAATTTAAAAGTTCAAGCAGAGAGTGTAAAAAGAAGTGAACTTGTTGAAAAGAAGGCAAAAGAAACATTAGGAATGCAGTATCCTGATAAATCTCAAATGGTTTTTATAAAACTAGAGAGCAATAATAGGGTGACTGATTCGAATACAGGGGAAAAAGAAACAAATGAAGAAGAAAATAAAGAAGGGCTAGGAGAGAAGATTAAAGGAACATTCTATAAAGTACTTTCTTTATTAGACTAATTAGGATATGAATATAAGGGGGCAGCAACATTGGCAACACCTAATATTGCTAATAAAAAAAGATTAGTTTTTTTATTGTTTTTAGTAAGCTTGTCATTATTTTTGCTCATATTTAGAATTGGATGGATTCAAATTATAAAGGGAGAAAAATATAGACAACTTGCAAATATTCAGCAAACAAGAGACATTCCAATTCCTGCAAAACGGGGAACTATTTACGATAGAAGAGGAAAGGAATTAGCTATTAGTGCAAGTACCAATACAGTTTGGGCAAGACCCGCAGAAGTGAAAAATGCGAAAACCTCTTCAGAATCTTCAGAAAAACTTGAGGAAACTTCTAAAAAGCTTGCTGAAATCCTTGAAATGGATGAAAAGGAATTAAAAGAGAAATTATCTCAAAATAAAGGGTTAGTAAAAGTAAAAAAATGGATTGATAAAGAGAAGGCAGATGCTATTCGAAAAGAAAAATTAAGCGGTATATGGATTGCAGAGGATAATAGAAGGTATTATCCCTTTGGAAATTTTGCAGCACATATTATAGGTCATACTACAACAGATAATCAAGGGCTTAGTGGGATTGAACTTGAATATGATAAATATTTAAGTGGGCTTCCGGGAAGATGGATTAAAAATACAGACGCAGCAGGAAGACAACTTCATTATGGAACGGAAAAATATTATGAAGCAGAAAATGGGTTGAATGTAGTTCTTACTATTGATGAGGTGATTCAACATTTTACGGAAAAAGCAATGGAGGATGCATTAGTAAGAACACAGGGAAAAAGAATTTTTACCATAGTGATGGAACCAAAAACAGGAGATGTCTTAGCTATGGCAGTAAAGCCTGATTATGATCCTAACAATCCTAGAGTACCAGTAGATGAAAATAGAAAAAGAGAGTATGAGGCAGCAGATAGTAAGGGAAAACAAAAAATATGGAATAGTATGTGGAGAAATTCATTGGTGAGTGATACTTATGAGCCAGGGTCTACATTTAAACTAATTACAGCAGCGGCAGGACTAGAAGAAGGGGCTGTAACACCAGATTCACCATTTTATTGTAAAGGATATATTATGGTAGCAGGACAACGATTAAGGTGTTGGAGATATTATAGACCTCATGGATCTGAAACCTTTACACAAGGATTACAATCTTCCTGCAACCCTGTATTTGTTGAAGTTGGGCAAGAGCTAGGGGTAGATAAGATGTATGAATATATAGATGCCTTTGGATTTAGTAAACCTACTGGAATAGAATTGCCTGGAGAAACAAGTGCTATTATACAAAATAAAAAATATGTAGGGCCTGTAGAACTAGGGACCATATCCTTTGGGCAAGGAATATCTGTTACCCCTATGCAGCTAACTGCGGCTGTATCGGCTATTGCTAATAATGGAAAATTAATGGAGCCAAGGATTGTGAAAGAATTAGTAGATGATTCAGGAAATGTGATCCATCGATATGAATCTAAGATGATTCGACAAGTACTATCTGAAAAAACATCAAGAGAATTAAGGTTTATGATGGAGACTGTTGTAACACAAGGATCTGGAAGATATGCTTATATTCCAGGATATAGAGTAGGCGGAAAGACTGGTACAGCACAAAAGGTTATTGATGGAAAATATGCTAACGGAAAAGTATATGCTTCCTTTGTAGGGATAGCACCAGTTGATGATCCTAAGCTTGCTGTTTTAGTAGTAGTAGATGAACCACAAGGTGTTCACTATGGAGGGACAAATGCAGGACCTGTTGTTCATGATATTATAAGAGATACTTTAAGATATTTAGATGTAGAACCGAATTTCAATGAAGAGGAAGCAAAAGAACATGCTAAAAGTGAAGTAGCTGTTCCAGAGGTTAGAAATTTATCATTAAAAGAAGCAACAAAGGTTTTAGAAAAATATAAATTACAATATAAAACAGAACCAGTAGAGGTTGAAAATCCTGATAGTATTATTGTGGATTTATTTCCGAAGCCAGGAGCTAAGATACCAGAAAGCTCTACCATCATTCTATATTTGAAAAAAGACAATAGGAATTGATTCTAATAACTAGGATATCTCACAATATATGTTATAATAGAAATAAACTAAATAATGAAGGCAACTTAAGTCGAGGTTTATTTACTTTGAATTAAGTTGCCTTTTAATGAGTTTTGTTTATGAATTTTTTTCAGAGTCAATAATATATAAAAAGAGCTATAAAGGGAGAGATCTTATGAAATTAAAAGAATTAATAAAAAATATATCTATTGTTGACATAATAGGGGAAGTAGATGTAAATGTAGAAGGAATAGCCTATGATTCTAGAAAGGTTAAGAAAAATTATATTTTTGTTTGTGTGGTAGGAATGAAAACCGATGGACATACATATATGGATCAATCTATAAAAAGTGGAGCAAATGTGGTTGTTGTACAAAAGGATATTGAACCTATAAAAGGGGTTACCATTATAAAAGTAGCAGATAGTAGAAAGACACTAGCAAAAGTTTCAGCCAACTTTTTTCAAAATCCAACGGAAAGTATGGATGTGATAGGTGTTACAGGAACCAATGGAAAAACTACAATTACTCATTTGATTAAAAATATTTTAGGAAAAAGTGGTGTGCCTGCAGGGTTGATAGGAACTATTTCACATCAAATTTTGGATAAAGAATATAAAGCTAATAATACGACGCCTGAATCCTTAGAGCTTCAAAAGATGTTTAAGGAAATGAAGGAGGTAAAAGTAAATGCTTGTGCTATGGAAGTTTCTTCACATTCCTTAGTATTAGATCGAGTAGAAGGGATTAATTTTAAAATAGGGGTTTTTACAAACTTAACGAGAGATCATTTGGACTTTCACGAGAGTATTGAAAATTATAAAAATGCAAAGGCGAAGCTTTTTTATCAGACTACCCTTGCAAATATTATCAATATAGATGATCCATATGGAGATGAAATAGCTCAAGAAGTAAAGCCTTTACAAACAAAGCTTATTACATATGGTATTAAAGGTAAAGCAGATATTTATGCAGAAGATATTTCTATTTCGCCTAAGGGAGCAAATTTTACCTTAGTGACACCTAAATTTAAAGGCAATATAAAAATTTCAACACCAGGCATGTTTTCAGTATATAATGCATTAGCTGCTATGGCGGTTTGCTATGCTTTAGGCTTTGAATATGAACAAATTAAAAAAGGTATCGAATCTATAGAAGGGGTACCAGGTCGTTTTGAATCTATACAAAATGAAAAAAATCATACAGTTATTGTAGATTATTCCCATACACCTGATGCATTAGAAAATGCTTTAAATACAATTAAAGAGTTTGTAGAGGGAAAAATCATTACAGTATTTGGATGTGGAGGAGACAGAGATAAAGTTAAAAGACCTATGATGGGAGAAATTGCTGGAAAACTTTCTGACCTTTGTATTATTACTAGCGATAATCCAAGATCAGAAGAACCAAATGAAATCATAAAAGCTATAGAAGTAGGCATAAAAAAGACAAATTGTAAATATAAAATGATAGTAGATAGAAAAGAAGCAATCAAGGAAGCCATAAAGAATAGTAATGAAAAGGATATTATTTTAATTGCTGGAAAAGGTCATGAAACTTATCAAATTCTTAAAGATCAGATGATTGATTTTGATGATAGAAAAATAGCTCAGGAAATACTGAGGGAGGAAAAGTAATTATGAAACTATCCATAAAAGAAATGGTAGAAGCTACAAAGGGGAATATTATAAAAGGAGACCGCAAGGATATTATTTATGGTATTTCAACGGATTCTAGAAGTATAAAGGACAAAGAATTGTTTATTCCTCTTATAGGAGAAAGCTTCAATGGACATGATTTTATTGAAAAAGCTATAAAAAATGGAGCCAATGCTGTTTTAGTTCATGAAGAATATGAAGGAGCATTATATGAGGAACAGGGTTTGTCTATTATAAGGGTAAAAGATACATTAAAAGCATTACAAGATCTTGCTAAATATTATGTATCAAAGTTTCCTATACCTATTATAGGGGTTACAGGGAGTACAGGAAAAACTTCCACAAAGGAAATTATTTACTCTGTTTTAAGCAAAAAATATAGAGTTTTAAAAAATAAAGGAAATTTTAATAATCATATAGGACTTCCCCTTACAGTTTTTGAACTTGAAAGCCATCATGAAATGGCAATACTAGAGATGGGAATGAGTGGATTTGGAGAAATTGATTTACTTGCAGACATTGTAAAGCCAAATGTGGCGGTTATTACAAATATTGGATTATCTCATATTGAGCATTTAGGATCACAGGAAAATATATTGAAGGCTAAGATGGAAATTACAAATTATTTTAATGAAAAAAGTATATTAATTGCTAATGGAGATGATCCACACCTAAAGACCTTGAAAGATAAAGATGTAGATTATAGAAAGTGCTTTATTGGATTAGAAAAAAATTGTAACTATCAAGGTGTTCAAATAAATGATCTAGGGGAAGAGGGAATTCATTTTCATGTAAAGATGAATGATAAAATCTATCCTTTTACATTAAAGGTTCCAGGAGAGCATAATATTTATAATGCATTATGTGCAATTGCTATTGGATGTAAATTTAATATGGATATAGCATCTATACAAAAAGGAATAAAAGAATTTGAAGGAAGTAAAATGAGAATGCATATTTTTACTACTCCTGAAAAAATAAAAGTAATTAATGATGCTTATAATGCAAGTCCTGATTCAATGGGTGCTGCAATTCATGTATTAAGCAAAATGGATTATAGAAAAATTGCCGTTTTAGGGGATATGTTAGAAATGGGGGAATATTCTAAAGATGGGCATTGTCATGTGGGGCGTGAAGTAGGAAAAAAATCAATAGATATCTTAATAGCAGTAGGAATAAATGCAAATGTTATTGCAAAGGGAGCTATAGAAAATAAATTAAATGAAGAAAAAGTATATGTGTGTAAAGATAATAAAGAAGCTATAGAAATATTAAAAAATATATTAAAAAGAGAAGACGTCGTATTGATCAAAGGATCAAGAGGAATGCGAATGGAGGAAATTGTACACTACATACAAGAGAGGAGCTAGTTTGATGATACAGTATAAACAACTAATAATAATGATTATATTCTCATTTCTTAGTACACTTATTTTAGGACCTATTGTAATACCTATATTACGAAGATTGAAGGTAGGACAAAGTATAAGGGATGAGGGACCTAAATCCCACATGTCAAAATCTGGAACACCTACGATGGGTGGTTTAATCATGATTGTAGCTATTTGCATCACTACCCTAACATCAGGAACTGTAAATAGGGATTTATATGTTATTTTATTTGCTACCATTTCCTTTGGATTGATAGGATTTATAGATGACTTCATAAAGGTAGTATTAAAAAGGAATTTAGGACTTAAGGCATATCAGAAACTAATAGGTCAGATTATTGTTGCTGTACTTATTGCATTATATCAGTCTTCTATATCTCAGTATGGGACAAAAATATTGATTCCATTTATGAATGAGTATTTAGATTTAGGTATTTTATATATTCCATTTATAGTGACGGTTATGGTAGCAACGGCAAATAGTGTAAATTTAACAGATGGACTTGATGGGTTGGCAGCAGGAGTTACTTTGATTGTGTCTTCTTTTTTTAGTTTAGTAGCAATGAATTGGGGGTATCCTAGTATTGCAGTATTTTGTGGAGCTTTAACAGGTGCTTGCTTAGGGTTTTTAAGATTTAATGCTTATCCTGCGAAAGTATTTATGGGAGATACAGGGTCTATGGCGCTAGGAGGTGCTGTTGCGGCTATTGCAATTTTAATGAATCTAACCCTTTTGATTCCTATAGTCGGAGGTATTTATTTTGCAGAAGCATTATCTGTAATTCTTCAAGTAACGTCTTTTAAGTTAACAGGAAAAAGAATTTTTAAAATGAGTCCACTTCATCATCATTTTGAATTAACAGGATGGAAAGAAACAAAAGTTGTTGTTGTATTTTGGTCTGTTACCCTATTATTATGTATAGTAGGATTATTTAGTTTAAATTAACTTTTACAGAAATGAAAGTGGGTGTATATATTGATCTTAGAGGATAAAAATGTTTTAGTAGTAGGTTTAGGAAGGTCAGGAATACCAACTGTAGAGACGTTATTAAGTTTAGGCGCTAAGGTGACTGTAAATGATATGAAGAGTAAGGATGCATTAAAAGATATTTTAAAGGATTTAGATGTAGATCAAATAGAGCTTATTTTAGGAGAACATCCAACGAATTTGTCAGAATTTCATATAATGGTTCTTAGTCCAGGAGTACCTACAGATTTACCTTTTATTAAAAAGGCAAAAAAAATGGAAATCCTAGTTATAGGAGAATTAGAACTGGCATATAGGTTATGTAAGGGAAAATTTATTGCTATTACAGGAACTAATGGAAAGACAACAACAACTGCTCTAACGGGAGAAATTTTTAAAAGAGCGCAAAGGGAGACGTATGTTGTTGGAAATATTGGGGTTGCTGCTGTATCAAAAGCATTAGAGGCAAGTGAAGAAGCCATTATGATTACTGAAGTGAGCAGCTTTCAGTTAGAAAGTACCATAGCCTTTAAACCTAAAATTTCAGCTATTTTAAACATTACACCAGACCATTTAAATAGACACAAGACCATGGAAAACTACATAAAGGCTAAGGCGAATGTGTTTAAAAATCAAGGAAAAGAAGACTATGTAGTATTGAATGTAGATAATGAACTAGCTTCTAATCTAAAACAGGATGTGAAGGCAAATGTGATTCCTTTTAGCAGAAAGATTGCATTAGAAAAGGGTGTTTATGTTGCTGATGGATCTATTGTTGTAAAGAATGATGAAAAGGAAGAAAGAATCTGTCTAGTAGGGGACTTAAAGATTCCAGGAAAACACAACTTAGAAAATGCACTAGCTGCAATTGCTATTTCCTATTTTGCTGGAATTGATCCTCACGTTATAGGAGATGCTTTAAAAAACTTTATGGGGGTTGAGCATCGAATAGAATTTGTTGATGAAGTAAAAGGGGTACGTTTTATAAACGATTCAAAGGGAACAAATCCTAATGCTGCTATTAAAGCTATAGAAGCAATGAAAACACCTATTGTGCTACTTGCTGGTGGAATGGATAAGGGAAGTGATTTTAAAGAATTTATTCATGCCTTTAATGAAAAGGTAAAAGAGCTGATTTTAATAGGAGAAACTGCACAAAAAATTAAAAAAACAGCTGAAGAAAATGGGTTCTATAGTTGTACTATTGTAGAAAATCTGGAAAAAGCAGTAAAAATAGCAGCGGAAGTTTCAAAAACTGGAGATACAGTACTTCTATCGCCAGCCTGTGCAAGCTGGGATATGTATCCTAGTTTTGAAGTTAGAGGTAATCACTTTAAAGAATGTGTAAAAATGTTGAGGGGGTAAACTAAGTGGCAAAAAAAAGGTCAAATGATTTTACCCTTTTTCTTACAGTGCTAATATTAGTTGTAGTAGGGATTATTATGGTATTTAGTTCTAGTCATTATTATGCTCTTTCCAAAATGAACGATTCTTATCACTTTTTAAAAAGGGAATTAATGTGGGCCGGACTAGGTATGTTGGGCATGTTTTTTACAATGAATTATGATTATTGGAAATACAAAAAAATGGCACCCCATGCATATATTTTTAGTTTGATTTTATTAATGCTGATTTTTACGCCCCTAGGAAAAGAATTAAATGGTGCTAGAAGATGGTTAGGTGTTGGGGGATTTACAATCATGCCAGGAGAGGTTGCAAAAATATGTGCTATTATTTTTATGGCAGCTATTCTTTCAAGAAAACCCGAAAAAATTAAAAGCTTCAAAAATGGGGTCATTCCTTGTGGGATCATTATAGGTATATATTTTGGGCTCATTATATTACAGCCTAATATGAGTACGGCAGTTACGATTACTATGATTATAGCTTCTATGATGTTTGTAGCAGGAATGAGATGGTTCCATGTGATGGGTATGGGAATTTCAGGATTTGCTTTTTTGACCGTAATGATTTTAATAGCACCTTATCGAATGAAAAGATTAACGAGTTTTTTAGATCCTTTCGCAGATCCTCAAGGTTCAGGATACCAAGTTATTCAATCCCTTTATGCTTTAGGATCAGGAGGAATATTTGGTGTAGGTCTTGGGAAAAGCATTCAAAAATATCTTTACATCCCTGAACCACAAAATGATTTTATATTTGCTATTATAGGGGAAGAATTGGGATTCATTGGCTGCGTTACAGTAATTCTTTTATTTCTTTTATTGATCTGGAGAGGTGTAAGAATTGCTATTAATGCACCAGATTTATTTAGCTGCTTGCTTGCCTCAGGTATAACTGCTATGGTAGCTGTGCAAGTGATTATAAATATTGCAGTTGCTACCTCTTCCATGCCTGTTACTGGAATAGCCCTTCCTTTTATTAGCTGGGGAGGAAATTCATTAGCAATATTTATGGCAGCTATGGGGATTTTGTTGAATATATCTAGGTATTCGAATTTAGATAGGAGTTGAAGCAATGAAAGTATTAATTTCAGGTGGAGGGACAGGAGGTCATATATATCCTGCAATCGCAATAGCAAATAAAATAAGAGAAGAAATAAAAGGCGTCCAAATCGTATTTGTAGGCACGAAAAAAGGATTAGAAAGTGAATTGGTACCTAAAGCAGGATACAAATTAGAAACCATTACAGTTAGTGGTTTTAAGAGGAAATTGTCTATAGATACTCTTACTTCTATAAAAGATTTATTTATAGGAATAAAGGATGCTGCAAAAATAATAAAAAAATTCAAGCCAGATTTAGTAATAGGTACTGGAGGCTATGTTTGTGGGCCTGTTGTTTTTATTGCTTCTCTGTTGAACATAAAAACGGTTATACATGAGCAAAATGTGATTCCAGGCATGACGAACAAGATACTTGGAAAATTCGTAAATAAAATATTAGTTAGCTTTGAAGAATCCAAAGAATATTTTTCAAGCAATAAAATTGTTGTAACAGGAAATCCTGTAAGAAAAGATTTTATAGATGTTAATAAAAAAGCATGTCGAAGAGCTTTAAGGATAGATCCTGATGATTTTGTAGTAATGGCATTTGGAGGAAGTAGAGGGGCTAAAAAAATAAACGAAACCATGGCGAAAGTTATAAGAAACTTTAATGGACAAAAAGATATTCGATTGATTCTTGTTACAGGAAGCACACATTATGAAGCTGTGTTAAACATGATCAATAAGAAAAACTTTAAGATGCGAGAGAATATCAAGGTTATGGAATATGTTCATGACATGGCAAAATATATGGGAGCGAGTGATCTAGTCATCTGTAGAGCAGGTGCGATTACCCTTGCTGAGGTTACAGCTATGGGGTTACCGACGATTTTAATTCCATCTCCTTATGTAGCCAATAATCATCAAGAATTCAATGCTAAAGTTTTAGAAAAAAATGGAGCATCTGTACTATTAACAGAGAATGAATTAACAGATCAAAAGATTATTCGTTTATTAAATGCATTTTTAAGTGATAAAAAGAGTTTGAAAGAAATGGAAGTGAAAAGTAAGGAATTATCAAAACCGAATGCTACAGATATGATTTATACCAATATTTTAAATTTGATCAAATCATAAAATGATTTTGTCTATTTGTTATGGGAACACCTTCGGGAATTATGCATAAAATAATTAGTATATTACCAATTGTTTATTTGATTATGAGGAAATTATAAAAATGCAATCCTAGCATTTATGAATATATCTCGGAGGTGGAATATGTGAGTAAGTTTCTTATAAGAGGAGGAAATGAGTTAAATGGAGAAATAAGAATTGGGGGAGCAAAAAATGCAGTTCTTCCAATTTTAGCAGCTACTCTTATGAATGGAGGAGAAAATATATTATTTGATTGTCCTAATCTTAGTGATGTGCATGCCATGATAGAAATATTAAAATCTATTGGATGTAAAGTAACTTTTGACAAATATTCATTAAGAGTAGATTCCAGTACTCTTTCTTCTCATGAAATTCCAGAAAACTTAGTAAGAGAAATGAGATCATCTATATTTTTGATGGGTCCTATGCTTGCTCGATGTGGAAAGATCAAAATTAGTTATCCAGGTGGGTAACGGAACTCGTGGGTACAAAAGGGTTGTTTGATATACATAAATATTTTGATAAGAGCTTGAATGTAAAGCACGTAGAGGGTGCTGTTAATTTTTAGGAAAAAGGTGGACAAGCAAAGTGCGTTGGTAGAGAGAATTGAGATTCTCAGAACCAACGCACTTTTTATTTTGTGTTGAAGAGTTGAATGAAGAGAATATTTTATAAATAGTTAGAAATAAGTATTGCTTAGTATATAATATAAGTGAGTTATAGGATGAAATTGGAACTACTGAATAATTTTATGTTTGTCTATATTTAGTTATTGTTGTGAATATAATATTATTAAGTTAAAGTATTGGTATTTCATTGTAAGTTAAAGTAATATTTTTAAATATAATCATTGAGGATATCAAATTTTGAGGTTGAGAATTGGGCTTTCAAATAGCCTTGCAAAGGTATGGAAATAGTAAGCGAAGGGGTGAAGTTTGGTTGAATTCATCAACATGGATTGCCATATATATGCCATTTTTTATATTATTTTTTGTGATTTTACCACAGCAACGTGGATTACAAAAGGCAATCATTTTAAAAAGAAAGAAAAGAAAGGGATTAATCATTATGACAAATGAGGTAATCAAAAAATACATGGGAAGTAACTGCAAGATATCCACAGGATCATTTGGTACGAATGTAATAGGGAAAATAGTTGATGTAAATGAAAATTGGATTGAGGTAGAAACAAAAAAAGGTAAAGAACTTATAAATGCTGAATTTATACAAAGTATTAAAATAAAATGATAATAGGATGAATATTAAATGAATCATAATTAAACAGTAAAAGTATTCATTGGATTTAAATTTTAAGAAGTGGAGAAAAGGTTATGAAAAATAATATTAAATTAGATAAAGAAAAAAGAGATTTTATGATCTCAGAAATAAAAATGTATTTCTTAAAAGAAAGAGATGAAAAATTAGGAGATTTGGCTGCAAGCTTAGTTTTAGATTTTTTCATAGAGAAACTAGGTTCTGAGATTTATAATCAAGGAGTATATGATTCATATAGATATATGAATACGCAAATTGAAGATTTATTAGGGATTCAAAAGTAATGAATATTGGAGATGTTTTATAAATAAACAAGGTGAGAAAATAGTAGAACAACCTAATAAATAGTAGATTTCATTATGTTTTTTGCCTTGAGCGAAAGGAAGGGTTCTAATTATGTATAAAAATGATACAATTTATTATCCACAGGATGAAATGACTACTTTTTTACTACCGGTAACAACAGGATGTTCATATAACAAATGCGCATTCTGTTCTATGTATAAAGATGATCAATACGGTGAAGTTCCATTTTCGGACATAGAGATGCAATTGCTAAATGGATACATTTATACTGAAAAAGTATTTTTGACGGGCGCAGATCCTATTTCAATAGGATTTGACAAAATGAAGGGATTACTAGATATGATACATCAGTATTTACCTTATTGTGCGTGTGTGATTTCATATGCGTCCATAAAGAATATTTTAAAATATTCAGTTGAGGAACTCTCCATTCTTCATGATGCGGGGCTTAGATTGCTCTATATTGGTTTTGAAACAGGTAGAGATGATATATTAAAATTGATGAATAAAGGTCATACAGTAAATGAAGCAATTAAACAAGCAAAGAAACTTAATGAAGCTAAAATACCATTTAATTCTATTATTATGTATGGAATAGCTGGTGAAGGCGAATCTGTAGATAACGCAGTTGCAACTGCTAAAATGATTAATCAGTTTGTAACAAATAAAGTTATTACTATGAGTCTAACAGTCTTTTACGGAACGGAGTTAGAAAACATGGTAAAAAGAGGTGATTTTATTCCTCCAAACCGAAAAGAACAATTAGTAGAAATAAGAACACTTTTAGAAAATCTAGAACCTAAGAAATCAATGATATTTGATACAACACATCCAACAAATATAATCAAGATAAAAGGCACATTGCCGCAAGATAAAGCAAAATTAATAGATAAAGTAAGAAATTATATAAAAGTTTTATAATAGATGATAAAAAAGCTTGGCGTAGATGGTTTGCCCTCTGGGGATAGATTTCGCTTAAATGTTGAAATATCCATATTATTTCGTTAATTGGTATAATAGTTAAGTGATATCGTATGTAGTTTGTGGGAACATATAATCGGATAGAATAAAATTTTATGGAAAAGAATATCGATTTCTTAAACAATATGTACTATGGTGTGGAATTAAATCCATGCCATTTTTATTTGCTATGATTTGAGCAAAAACCAGAATAGATAATAGATCCTATTAGTTTACAAAGAAATAATCTGGAGATGTAACAAAAAATATAAGGAGAAGGGGAAAAAGAGCTGTGATACTGGACATATAGATGATGCAGAACTAATAGAAAAATTCGATATGGATTTCTTTTTTGCAGTGACAGCTTCATCAGTGATGAAAAGACAATAGAGATTTATAAGGCGAGAGAAAAATCATTACATGAGAGAGCTAATATGATAAATGGTGCTAAGGACGAAGGGAGAAAAGAAGGTATTATTCAAAAGGAAAATGAGTTTATTGAAAATTGTTTAAATCAAGGATTAAGTTTGGATATGATTTGTAAAATCACAGGGAAAACAATTGATGAAATAGAAAAAATCAAAAAACTACTTAACTAAGGATGATTAGAATGGATTGAAAAGAAAAGTCACTTCATAAAAGTTATAAATAAATGAGAAGATATGGTTACAAAATTTTATGATAAAATATTTAAGGCGTTGGCAGAGAGAATTGAGATTCTCATAGCCAACGCATTTTATTTTAAGTACTACTTTGTCTTTTAATAAAAAATTACTTGATGAAATATAGGAATCTGCATATAAAGGCAAGTAAACATTTAATGGATATAGGCATTTAGGCGGGTTGAAAATTGTCGAATTAGCTGATACGATAGAATAAACATAACAAAAGCTTTTATTTCGTTTATTATTTCCTAACGATTGTAAAAGGGGAGAACTCTAAATGCTGAAAATAAAGAATTTTGCTAAAAATCAAGACGGCGCTACAATAGTTATATTTGCCTTAGTTTTTATGGTGTTGTTAGGTATGGTTGGTCTAGTCATAGATAGTGGTCTTTTATTTGTAACCAAAACCCATCTTCAAAAAACAGCTAATGCAGCTGTTTTATCTGGTGCACAAGAGATGCACAATAGTAATGATGAAGTGAAGTCAATAGTAAATTATATATTAACAGAACATAATGAACTTGGAAGTTTAGAGAAACTTGAATTTCTAGAAGATAGAAAACTAACAATTTATTTAACTAAGGAAGTAACCCCTCCTTTTTTTAGACTATTTGGATTTGAAAAGATTCCTGTCTCTGTTCAAGCCTCTGCAAAATTATTTGGTTCTGCAAATGTTTCCATATTCGATTATTTAATTTTTTCTGAAGATCCTCAAAAAACCTTTTATGTTTCTGGTTCAAAAAATAAATTTAATGGAAAAGTTCATATTAATGGAAAATCTGAAATTTCTGGTAGTGATAATGAGTTTAACGATGTATATGAATATGTTGACAAGGTCAAGATCGGTGGTGGAAATAACAAATTTTCTAATGGAAAAGAACAATCTGTCTATATGGATATGTTAGATTTAAGTAAAGAGGAATATAAAGCAAAGGCAACAACCATATATAATAGAAAGAAGACCTTTTCAAATAGTAATACAACTGTAGATGGTATTATATATGTAGAAGGGGATGCTGTATTTTCTGGTAGTTATATAAGTGGAACAGGTACAGTCTTTGCTACAGGGGATATCATTTTAAGTGGATCGAACTTAAAATATAAATCTGATGATGATTCTGTTGCTTTTTATAGTTTAAGAGATATTGAGATTCCTGGTAGTGACGGAGAATTTCACGGACTTTTTTATGCACCTAATGGAAATATTAAATTAAATGGAAGTAAAAATACAATTAAGGGATCATTAATTGCAAAGGAATTTGAATCTATTTCTGGGTCTGAATTAAACTTAGTTTATGATGGGAGATATAAGGAAACTATTTCTGAGGGATTTGAAATAAAGTTGGTTAAGTAAATTATTTATGGTGGTAAGTAGGTATTCAAAAGTTTATTTTTAATAATTTAAGTTAGATTTTAACATTTGTTGCAATGGTGTGGAACTCGATCCATGCCATTTTTATTGTTATATTTAAATGATAACTAGAATGGACAACAGATGATATTAGCTTACAAAGGAACAAAGATAGCGTTAGAAAAATAAATAACTATTGACAGATAAGAAAGTAAATGATAAGGTTTAATTGATAATAAATATCATTGTCATTTAAAGGAGGAAGCGTAGAATGATAAAGAATGTAAAATCTTTCAATAAAAATGATAAACAAAAAACAAAGGAAAGCTGTAGTTGTTCTGAATGTACTTGTGATAAGACAGGAAATTGTGGTTGTAATAAAGGAAAATAGGTGTTAATGGTTTCCTAAAACATAGATAAAAAATAACGTTAGAACTGTTATAAGGATATTTTATTATGAAAAATAATTTTCTAAATTTAGTTTCAAATAATGCCTATAATGAGAGTATAAAACAAAGATTTTAAGAATAAAGAAGGGGTAAAGGGATATGCAAAAACATGAGGCAAAGTTAGTGGGAGTTCCAGAGACGATGCTTATACCTATATGGGCGAGAGCACAGGAAACTAGAAGAGATGATAGTATTATAAAAGATTTTAAAGCTTTAGAAATTGTTGAAAAAATTGATTATGATTTTTCTATATTTGGAGAAGCGGATAAATTTTATAGAACACAAGTAGGTGTTGCAGCAAGAACTAAAATATTAGATGCTTTGACTAAAGAATATGTAGAAAAAACCCCTAATGGAACTATCATCAATATAGGTTCTGGTTTAGATACAAGACCTATTAGAGTGGATATTAAAAACGTTCATTGGTATGATATAGATTTACCTGAAGGAATAAAAATAAGAAGAAAATTCATAGAGGAAACAGATCAACATAAATTCATAGAAAAATCAGTATTTGATTATGAATGGATGGACTTAATAGACCAAAAAGAGAATGTATTGATTATTGCGGAAGGTATATTTATGTATTTTGATATAGAGCAACTAAAAAATTTATTTAATAAATTAGCAGACCACTTTACAAATTCCTATATCATTTTTGAAGCAATGGACCCTATAATGGTTGGAAAAGCAAAGCATCATGAGTCAGTGAAAAAGCTAAAAACGAAATCTGAATTTCATTCTGGATTTAAGTCAGGAAAAGAAGTAGAAGCTTTTGATGATAGACTTAAATTTGTAAAAGAATGGTATCATTTTGATGTTGGAGGAAAGAGATGGAAAAGTATGAGATTATTTTGGTGCATTCCAAGATTTAAAAGAATGATGAAAATAGTAAAAGTTAGAGTAAATTAATAGGATTATCTTTAGAAGTTTATTGTAAAATTTAGGTGGATATGAAGGAAGTAGAGTTTTCGTAGGAATATATAATGAAAATTTTATGAAATAGAATATCGGTTTATTAAAAACATGTATTGCGGTGTGGAGTTAAATCCACACCATTTATTTTTTCTATGCTTTAGGCAAATAAGCTACTGCAACTTGAACAATCAATTCTAATGCTTTTGTTTGTACCTCTATTTCAAAAATATCTACAAGTTGATTTGAGATTAGATATACTGCTTCATCATGCTTTTCTTGAGAATGAATGGATAATTCCTCTAATCCTTTGACTACCTTAAGAGATACATCTGAAATCTTTTTCAGTTTATCATCTCTAAATGCATATCCAAATAACATCAGTGCTAATTGTACTTCTTTATAATATTCCATATCTTTTCTTTTTAGATAGGGAGCAACAATCTTTATAAAACCGAATAATGCTATTACTAAACCAATAGCATAAACAATATTCATATCAATTTTCATTATGAAATAACCTCCTTAGATTGCCTTCTCAAACAGTGTAAGAGCCTTGTACAGAATCGTAACCCCTTCAGCTCTAGTCATAGGTCTATTCGGATTAAAATAACCACTATTATCTCCTTTGACGATACCTTTCTTAGCCATATATTCAATCATTTCTTTAGCCCAATGACCTTTAATATCCTTGAAAACACAGTTGTTACTTGTACCAGTTTTCTCAGCGATTTTCCTAGCGATTAGATTTTTAAATGTTATCCAAGCTTTCTCATCAGAAACAAAAGGTCTTGGACAATCTTTTCCAGTTATATCATAATGTCTAATAAGCATATCAATTCCTATATTATTTCGAATCATAATATCAGATGCTAATTCAGCGGTAAGTTCACAAGTTTTACGCCAATCACTATCAGAATTCACACACATTTCAATACCAATAGTGAAAGCATTTGGGTAGCATTGTCCATTTGCAGTCAAAAAGTGTTTCTTTGCAAAGTTAGTATATCTTTTGCTTCCAACATGGTAGGCAATTTCATCTTCAGGGATGGTGTTTTGAATGCTGTCTTGATCTACGATATAGTGAGCAGAACCATATCTAAACTTAACATTTGTACCTTTTTCCTCATATCTACCATTATCACGTTCCCATGCTCTACCAAAATATTTTGCATTTGCAATATCATCAGCACCTTTTGAAAAATTTGCTGTCCAGTGGATGACAAGGGCTTTAGGGGAAATCAATTTTGTACCACGCCTATTAGGATGGCTTAAGGGAAAAAGGTATTTTGTCATAACATCATATTTCATCAATATCCCTCCTGTCATTGGTGTTTGGCGTAAAGTTTACATCGTCCATCGTGTTCTGATAATATCTATCTGGTTTAAAATATGAGATTCCTTTTCTAATCACAAACAGAGAACCTAATATTGCAACCAAGTAAATGATATCTTTATTGGTTTCTGCATATCTTAAATAGCGATAGAGCACAGATAAAACAGTCAAAATAAAAAGGACTCCAGTTGTAACTTTTTCAAAGTCATGTTCTGTAAGTCCATTAGCATCATTGAGAAATGTTTTGAATTTTGTCATAGGATCATCCTTTACTTTAGATTTAATAAATAGGTTAATACCATACCAACAACCAGTGTAATCAAACCCCAAACTTCTTTTCTATCTATAAGGGTGATTTCTTTTTTAGCATTAACAGCTTCATCAGTGATATTGAAAAACTTCTCTAATATGAGCTTGAAATTTTTTGATTGCTCACTGCCCATTTCAAGTACTGTAGTTTTTAAATCCGATTGGTTTTTCTCAATATTTGATAGTTGGAATTTAAATTCATGTTTGAATATCTCTAAATCTCTAATTCTTTCTTCATGATCTTTTATGGTTTCTTTTACATCATCATGGAAAGAATATTCTTTTTTATCCATTTTTGATCCCTCCTGTATGGATATTTTTTTACATAGTATTAGTTGATAGGAAGACATAAAAACAACTATTGTGATACGATTTGCCTTTTATAGGGTATAAATAAATTCTGAGGATTTCTATTTACAAAATGAACCCAAACAGGATTTCCAGCTTCAAAAGTTATATCTGGGTTAGCTGGAATAGAAGGGGAGATATTAGGACTACCATTAATATATACATTCAATGTACCATTTGCATTTACATCTGTGACTATACCCAAATGCCATTCATGGGTAAGTAATCCCTTTTTTCTCAAGTAATTATCAATGATATTATGGATCATTTGAATAAATTTTTCTTGTTTCATTTAAGGTAATCCCTCCTTAATTTTTATAGCTTCAGCAATCATTATTTTTGGTTTAATAGGGATGGAAAATTGTTTTAGTTGATAATTCCCAACACAACCATTGTTACTATCAATGATCTCAATTACATCATTTGCTTCATGGAGATAGTTAGGAGCAATATTGATAGAAACTTTCTCTATATATTGCAATCTCTTTTTTAGTTCAAATTTTGCTCTAGCATCACATTGAGATTGTGTGTCAATATTACTATCAGGGTTTCCATCATTCCAAGCATAAAACCTATTTCCAATTTTTTGAATAGAGAGGGGGTGGTTAGCCCATTCTGAAAGAGTATCATCAATCACTATTTCTGTTCGAAACTCTGCTGTGTTTGAGGAACCACCAAGAACAAGGATATGGTTGAAAAGTTCAGTATCATCTAATCTACGAGTACTGCCAGCATAAAGTGTAGAGGTATCAATTTTATAAGTCCAGCAAGGGGAATCAAATAGTGGATTTTGGTATTTTTCAAATCTTAAATATCCATTAATGTCAAAATAAATATCATAAAAATATTCACTATCGGAATAACATTTCGAAGTTAGTTCTTTCATTGCAGTACCTCTGTTTTGACCAATTTGATAGGTTAGATCATAGGGTACAACAATATCTGTATCATCAAGAATCATATTTTTAATACCAGCACCTTGAGCAAGTATTTTTATTGCTTCTTTAATGTTAGTACCAGCATTGATAGTTGTTTCATGAGTGAACCTTCCAAAGTTTCCAGTAAGCAAGTACCATTGATCTTGTCCACTTATGGACACGGTGTTCTCTTGTGGGGTATTGGTAGCTTCAGGTTGAGTCATAATAAAAACTCCCTGTGGAACATATTTAATTCCAAAAGGAGTTCTTAATCCAATCCATAATTTAATTTTCTTATGATCTATCCAAATCAGACTACCTTCATTCCAAGTGAACTTTCCATCTCTGTTGTCTAATTTAAGGGTAAACATCCTTCTTATGTCTCTATCTGCACTCACTGATATATCTCCGATTGTGTCACTATTCACATGATGGGTAAATACATCTAAAATATTTTCGTTGTGATCCATCAACTCTAATTTCACATGGACTTCAGAAATAGGGGAGGTCAATGTTTTAATAATGCTATCTGTTGTAGTAATCATTAGGACATCTCCTCAATTTAACCAATTAATCTTCATATTCTCCAACCTCAACCCAGTTAACAGCTATTTTAGTAACCCCTTGCAATCTTGATAGAATAGTTTCCTGTGGAGAAGAAATATCAACTACAAATTTTCTGCCATATTTATCTTTAAGAAGATAAGGTTTACGTTGTGTAAGCATCTGATCAAATTTATCATATTGTTCTTTAGTAGATTCTCCTTCAGGAATAAATAAACCACTAAGGGTACATTTCCTTGCACGTTTTGTTCCGTATCTTACTAATGGATATTTTCCAAATGTGGACATTTCAGTTCTATCTTCGGTCATGTTGATTGTAACATCATCAAGGTTATATAAAAATTGAAAATTATATTCTTCAGGGTTATCTAAATCAACAATCCACCATCCATCAAATTCTGGTCTAACGACTGTTGCTGTTACGATTCCTTCAATCCCTGTAGCATCTACTGGGGTAACGATATATTCATAATAGACTGTAGAAAGAGCAGAGTAGTCATCATAAACGATTTGAGATGGTTCTGGGGAGAAGGGGAGTTCTTTAAGAATCGTGTACTTTTGCGTTGACATGTCCCTACGTTTTATTCTAATTTTGTCAATTGGATTTTCTCTCATTTAATATTACCAGCTTCTAAATCACCATTAAATGCAGCCAATAATATGGTACCAAATCCCCAACTGTTTTTATTAGAACTATTATCCATTGTAGTTTGAACATGCAATTCATCTGCTATAGTATTTTCAATTTTAATATATGATGCATTTGAAATAGGGGGAGATTTAAAATCAAAAATATCTCCACCAATCATGTTATAGCCAATGAGCACTAGAATACACCACCTTATTGTGATTCAAATTCTTGCTTTTTGGTAGCCCATTCTTTTTGTAATCTAGTAACTTCATCAAGCTCTCCTAGAGATTTTGCTTCTTCAATAAGCTTAAGATATTCATCTCTCGCTTGCTTAAATGATTTTTTAACTGTGATTTTGTCATTTTCAATTTTGATAACTACCATGATAATCAACTCCTTATTCTATAACAGTTATAGTGAGTGCATCATATCTTTTATCACCATCGTCTACACATATATTGAATTCACCCTTAGATTCAGAAACAAATGTTAAAGTTGCAGTTCCATTTTCTGTAGGGATAATGAGAGGTGAACTATCGTTAATGAAACAATTTAATTCTGTTAATTCACTATAGATAATATCATCATATAGGAGGGACTGTTTATCTTTAGATATTTTAATTTTTTTTATTTTTATGGATATTGTTAATTCCTCATTCGTTTGTATAATATTAGTGTTTGATATTAATTCTATGATTTCATCATGTCCTACCATATTATCTGTAGTCCAATTATCACCATTCATTTTCATATATATCAAATTGTTTTCTACCCTATATTCAAGCATTACTTAGACCTCCCTGCTATCTGATACATTAGATATTTACCAGTACCACCTACATAATTGATTCGGTATTCTACTTTTAAAGAAGAAGTAACATTTATCTCAGGTAAACATCCTAAATATCGCTGGGATTGATTACTTACATCAGCTCCATCAGTTAAACTCGTTAGAGTTGGATATAGTCCTCTTAAGTTGTAAAATGGTGCCATAGTAGAAAGATCAGAAAGAGCACCAGTGTTTCCATATGCCCATCTGTTGGGCATAAAAGCAGCTCCAGATGAAGTGTCAGTGCCTTTAACGTGTGCAAAAATAAATCCAGACAACATGCCTAATCCAGCATTTGAGGCAAAAGTATACCCATCTGGACAACATTTATAGTAAGCAAGAACACCATCTATAGTGATTTTTAAATCGAAATCAACATAGCTAGAACCACTCAATAGGGCAAAAAAGTCTAAATAGAAACTTCCATTAATGGTGAATAATGTAGTCCAATCGCAAGTATAACCAGCATTAAGACCACCTGGGGGAATTGCATTAGGAAAAGGCATTGGTTTTGTGATATTAGAATCACTATATAATGCATCTAAACTTATTCCCACATATTTCCACACTCCTTCATCATAGTATTGCAATGATCCATTATTAATTCTGACTATTCCATCATGTAAAATGCCATAATCGTGTCCATCTGCATTTCTAATCCGTAAACTATCAGCTCCATAGCCTTTGTGGTATAAAGCAGTGGCAGAAAGACCACTTTTATGAAAACCGAGTATTGGATTAGATCCATCTGTTGTCCTTAATTCAGTGTGACCTTGTATATAGCTTGAATTATTGATAGCAGGATTATTTTTTACTTGAGAATTAGTAATTCCATCAAGTCTATAGAGATTTGAACCGTGTAATCCATCTACTGCATCAGCATCACCACCACTAGCAGGAAGGCTTGTTGGTTTATTGGATAAATCATTATAATTACCAGTTGTAGCAACCGTAGCTAGTCCTGTTATCATTCCTACTGGGTGAGTGGCAGGATGCTGATAGTTTGTTGCACCAGCTTCAATCTCTGCAAGTTTATTTTTTTCTGCTGTAGTATAATCTTCTGTTGAGAGATCTTTTCCAGATACTTTATCCACTTTATTGTCTAATTTTGAATCAATCTCATTAATTGCAGAAACTAAATCACTTTTGTCTGTAGTTGTTAAATTAGTTAAAATTCCAATATCACCACTTAATGAAGAAGTGTCTAAGAATAATGTCCAGTAGGTGCCATCAGATGGGAGATTTCCTATAGATGCTTGTATACAGTAATAAATATCACCATCATATCTTACAGCATCATCAATATTGTAAGCTCTGTTGTTATCATATTCCCCTATGAAAGTAAGTCCAATACCAGCATCACCTTGATCACCGTTGCTGGCAACTTTAGCCCAGTAGAGGGGATCGGTTGGTGGATTTCCAAGAGTGTTTTGTTTACAAAGGTATGTGTCTTCATTTAATTTGACAACATTCCATTTATAATACTGTATTGAAGGGCTGTATTCATCCATAAAAGCAAATTTGCTTAATTCCACATCAAATTCACTTTTTTTAGCATCAGAATAATCGTTAATTTCTACTGATTTTGTATCAATATAGGTATTAAATTCATCTTGCTTTGTAGCAATATAGCCTTCTGTATTATCTTTGAAAAATGTTTCTAAATTCGTTATACAATCTTGAAGCTTATTTAAATCTTCTGCTGTCCAAATCTTATCTCTTAGGGAATTAATCAAATTATTTAATTCTGCTGTTTCTTCTGGCGTTAATATACTTTTTAATATCAACTCTTTATATCTATCTACATTTATCTTATCTTGAGCTTGCATATCATAATGCTCTATAAAAGTATCTATGGAAGCTGGAAAACTGGATCTATTCACGAAATCACCTTGTATATACAATAGATTGGACGATTGAAGATTTAAAAACTGTGCTAAATCAAAGACTGAGAGTGCATTCGGATAATACGATTATGTCTTTTATGGATATAATAGAAAACTCGGTAGAAGATAGATTGATAGAAAAAATATTTGTAATTGCAAATGCAAATCCTAGAGATCTATGGCACATATGGCATGAAATTTTTAGGGCTCAGTATCGTACTAATTATAATTCAAGAAAAATAGGATCAGATGCAATTATTGATGCACTTGAAAAATTTGTTACTAAATTTGATTTTTATGAATACTATCCTAGAAAGAAAGATGCTAGACAGAATAGTAATGACGTATATTCTTATGTACAACATTTACTTAAGTTATCAGATGAAAAATTTACACATAATCAACTTAAAAATGAAGCAAGTACAGGTGGTTCGACTAGAAATTATATTACAGGTATGCAAAACATAGGATTGGTGAAAAAAATGCCACAAAAAAGAGATGGTTCTGTGTTATATTGTATTAAAGACCCTAAAGTGATTTATGCTTTAAAAAATAAATTAGATATAGATAAATAGAAACGATTACCTAACAGAAGGGGTCACAGCCTCTCTATGTACTAACCGAGTCGCCTCTACATCATCCATAAAACTAGTAAGGGACAATGAACCTATCCCTTCGTCTTGTCTGAGTTATGGTGTCGATATAAAATGTGGATGTCAAAAAAAGAAAGATAACAACTGATAATAAACTATGTTTCTATATACAATACATGTGGAGAACTTAGTACGACTATATCGTAAGCAAATTAAGAACAGTAATTTCAATGGTTTCAGTGAGTGTATAGTCTTTTGAAAATTGTAATGGAGTAAGGGCATATAATGTTTAGGTAATATTATAGATAAACAATTTCATTCTTAAAATTATTCTCTTGCATGATATTTTAAAATTTCCAAAAACTAAGTGTAATAAAAATTAAAGGAGATTTTAAAATGGCAAGAAAACTAATAGCAGTAAAAACTTTACATAACTATACA
>JAOARV010000022.1 GCA_025210395.1 Marinisporobacter sp.
CTAGAACATCTATTCAAGAAATAAAGGATTTCATCGTAGATTATTTTAATTATGCAAATTCCCACACTAAAGAAACTCAATCTCTTGTTAATGCTAGAAGTTATTATAAGTAATTTTTAATCTCAATATTGTTTATCTATAAAAAAATATTAAAAATGAATTTCTAAAACCTTATAAACAAGGAATAGAAGCATATAGAAGAATATTTCTTGCTAGTTTTAAAATGGAAGATTGATATATATGCGTGGTGGAGAGATAATGAAGAAAGAGGCAGAAGGCGAGAGGAGTTAGTAAAAAATTATTTAAAAGAAAGATATGGAGATAGTAATGCTATAAAAGTTAGAGATCGAGAAGGATATGATATAGATATCCATAGCTAAAATTTAACTTATTCAAAAACTTGATTTAGTATATTGCTGAAATAGGTAGCTAAAATTTAAGTGAATAAGTTAAAAATTGCTTGTGGTTATCTATATAGAAGTTAAAAATGAAAATGAAATTATGAGAGTAGAAGTTAAAACCATAATATCTAAAAGGTCACAAATTCATTTAACAGCTAATCAAGTTTTAAAAGCTTTAGAATACAAGAAAGAATACTATATTTATATAGTTTTTCTAAATAAATTAGAAGAAGATTTAAAGGCAGTAATATATAAAATAAATGATCCTATAAATTTTTTCAAAATAGATAAGAGCATAATTAAGGATAGTGTTTAAAAAAATGATATTTGTGAAATAGATATTGATTGTTTAAAGATCACTTTAAATAAGAAGGTATTTTCTAAGTTGGACAGTTTTTTAGAGGTAGGTGATACTATATGAAAGTAAAAAAAGTTTTATTCATTTTTGTGATTCTCATAATGATAACAACTATTTTGGGGTGCAAAATTAGTACAAAGACTGTACAAGTTCCTCAGAAAGAAGATCCTGCAAATGAGCAACCCATTAATAATTCTCCTGTAGCTGAAGAAAAGAAAGAAGAAAATCGGACAGGTGAGTACAATCGTTTTGATAGAATTTCAGGATTTGCAGGGAGTGTGGAAGAACTTTCAATGGTAGGTGAAATTGATGATCAATTAATTTTAGCATATACACCCCAGGGTGTGAGTAAAAAAGCTTTGCTGATGCTTGTAAATCCTGATACTTTATCCGTTGAAAAGAAATTAGAATTGAAGGGGGATTTTGAATATTGTGATATCAAGTTTGCAGGTGATAAACTCATAGTTCTTCTTAAAAATAAAATTGTAGTTATTAATACCCATCTTGAACAATTACAAGATGTACCCTTACCCAAAGTAATTATAGAAAAAATAGATCGAAAATCAAGTTATGATGAAAAAGGTACTTCTAATATTTTCTTTGGTGGTTATGATGTGTCAAAGGATCTTACAAAGTTTGTATATATCGACGAAACAGGTGTAAATCTAGTTAATAGCATAGATAAAAGTGAAATACTCCTTTCTAAAACAATTAAGTTTAAGGATTACTATTTTATAGAGCCTAAATTTAATACGCAGGATAAAAAAGTCATTGCTACTATGGTAGAATATGGATGTGCTCTTGGCTATACTTTGTTCGACATTGAAAAGGGGACTATAAAAACTATAGATATAAATGGTGCTATTTATCCAAATATTTTTCGTTATGATACGGGTATGCTTATGGTAAATACACATATCTATGATAAGAAAAACCAAATTGATGAAATTAAAACATTATATTTGGACTTTAAGTTTGGAGAATTAACCGAAATCAAGCTTGAAGATACTGGAGAAACAGGTGATATTATAGATGATTCATATTGTTTTGTTGGCCAAAACTTTGCATCCTTTATAACCTATAAATGGGATGAAAATGAGAATGCAAACAATATGTTTTATATAAATCGACTAGATTTAAAGACGTTAATCATTGAACCTCAGATCATATCTATTAAAGCAGCAGATACACGTATTATAGGCGTTTTAAATGATGGTCGTATTGTATTTTCGTATAATTTCAATCCTAGAGAAAAAGGAGTGTGTGTAACAAAACAGGCAAAGAGAAATTAAAGATTTGGTATGAATCTTCAGATAAAGGGCCGTATAATATATTGAATGAACAGAAGTTTATAGATGAACTTAAGAATATTGGTATAAATTAATAAAATTTGGGAATAATCCTTCCTAGATAGGCTAGGAGGGATTTTTATGTGGAGACGAAGACGCCAAAAAAAAGGAAAGTTATTTATGGGGTGTTTGGTGCTACTTTTAATAGGATTCGTATATGGATATGTTGCAAATGATATAAAAGTACCACAGAAGATGGAAGATGAAAATAAAGACCATCCGAATATAGGTGAGATAACTGTAAAGGTACCAAACAACAAAAAACCAAAAGAACAAAATGAAAATAAAAATGTGAATGATCAAGATACAATAGAGGATAGAAATGTTATTGTGCCTGAAATGAATACGGTAACAGATAGTACGCAAATTGTATTTAATACTTATTATAAAAAGACGAGGGATATGGTGAAAAAAGAAAGTAACCCACCTAAAGAATTAGTAGGTAGAAATTTAGACGAGTTAAAAGTTTATTTAAATGAGCGATATAAAGAATGGGATGTAAGGGGATGTAATAAAGATAAAGTAGAGCTATATCAGGAGAGTGATCAAATCCCTCCAAACTTTTATATAGCAAAGGAGCATAATGGATATATAGGAGTCTTCCAAGTTAATGAAAAAGGACAAGATATATTAATAGAAGAAACAGAAATACCTACTTCTTCACTAAGTAGTATGGATTTAGAATATGTTAAGAAGGGGATCGTTAAAAAGAATAGAGACGAAATCAATCAGATATTAGAAGATTATAGCAGTTAAAATGTACTCAATTGAGTACATTTTTGTTTTTATATGTTAAAATAGTAAAGAATGCATATTGCCTAGATAATATAAAAGGAATTATTATAATCATATCAAGAAGTTGAAAATAGTATTTTCAGCCAAGGATTAAGCTAGAATAATGGAGGAAATAGGAAATGTATGAATACATAAAGGGAACTCTAGCATTTATTGGTGAAGAGTATGTAGTTATCGATAATAGGGATATTGGATATAAGATCTATACGTCAGGTTCATCTATTGCTCATTTAAAAACAGAACTTGAAAAAGTGATTGTATATACTCAGCTAATTGTTAGAGATGATGATATGAGCATTTTTGGATTTGCTACAAAGGAAGAGCTAAAAATGTTTCAATTACTCACTACTGTAACAGGAATAGGACCTAAAGTAGCATTAGGCATATTATCTTCTATACCAATGAGTGAATTAATTGGTATTATAGTATCAGAAGATATAAAGGGACTTACAAAAGCTCAAGGAGTAGGAAAGAAGACTGCTCAGAGAATTATTTTAGAATTAAAAGAAAAGGTAGATCAAAAGCTTGCAACATTTAAACCGACCCTTATTCCAAAGGTTGAAGCAGTAGATGATAATACAGAGGAAGCTGTAAGTGCTTTAATTGCTTTGGGATATACAAAGGTAGAAGCAAAAAGAGCCGTTGATTATGTAAAAGATTCTTGCAAAAATATTGAAGAGATTATTAAAAAAGGATTAAAATTTCTTTCAAAGTAAAGAAGAAAGAGGGATATAGATGATTCATGACATGGATGAGAATAGAATTATTACTACTTCTCTCAGAGATGAAGATCATGAAGTAGAAACGAGCTTAAGACCGAAAAAATTAAAAGACTATATTGGACAGAATAAAGCAAAGGAAAAATTGAAAATTTTTATAGATGCTGCTAAAATGAGAGGCGAGTCATTAGACCATGTACTTTTGTATGGACCACCTGGACTTGGAAAAACAACACTATCTAGTATTATTGCTAATGAATTAGATGCAAGCATTCGTATTACATCAGGACCTGCTATTGAAAGACCAGGAGATTTAGCTGCAATACTTACAAACCTTAATGAAAATGATGTGTTATTTATAGATGAAATTCATCGGTTAAATAGAAGTGTGGAAGAGATATTATATCCAGCTATGGAAGATTATGCTTTAGACATTATTATTGGAAAAGGACCGAGTGCTAGATCTATAAGGTTGGATTTAGCAAGGTTTACTTTGATTGGTGCTACTACAAGGGCAGGATTATTGACTTCTCCTTTAAGGGATCGTTTTGGTGTGATTTGTAAACTTGAATTATATGATCAAGAAGATTTAATGAATATTGTTATAAGATCTTCTAGGATATTAGGAGTAGAAATTCAAGAAAAGGCAGCAATAGAGATTGCAAAAAGGTCTAGAGGAACACCCCGTATTGCCAATAGACTTTTAAAAAGAGTAAGAGATTTTGCTCAAGTAAAGGGAAATGGTATGATTACGGTGGAAATTGCTAAAAGTGCTTTAGAACTTTTGGAGATAGACCCATTAGGACTTGATCATGTAGATAGGAATATACTTTTTACAATTATAGAAAAGTTTGGGGGAGGACCTGTAGGGTTAGATACCCTGTCAGCTTCAACTGGAGAAGAGAGAAATACTATAGAAGATGTATATGAGCCTTATCTTCTTCAATTAGGTTTTATTCAAAGAACACCAAAAGGAAGAGTTGTAACTAAATTAGGATATGAGCATTTAGGAGTAGCTATGGAGCCTTAGAAGAAGGAGGAAGAACATGATGGATTTTCAAAAGTTATTGATTAAAATAACCTTTGTAATGATTGCTTTGCTGATTTTTCCTATTTCAGTGGATGCTTATGGCTCTGATAGGGGAGAACAGGTTAAAATAGGTATACGATTTGGTGAAAATGCTACACCATTAGTCTCTATGAATTCTTCAGATGGATTTCTTTTTGGATATTATGAGGGAGAAGAATTTATAAATATAATAGATTTTTCACAAGAAAAGGAAATACTCGTAAGAAAAGACGGAGAAAGTATTGGTGTAAATGAAAGCTTTATGGAATATGATTCTAATAATCAATTTAGTAATTATAATACAAATGTTCAAGGAGCTATTCATATTCAAATTGGAGCGGAATTTAATAGTAGAGAAGAAGCAAATACTTTTTTACAATCATTGTCAGGGATAGAAAGTGATCCATATCTTGTTTATGAAAATGGCTGGAAAGTTTGGGCAGGATTATGTACAAGCTTTTCTGATGCAGAAAACCTATCGGAAGATATAAAGGGATTACTTCCAAGTATGGATGTAAAGATTATTTCTACAGATAATAAAAGAGTCCAAGTAGTAAATAAATATGGAAAAGTCTTATTGCTGTATAATACAAAGAATAGAGATTATCATTTTAGATCTCTTTCTGGAATGACTGAGATAGATGGTAAAAAATTCAGAGGAAGTATGATGATCAAAAGATATGCTGATAGTGATTTAACTGTGATCAATCAATTAGGAATAGAGGAATATCTCTATGGTGTAGTACCAAAGGAAATGGCAGGAAACTGGCCTATAGAAGCTCAAAAAGCACAGGCAGTTGCGGCTAGAAGTTATACTATTTTGAATAAGAATAAACATAAGAATTATGGATTTGATTTATGTTTATCTACCCATTGTCAAGTATATGGAGGATATAGTAGCGAAAATTCAAGAACGCAAAGAGCTGTTGATGAAACAAAAGGAAAGATTATGACTTATAATGGAAAAGTTATAACAGCATTTTATCACTCCAATAGTGGTGGACGTACGGAAAATAGTGAAAATGTTTGGTCAAATCCCCTTGGTTACATAAGAGGCGTAGATGATCCATATTCTATTGGGCAACCTAATGATCAGTGGACAAAAGTCTATACAAAACAACAAATTGAAGATCTTTTAGGATCTAAGGGAATGTTTGTAGGGAATATTACAAATATTATTCCTAAAGAGCGTTCAAAAAATGGAAGGGTTTTAAAATTAGAGATTCAAGGAACAAATGGAAATCAAATTTTAGAAAAAGGACAAATTAGAAATATATTTGGAAGTAAGAATCTCAAGAGTAATTGGTTTGATATAATGGTTGATGGGGAATTAATAGGTCAAGAGTCAGTTGATTTAAATAATCCACCTAAGGAGATTCGCCATGAAAATAAATACGTTCTTACTGCTAATGGACTAAAAAAGATAACGGCTCAAAAGCAATATATAGATAATGGAGAAGAAAAAGAATTAATAAGTATTAAAGATAAATATGTTCTAACAGCTGATGGGCTTGATCAAATAAAATTTAAAGAACAACCTATAAGTAATCCACAAAGAAATGATAGGATTCTTCCCGTGTCCTCAAAAGATCAATATGTATTTATAGGAAAAGGCTATGGACATGGTGCAGGAATGAGTCAGTGGGGTGCTAAAAAAATGGCTGAAGAAGGATATACCTATGAACAAATTTTATCACACTATTATACAGGAATTAGAATAGAGTAAGGAGTTTTAGAAATGAAAAAAAGTGATTTTTATTTTGATTTGCCAGAAGAATTAATAGCACAAACGCCTCTAGAAAATAGAGCTGAATCAAAGCTTATGACATTAAATAAAAATACAGGAGAAATAGATCACAAACAATTTAAAGATATTATAGAATATTTAAATCCTGGAGATTGTTTAGTGCTAAATAATACAAGGGTATTACCTGCTAGACTCTTTGGGTGTAAGGAAAATACAGGTGGAAAGGTAGAGTTTCTTCTATTAAAGAGAATGGGTCAAAATAAATGGGAAACTTTAGTAAAACCTGGTAAGAAAGCAAAAATAGGAGATACTATTGTATTTGGCGATGGTTTATTAAAGGCAAAGGTTGTTGGAATGGGACAAGAGGGTTCAAGAATTATAGATTTTGAGTATGAAGGTATATTTGAAGAGCTTTTAGACCAGCTTGGAACTATGCCTTTGCCACCATACATAAAGGAAAGCTTAAGAGATAAAGAAAGATATCAAACGGTTTACTCAAAGCATGAAGGCTCTGCTGCTGCACCTACTGCAGGACTTCATTTTACAAATGAATTACTTGAAGCAATTAAAGAAAAAGGCATTAAAATAGCTTATGTAACATTACATGTGGGACTTGGAACCTTTAGACCTGTAAAGAGTGATGATCTATTAGACCATAAAATGCATTCTGAGTTTTATATAGTTAGTAAAGAAACAGCAGAGATGATCAATCATACAAAAGCGAAGGGTGGAAGGGTAATTTCTGTAGGAACAACTTCTACTAGAACACTAGAAAGTATTGCTGATGAAAAAGGAATTATTCATGAAGGACAAGGATGGACAGATATTTTTATTTACCCAGGATATGAATTTAAAGTAATCGATGGACTCATTACTAATTTTCATCTTCCAGAATCTACATTGATTATGTTAGTTAGTGCTTTTAGCAGTAGGGGATTCACTTTGAAGGCTTATGAAGAAGCCATAAAAAATAAATATAGATTTTTCAGCTTTGGAGATGCAATGTTGATCATCTAGACAAAAGAGAAACTAGGAGGGAAATTTAGTGGCAATAAAATATGAATTAATAAAAGAATGTAAACAAAGTGGAGCGAGGTTAGGTCGAATTACTACTCCACATGGTACGATAGAAACACCAATATTTATGCCTGTAGGAACTCAGGCTACTGTAAAGGCAATGACTCCTGAAGAATTAAAGAAAATAAATTCTCAAATTATTTTAAGTAATACTTATCATCTATATCTAAGACCAGGACATAAGCTTGTAGAAAAGGCTGGGGGATTACATAAATTTATGAATTGGGATAGACCCATCTTAACAGATAGTGGTGGTTTTCAGGTTTTTAGCTTAGGAGATTTAAGAAAAATCTCAGAAAAAGGTGTAGAATTTAGATCTCATTTGGACGGTTCTAAACATTTTATTAGTCCAGAAAAAGCTATAGAGATAGAAAATTCCTTAGGGGCAGATATTATTATGGCCTTTGATGAATGTGCACCTTATCCTGCTGAGTGGAATTATGTAAAAAATTCACTAGAAAGAACAACAAGATGGGCGAAAAGATGTAAAGAAGCCCATAAAAATCCAGATACGCAAGGGTTATTTGGTATTATTCAAGGAGGCATGTATAAAGATTTAAGAGAGCAAAGCGCAAAGGAAATAATAGACCTAGATTTTCCTGGATATGCTGTAGGAGGTCTTAGCGTAGGAGAGCCGAAGCCATTGATGTATGAAGTATTAGAATATACTACACCGTTAATGCCTAAAGATAAACCAAGATATCTTATGGGAGTTGGAAGTCCAGATTGTTTAATAGAAGGAGTTATAAGAGGAATAGACATGTTTGATTGTGTACTTCCCACTAGAATTGGTAGAAATGGTACAGCTATGACATCGGAAGGAAGAGTGGTAATAAAAAATGCAAAATATGCAGAAGATTTTATGCCACTTGATCCAAATTGTGATTGTTATACTTGTAAAAATTATTCTAGAGCCTATTTAAGACATTTATTTAAAGCAGGGGAAATATTATCAGCAAGATTAGTTACTTATCATAATCTTCATTTCTTATTAAAACTAATGGAAAATGTGAGAAATGCTATAAAAGAAGACAGATTATTAGATTTTAGGAAAGAATTTTTTGAAAAATATGGATATGAATTATAAACTTTTTAAGAATTAAAGGATTTCTATCATTTACGTCGAATACCAATATATATTAAAGATAAGGGAGGCACAAACATATGGGCATCAATCAATTATCTTCACCTATTTTTATGACGGTCATTTTCATTGCTATATTTTATTTTTTGATTATAAGACCTCAGAAAAAAAGGGAAAAACAAATAAAGGAAATGAGAGAGAGCTTAAAGGTTGGAGATCAAATTTCGACCATAGGTGGGATCTTTGGTAAAATTTCCAAAGTAAAAGAGGATATGATCACAATTGAAGTAGGAAGTGATAAAACAAAACTTCAAGTTGCTAGATGGGCAATTGGAAATGTTATAAAAAAAGATGATATGAAATAAAAGGAAGATGGCTTTTGGTCATCTTTTTTTTGATAATTAGTAATATTTTCAAACCTTGAGCATAAATATGCTATAAGAATGCTTTTGGGGGTGAAAAGGGTGAAAGCTAATAGGAACATAGAAAAAAGCGGTAGCTGCATATGGATTTATGTGAAGGCTATTCTTGCAGCATGTGTTTTTGCACTTTTGATTTTTATCATTATGGCACTACTCATTACCTATACCAATATTTCAGAATCTATTATTCCCATGATGGCATCTATTGTAATGGTGGTGAGCAGTTTAATTACTGGCATGGTTGTGGGTGTAAAAATCAAAAGAAAAGGGTGGCTTTATGGTGCATTAGCAGGGCTTGTTTATATTTTATTAATTGTTTTTATGAGCTGGGTACTTGTAGCAGATTTTTCAATAGAAAAGATCGTTCTTATAAAAAGCTTATTAGGAATTATAGCAGGAGGAATAGGTGGAATGATCGGTGTAAATTTGAAATAAATAACTTTGACAAAAAACGCCTTTATGTTATAATTTAGTAGAAATCTATTTAGGGGAGGAAGAAAGATGAAGCACGTAAAGACATTAACAAAAGCAACACTAAAGCAAAGTGCTGTAAAAGGCGGATGTGGAGAATGTCAAACTTCATGTCAATCAGCATGTAAAACTTCTTGTACCGTTGCGAATCAAGTATGCGAAAATAAATAATACATATTAAGAAACAGTAATATGTAAATATTACTGTTTTTTAAATGTATTGTTCTGAAAGATCAAAGGAGGAAACATTGATGATACATAAATTTATCCAAGAGGATACAAGGATCGTTCTAGACGTTAACAGCGGAGCTGTTCATATAATAGATGAAATTGTATATGATATTTTAGATTATTATAAGGAGAAAAAAACAGAGGAAATAGTAGAAATTCTAGGTAGTAGCTATTCAAAAGAAAATATTCTTGAAGCTATTGAGGAAGTAAAGACTTTAGAGACGGAAGGATTATTATTTACAAAAGACTCCTATAAAAATCATCCTGCCTTTGTAAACAGAAAGCCTGTTGTAAAGGCATTATGTTTGCATGTAGCACATGATTGTAATCTTCTTTGTAAATATTGCTTTGCATCCCAAGGAGATTTTGATGGACAAAGGAGTTTCATGAGTGAAGAAGTAGGGAAAAAAGCTTTAGACTTTTTGATTGAAAATTCAGGGAGTAGAAGAAATTTAGAGGTGGATTTCTTTGGAGGAGAACCTCTTATGAATTTTGATGTAGTAAAGAGATTAGTTGAATACGGAAGAAGTATAGAAAAAGAAGCTGGAAAAAGATTTAGATTTACTATGACAACCAATGGTGTATTATTAAATGATGAAAATATGAAATATATTAATGAAAATATGGACAACGTAGTATTGAGTATAGATGGAAGAAAAGAAGTAAATGATTATATGAGGTATACAGTAAATGGTAAAGGTACTTACGATATGATTGTACCCAAATTTTTAAAAATGGCAAAAATGAGAAATGGGAAAGACTATTTTGTAAGAGGTACTTTTACAAGAAAAAATTTAGACTTTTCTAAGGATGTATTACATTTAGCAGATTTAGGATTTGATAGTACATCTATTGAGCCTGTAGTAACAGAGGATCAATATGATTATGCATTAAAAGAAGAGGATTTAGATACTATTTTCAAAGAATATGAACTCCTTGCAAAAGAATATGTAAACAGAAGAAAAGAAGGAAATGGATTTAGCTTTTTCCACTTTATGTTAGATTTAAATCAAGGACCTTGTGTGATCAAAAAATTATCTGGTTGTGGAGCTGGTTCTGAGTATTTAGCAATTACGCCAGAAGGAGATGTTTATCCTTGTCACCAATTTGTAGGAAATGAAGATTTTCTTATGGGAAGTGTATTAGAAGGAAATGTAGATATGAGTATTTCTAAAGATTTTGGACAAGCTCATGTATATAATAAGGAAAAGTGCAACGACTGTTGGGCGAAATTCTATTGTAGTGGAGGTTGCCATGCCAATGCTTATAACTTCAATAAGGATATACATAAACCTTATGAATTAGGGTGTGAAATGGAGAAAAAGAGAATAGAATGTTCTCTAGCAATTCAAGCAAATCTATTGATGTAGGAGGGCGAAGAATGATCATTGAATATGAAGGAAATAAACCTGAAATTCATGAAAGTTGTTTTGTAGCGGATAATGCTACGATCATTGGAAGAGTAAAAATGAAGAAAAATGCAAATATTTGGTATGGAACAGTTATTCGTGGAGATGATAATCAGATAACTATTGGAGAAAATACAAATATACAAGATAATTGTACTGTACATATTGCAAAAGATCAGGGGACGGTTATTGGAAATAATGTGACTGTTGGACATAATGCTATTGTACACGCATGTACTGTAGGGGATTATGTACTCGTAGGAATGGGAGCGATTATATTAAATGGTGCTGAAGTTGGAGACCATGTAATTATTGCAGCAGGCTCCATTATTCCTCCAGGGAAGAGAATCCCATCGAATACATTAGTAATGGGTTCTCCTGCAAAGGTAGTGAGAGAACTAACAGATGCAGACCGAGAAAAATTAAAGAATTCTGCAATCAATTATGTAACCTTAGCCAACAAGCATAAAAAGTAATGGATTAATAATCCTTATGTGGAACGGTTATAATGATTTTATGAGAAAAAAGGAGGATACAGAAGTATGAAAGTGAAAAATGCAATTGCCTTATTATTGATTATTGCCATTGTTGCTGTAGGAGCTATTGCTGGAGTTAAAGGTCTTAATATGGGCAATGTAAAGATAAGTCCCGTAAAAGAAATGATGACACTAGGGCTTGACTTAAAGGGCGGTGTGTTTGTTGTATTTGAAGCACAAACAGATGCATCTGGAAAAGAATTAGAAAAGCTTATGAACCAAACAAAGGAAGTTATTGAACGAAGAGTGAATGGAATGGGGTTAACAGAGCCTAATGTATTAAGAGAAGGAAGTAAAAGAATCAGAATAGAACTTCCAGGAGTAAAAAATGCCCAAGAAGCCATTGATGCAGTAGGAAAAGTTGCACAGCTTCAATTTATGAATTATAAAGGGGAAGTGATCTTAACAGGTCAGCATGTAAAAAATGCAGAAATAGGATTTGAAAAGGATAGAGGAAATATTCCTTCGGTATCTTTAGAATTTACGAGTGACGGAGCAGACCTTTTTCAAAAGGCTACAAAAGAAGCAGCATCTCATCCTAATGGATCTGTAGAAAGTATTATTGCCATTGTATTAGATGGAAAAGCTATTTCTACACCAGTTGTTAATGATGAGATTGCTAATGGAAGAGCTTCCATTACAGGAAATTTTACTGTTGATGAAGCATCAAAACTTGCAGCACTTATTAGAGCAGGTTCATTACCCGTTACCTTAACAGAAGTACAAACATCTGTTATAGGTCCAACTTTAGGAATTGATTCATTAAATAAAAGTGTATATGCTGCAGGCATAGGAATTGCTATTGTATTTTTATTTATGATGATTTATTATAGAGTGCCAGGATTTGTTGCAAGTATTGCATTGGCGCTATACATATTGATTGTTTTATATGTTTTAATCGGATTTGGTGCAGTACTGACTTTACCAGGAGTAGCAGGTTTAATATTAAGTATTGGCATGGCAGTAGATGCCAATGTCATTATCTTTGAAAGAATCAAAGAAGAAATTAGAAATGGAAAAACATTAAGAGCATCACTAAACTCTGGATTTTCTAAAGCTTTAACTACAATACTAGACTCCAATGTTACAACAATTATTGCAGGGATTGTTCTTTATCAATTTGGTTCAGGACCCATTAAAGGTTTTGCTGTAACCTTGATGGTAGGTGTTGTAGCAAGTATGTTTACAGCTGTATTTGTTACAAAAACCCTTTTGAAACTTTTTGTTGGACTAAATGTTTTTAACAACACAAAACTATATGGGGCATAGAGAGGAAGTGTAGAATATGAAAGTAGTTGAGAAAAAGAAAATATGGTTTAGTCTTTCTGCTGCCATTATTGTTTTAGGATTAATAATGGGAATGGTTCAAGGTTTTAATTTAGGGATAGATTTCACGGGTGGTACCATGATGCAGATTGATTTAAAAAAGCAAGTTGCTGTAGAAGAAATTAAAGAAGTCATTAAAGAGTTTGATTTAAAAGCAGATATTCTTCATGTAGGGGAAGAGAAGCATGAAATTATCATTAAAACAAAAAAAGATTTAAATAGTAAAGACAGACAAAACGTATTTGAGGTACTTAAAGAAAAATATAGTTTAAAAGATGCAGATTTTAGACAAGCAGAACAATTTGGACCTTCTATCGGAAAAGAAATACAAAATAAAGCCTTTTTATCAGTTGCTATTGCAGCAGTTGGAATGCTTATATATATTACTCTTAGATTTGAGTTTAAATTTGGTGCGTCAGCGATTATTACACTACTGCATGATATCTTAGTTGTGCTAGCTGTGTTTGCCATCTTTAGAATACCTCTAAATAGTTCCTTTGTGGCTGCAATGCTAACAATTGTTGGATATTCTATTAATGATACCATTGTTGTATTTGACAGAATAAGAGAAAATATTAAGTTTATGAAAAAGAAAAACTATGATGAGATTGTGGATACAAGTGTCAATCAAACATTGACAAGATCTATCAATACGTCATTAACAACATTAGTAACTATTACAGCTCTTTATATTTTTGGAGTAGAGTCTATAAAAGCATTTGCCCTTCCATTAATAGCAGGAACCATAACAGGAACCTATTCATCTATCTTTATTGCTAGTCCTATTTGGGCGTCATGGAAAAACTGGGAATTAAGAAAAGGTAGATACAATGCTGGCTAAATAGTAAAGGATCAATATGGCAATGTCTTAGTGCATTGCCATATTTTTTTGAAAATGATAAAAAGTTTATGAAAATAAATAGCCAAAATAAATTGTTTTAAAGAATAATTAGTTGTAGTAGGATATTTACTTGAATAGGGATAAAATATATCATATAATAAAATGTGCACATAAAAGGATATGGGATAGAGAAGTTATAATTGGATATAAATAAAGAGGAGGAATTTTTATGAACTTAAAGGAGAAAATAAGGGTTGTTCCAGATTTTCCGGAAAAAGGAATTCGGTTTAAGGATATTACAACCCTTTTAAAGGATGGAGAAGCACTTCATTATACGATTAATAAGATTGTCGAAGAAATAAAAGATATAGAGTTTGATTTGATTGTAGGACCTGAGTCTAGAGGTTTTATTGTAGGAACACCTCTCGCATATGCTATGAAGAAAGGATTTGTACCTGTAAGAAAGCCAGGAAAGCTTCCAGGTGAAACCATAAAGTTTGAATATGATTTAGAGTATGGTAGTGATGTGTTAGAGATGCATAAAGATGCAATTAAACCAGGACAAAAAATAGTAATTATAGATGATTTACTTGCTACAGGTGGAACATTACGATCAACTGTGAAATTAATAGAACAGTTAGGTGGAGAAGTAGCAGGCGTATTATGTCTTATTGAACTTACTTATTTAAAAGGGAGAAACTTATTAGAGGGCTACGATGTAAGATCATTGATTAAATATGAATAGTGGTTGGATTTCCAACCACTCATTCTTTATTTTTTGACATATTGTTGATAGGACACTATGTTTTTTATTTTATTTGTTATATAATGTATTTAATATTTTAATGAAGTTCATAATCTTACTGATACAAAGTACTAAATAGGGTGATGATATGTTAGAAAATTTATTAGCGCAAATACAACAATATAATCCAAATAGCAATATGAGCTTGATTATTAAAGCTTATAATTTTGCTGAAGCGGCACATGAAGGGCAAGTGAGAAAATCTGGTGAAAAATATTTTATTCATCCTGTAGAGGTTGCTAAAATATTAGTCCAATTAGATATGGATGATGCAACCATTATAGCAGGATTGCTTCATGATGTCATAGAAGATACAAAATACGAATATGAAGAGATCAAAAAAGAGTTTAGTGAAGAAATAGCTATTTTAGTTGAAGGGGTTACAAAGCTTGGTAGCTTTACATATGAAACAAAAGAAGAAAGACAAGCTGAGAGCCTTAGGAAAATGTTTTTAGCCATGGCAAAGGATATAAGGGTAATTATTATAAAGCTTGCAGATAGACTTCATAATATGAGAACCTTAAAGTATATGAATGAGCAAAAAAAGCGAGAGAAAGCAAAGGAAACCCTTGAAATATATGCACCAATAGCCCATCGGTTAGGGATATCAAAGATCAAGTGGGAATTAGAAGATTTGTGTTTACGATATATAGATCCAGAAGGATATTATGATTTAGTTGAAAAAGTAGCCAAGAAAAAAAGAGAAAGAGAAGAATATATTAATCAAGTCATTCGTGAATTGATGAAAGCTGTAAGAAATGTAAAGATCAAATGTGAAATCAATGGAAGGTCAAAACATTTTTACAGTATTTATAGGAAAATGGTCTATCGACATAAAACCTTTGAAGAAATATTTGATTTAACAGCTGTAAGAGTTATGGTTAATAATGTAAAGGATTGTTATGGGGTTTTAGGAATTGCACACACTCTATGGAAGCCTATTCCTGGTAGATTTAAAGATTATATTGCAATGCCTAAACCTAACATGTACCAGTCCATTCATACAACGGTGATTGGTCCAAATGGAGAGCCTTTAGAGATACAAATCAGAACATGGGATATGCACAGAATTGCAGAATATGGTATTGCCGCTCATTGGAAATATAAAGAAGGAAAAACAGAAAATAAGGATAATTTAGATGATAAATTAAGATGGCTCCGGCAATTATTAGAGTGGCAAGGGGATATGAAAGATCCAAAGGAATTTATGGAGAGCTTAAAGATTGACTTATTTACGAATGAAGTATTTGTTTTTACTCCAAAAGGAGATGTCTTTGACCTTCCAGCAGGGTCTACGCCAATTGATTTTGCATATAAAGTCCATTCGGCCATTGGAAATAGCTGTATAGGAGCAAAAGTAGATGGTAGAATTGTTCCTATCGATTATAAACTGAAAAATGGAAATATTGTGGAAGTTTTAACTTCCAAGCAAAGTCATGGACCAAGTAGAGATTGGTTGAAGTTTGTAAAAAGTACTCAAGCAAAAAATAGGATACGTCAATGGTTTAAAAAGGAAAGAAGAGAAGAAAACATTGAAAAAGGTCGAGATATGCTTGAAAAGGAAATTAGAAGAAATGGGTATGAAGTCCATGAACTTGCAAAAACTCAGTGGATGAATCAACTAGTGAAGAAGTTTAGATTTAATCATATAGAAGATATATATGCAGCAGTTGGATATGGTGGGATTTTAACAAACCAAGTTATACCAAAATTAAAACAATTGTATAAAGAAGCTCAAAAAGAAGAAAAATCACCAGAGGAAGCAATTGTTGCTGTCAATAAGCAACATAAATCAAAAAATGAAAATAAAAATACCCAAGGAATAAAAGTAAAAGGCATTGATAATATACTTGTGCGATTTGCAAAATGTTGTACCCCTGTTCCCGGAGATGAAATTGTAGGATTTATTACAAGAGGTAGAGGGGTTTCTATACATCGAGCAGACTGTGTAAATATTTTAAAAGAGACAGATTCCATGGATCGATTTATTGAAGTTGAATGGAATGAAGATAGACAAAAATCATATGAAACAGAAATTCAAATCATTTCAGCCGATAGAAAAGGACTCTTATCAGAAGTGACTAATGTTATATCGGATATTAAATTAACAGTGACAGCAGTAAATGCTAGGACTACGAAGGATAGAATTGCAGTTGTTAATCTGACAATAGAGATTACAAATATTCAGCAACTAGATAAGCTTATAAAGAAAATAAAAGCTATGCAAGGAGTGCTGGATGTTTATAGAGTGACTTCTTAGGGGGGAATAAAATGAGAGCAGTAATCCAAAGAGTAAAAGAAGCAAAGGTTAGTGTTGAGGGAAAAATTACAGGAAAAATCGATAAGGGCTTTTTAGTTCTTCTAGGGGTAGAAGAAGAGGATACGGAAAAAGATTTAGAATACATGGTAGAAAAAATTGTAAAACTTAGAATTTTTGAAGATGATGAAGAAAAGATGAATCTTTCTCTTTTAGATATTAAAGGGGAAATGCTTGTAGTTTCACAGTTTACATTATTAGGAGATTGCAGAAAAGGAAGAAGACCTAATTTTATGAATGCTGCAAAGCCTCATATAGCAGACCAACTTTATATGAAATTTGTGGAAAAAGTTAGAACTTATGAAATTAAAACAGAAACGGGTGTTTTTGGAGCACATATGGAAGTAGATTTATGTAATGATGGACCAGTGACTATATTAATAGATAGCAGAAAGAATTTTTAGGAGGATCTAAAATATGATTATAGAAAGAATACAAGCAGGTGTTTATGCTGTAAATTGTTATATTGTTGTTTGTGAAGACACAAAGAAAGCATGTGTTATTGATCCAGGTGGAGATGCAGATGAAATATTAAATTATATAGAAAAAAATCAATTAGAGCTAGATTTTATTTTGTTGACCCATGCCCATGGAGATCATATTGGCGGGATTCCTAGATTAAAAGAAATGAAAAACGTACCTGTTTTTCTTCATAAAGAAGATGAAGGAATGCTTATGGATGCTAGTAAAAATTTATCTAGTATGATGAGTGGACCAAATATAGGCCTCTCTCCTGATAAGCTTCTTTTAGATGGAGATATTATAACTTTAGGAAATTTAAAATTAAATATTATTCATACTCCTGGACATACTCGTGGAGGGATTTGCATTAAAGTTTTAGATACTTTATTTACTGGGGACACCTTGTTTGCAAATTCTATAGGAAGAACAGATTTAGAAGGTGGATCTTTTGAACAAATTATTGACTCTATAAAGCGAAAATTATTAGTGTTTGATGATAGAGTAAAAGTACTTCCAGGACATGGTCCTTATTCTACTATTGGAGCAGAAAGAATTCATAATCCTTTTATTAATCAATAGATGTGTATATCTTATAAGTCTTAGGAGAAGAATAATATTAAAATTCATTCTTCAGGAGGCTTAGAGATGAGAAAAAAGTTAGGAAGCTATATTGCTGAAAGAAATGCAAATAAATTTTCAGAAATGGACTTTCATGATTTTATGAATATGGTGGAGTCAGGACTTAATAGTCAAGAAATAGCAAAGGAATTAGGTGTCCATAAAAGCTATATTGAAAAGTTAAGAAATGAGATGAAGAGGGATTTTTAATTAAAGGTGATGAAAATGATGAAAGTACTTTTAAGAGGACATGATTACAAACATGAAGTAAGTGAGTTGGTAAAGGTTTTTGAGAAATTTAAAAAGATTGAATTTGTTGAAAATGAAGCTTTGGTAGATGACCAAAGCTTTTTATTAGCAAATGATGTTTTAGAGGAAAATGATGAATATATTATTACTTCAAAAATCAAAGAAAAGAATCAAAGTAGTATAGAAAATATAATCAATTGCAGAAAAATTGTAGACGACACTAGAAAAATGAAAAAAATTTTAAAACAAAAGATTAAACTTTCTATTTATGATATTTTAAGTAAGTTTTATGATGTTGCTCCTCCATGGGGGATTCTTACAGGGATTAGACCTACAAAAATTGTTCATGAATTGATGGAGCAAAATCTTGATATACAATATATTAGGGAGAAGCTTAAGGAAAATTATCGAATGAGTGAAGAAAAGATTCATCTAGTTACAAAAATAGCTCAGATTGAGAGACCTTTTCTTAAAGAAAATAGTAATGACTTAGTGAGTATATATGTAAGTATTCCCTTTTGCCCAACGAGATGTATCTATTGTTCTTTTCCATCTAATCCATTAGATCAAGGGAAAAATTTGATAAAAGAATATCTGAAAGCCTTATTGTATGAGATAGAAGAGGTCGGAAAAATTCTAAAAGAACATAACAAAAGGGTGAATACCTTATATATTGGTGGAGGAACACCAACAACATTAAACCCTGAGGAATTAAAAATCCTTATAAGATCCTTAAAGAAGCATATAGATTTAAAATGGGTGAAAGAAATAACTGTAGAAGCAGGTAGACCTGATACTATTACTATAGAAAAATTAAATGTTTTAAAGGATGAAGGGATTAAAAGAATTAGTATCAATCCACAAAGCATGAATGAAAGAACTCTTCAAGCAATAGGACGCTCCCATACAGCTGAAGATATTATTCATTCTTATAAAATGGCAAAAGAGGTTGGTTTTGATACTATTAATATGGATATGATTATTGGATTACCTGGAGAAACAGTCCAGATGGTTGAAAATACTATGAAAGAAATTGAAAAATTAAATCCTGAAAATATGACAGTACATACTTTAGCTGTGAAAAAAACTTCTAAGCTAAGACAACATTTAAACCAGTATCCCTTAGGGGAGGAAGAAGAAGCTAAAAAAATGTTAGAAGTTACACAAGCTTATGCAAGGAAAATGGGACTGATCCCTTATTATATGTATCGACAGAAATATATGCTTGGAAATCTAGAAAATATAGGTTATGCAAAGAGGGGACATGCTTGCATATACAATATTCAGATTATGGAAGAAAAGCAAAGCATTATTGCACTTGGTGCAGGAGCTGTGTCAAAAATATATTATCAAGAAGAAAATCGATTAGAAAGAGTACCCAATGTAACAAATATAGGACATTATATAGCTAGAGTAGAAGAAATGGTTGAGAGGAAAAAGAAAGAATTAGATCATAACTAAAGAATATTGACAGATTATATATTGTTCATTATAATAATAGACAATTGAATAGAATCAATGTGATGATAAGAATGAGTAAATACAATACTATTTTCAGCGAATTGAGGTTTGGTGAGAGCTCAATAATCAAGGTTGTATTGAAGACATCTTTGAGCAGATTATCTGAAAAAATAGTAAGATAATACGTATTTCGGCGTTAACGAATTGAAGTGGGTTTTCCAAGTAGGGTGGTACCGCGGGATATAATACTTCTCGTCCCTGTTAATAATAGGGATGGAGAAGTTTTTTGTATTTTTATAAACAATAGAAGTTAAGGGAGGTTTATCTATGTCAATAAAAGCACCTAGAGGAACAAAAGATGTTTTACCAGTAGATGTATATAAGTGGAACTATGTTGAACATTTATTTAGAGATGTCTGTGCTAGATTTGGATATAAGGAAATAAGAACACCTATTTTTGAGCATACTGAATTGTTTAAAAGGGGTGTAGGGGAAACGACTGATATTGTACAAAAGGAAATGTATTCCTTTGAAGATAATGGAGGAAGGGATATTACATTAAAGCCAGAAGGAACAGCACCTGTTGTAAGAAGCTTTATTGAAAACAAACTATATGCAGACACTCAACCTACAAAGCTTTGTTATATTACACCATGCTTTAGATATGAAAGACCACAGGCTGGAAGATTAAGAGCCTTTCACCAATTAGGAGTAGAAGCTTATGGTGCAACAAATCCTTCTATTGATGCAGAAGTAATAGGGATTGCAATGGCCTTTTATAAAGATTTAGGCATTAGCAATTTAGAGCTTAGAATCAATAGTATAGGGTGCCCTGAATGTAGAGGAAAATATAATCAAATACTAAAGGATTATTTAAAAGAAAAACTTCCAAATCTTTGCAAAACCTGTGAAGATCGATATGAAAAGAATCCAATGCGCATTATTGATTGTAAAGTAGCATCTTGCAAAGAACAGCTTACAGATGTTCCATTAATGATTGATCATATATGTGATGAATGTAAGGAAGATTTTGAAAAATTAAAAGAAAATCTATCTCTTATGGAGATTGATCACATAGTAGATCCAAATATTGTTAGAGGTCTTGATTATTATACAAAAACAGCATTTGAGATTATTTCTAATGAAATAGGTGCCCAAGGAACTGTTTGCGGAGGAGGAAGATATGATCGTCTAGTGGAAGAATTAGATGGCCCTAAAACTCCTGGAATTGGTTTTGCTATGGGAATAGAAAGATTATTACTTACTCTTCAAAATAACAATATTGAAATTCCAAAGCCAAAGGGATTAGATATTTTTATAGCTACAATAGGAGAAAGAGCCCATAAAGAAGCTGTGGGACTATTACATAAACTGAGATTAGAAGGATTATCAGGAGATAAGGATCACTTAAATAGAAGCTTAAAAGCTCAATTTAAATATGCAAATAAAATGAATGCATCCTATACTATTGTAATAGGTGATGATGAATTAGATAAAGATGTAGTTACATTAAAAAATATGCAAAATAGTGAACAAACAGAGATTAAACTTAGTAACATTATCAATGAATTAAAAGAAAGATTATAGGAGGAGCAAAAATGGCAGAAACATTAGGAAATATGAAAAGAACCCATATGTGTGGGACATTAAGAACGGATCATATAGATGAAGAAGTTATACTTATGGGATGGGTACAAAAAAGACGTAATTTAGGAGGATTAATATTTACAGATCTAAGAGACCGGTCAGGGATTGTACAAATTGTATTTGACAATGATGTATCAGAAGAAGCTTTTGCAAAAGCTGAAAAGATCAGAGGAGAATATGTAATCGGTATTAAGGGAATTGTAAAAATGAGAGAATCTATTAATAAAAATATGCCAACAGGAGATATTGAGGTATTTGCTAGTGAATTAAAAATATTCTCAGAAGCCCAAACACCACCTATTTATATTGAAGATGAAGATGAAGTTTCAGAAAATTTAAGATTAAAATATAGATATCTTGATTTAAGAAAACCTAAAATGCAAAAAAATCTTATGTTTAGACATAAATTAGCAAAGCTGACAAGAGATTTTCTTGATGAAAATGGTTTTGCTGAAGTAGAAACACCTATGCTTACAAAGCCTACGCCAGAAGGTGCTAGAGATTACTTAGTACCAAGCCGTGTAAACCCAGGAAAGTTTTATGCACTTCCTCAATCACCACAATTATTTAAGCAATTATTGATGGTTTCAGGGATGGATAGATATTTCCAAATTGTAAAATGCTTCAGAGATGAAGATTTAAGAGCAGATAGACAGCCAGAATTCACACAAATTGATATTGAAATGTCTTTTGTAGATATTGATGATGTATTATCTATGAATGAGAGATTCCTTCAAAGAATGTTTAAAGAGATGTTAAATGTAGACATGGCTCTTCCAATAAAGAGAATGCCTTATAGTGAAGCAATGGACAGATTCGGTTCAGATAAACCAGATATCAGATTTGGATTTGAACTAAAAGAATTAAATGATGTTGTAGAAAGCTGTGGATTTAAAGTATTTAGCGATACAGTAAAAAACGGTGGAGACGTACGAGGAATCAATATTAATGGATATGAGGCTTCTTTCAGCAAAAAAGGCGTTAAGAAGCTAGAAGACTTTGCAAAAACTTATGGCGCAAAGGGACTAGCTTGGATCAGACTTACAGATGAAGGAATCAATTCTCCTATTGCAAAATTCTTCAGTGATGAGGAAATGAAGAAAATCATTGAAAGACTTGAAGGAAAATCAGGCGATTTAATTTTAATCGTAGCAGATAAATCAAGTGTAGTATATGATGCATTAGGCCATTTAAGAGTAGAGATAGCAAAAAAATTAAACATTTTAGATAAAAATGATTATAAGCTTCTATGGGTAACAGATTTTCCACTATTTGAATATGACGAAGAAGATGATCGATATGTTGCAAAACATCATCCATTTACTTCACCAAAGGAAGAAGATCTTGACCTTTTAGAAACTGCACCTCATAAAGCACGTGCGAAAGCTTATGACATTGTATTAAATGGTGTTGAAATAGGTGGAGGTAGTATTAGAATTCATAATAGTGAACTTCAAAAAAGGATGTTTAAAGCTTTAGGATTCTCAGAAGAAGAAGCTTATGAAAAATTTGGATTCTTATTAGATGCATTCAAATATGGAACACCTCCACATGGTGGAATTGCCTATGGATTAGATCGATTAGTAATGCTTCTTACAGGAAATGATAGTATTCGTGAAGTCATAGCTTTCCCTAAAACACAAAATGCTTCATCCCCTATGACAGAGGCACCATCTGTAGTTGAGGAAAAGCAATTAGAAGAATTACATGTTCAATCAGTAGTAGAGAAGTAAACTTAGAGTGCAGATATGCACTCTCTTTCTTTGATGAAAACAAGTTTATTGTATTCAGAAAATAAGGTATAATAAACGAAGAGGTGAATAAAATGATTCAAGTAGGAAAAGTAATTGAAATTCTAGATTCCAATAGAGCAAGAGTTTTGATGCAAAAACACGCAGCATGTGGGGAATGTGGAGCTTGTCAACATGGACAAGAAAATATGTCCTTAAAAATCATCGCTTCGAATGAAGTAAAGGCTCAAGTTGGAGATCGGGTTGAAGTAAATTTAGAGACACAAAATGTTTTAGGAGCTGCATTTATAGCTTATGTTATTCCTTTGATTGCTTTACTTATAGGAATTGGTGGGGGAAGTTTCTTGTTAAAAAAAATAGGCTTTAAAGAGCATGTGGAAACTTATGCAATGATCATAGGATTTTTTTTAACAGCTACAACTTATACGGTTATTAGGTTGAAGGAAAGAAGCTTTAAAAAAAATAAAAAGTACATGCCGATTATATCTAAAATCGTAGAGGAATAAAAAAATATAGAGACTCATTGAGTCTCTATATTTTTTCTATATTTACGAACCTTTACTTGAAAAATCATGCGAGTAAGGGAAGAAACAATAAGGATTGCTGCAGCAATCCCACCCGCTACAAACATGGTTTCACTGCCAATGGATGCAAACTTGCTAAAATCTTTTTCAATAACTGCAAGCATAGTATAATACATTCCTGCACCAGGAACTAATGGAATAATACCTGGAATAACAAATACAGTGACAGTTTCTTTAAATTTTCGAGCAAATATTTCACTGATTATAGCAACAATACAGGCCCCTACAAAAGAAGCTACGATAAGAGAGTGGAATTTTTCATTGCAATAAACATAAGCAATCCATCCAATTCCTCCTGCAATAGAGGCTTTTAACAGGGAGTTTTTAGGAACATTAAATAGGATTGCAAAACCTAAAGTAGATAAAAAAGAAAAAAGAAATTGTAAAAACATTTTTAAAACCCTCCCCCAAAATAGATCCAAGTATTCATGACAGCACCTACTCCAACGGCAATAGATATGGCAACAATAACTGCTTCAGCAGATCTTGCAACGCCTGATAATAATTCACCTGAAATATAATCTCTTACTGCATTGGTTATAGCAACCCCTGGAACTAAAATCATAATAGAGCTGATGATGATTTTATCAATATTTATTCCTAAGTTTAAATTAACTGAGAAAATAGCTAAAATAGCACAAACAGCACCACCAATAAAATTTTGGATAAAAAGGTTTGAATGTAATTTATCAATAAATGAAACAGCTATATAAATGATCATAGCAATAAAAAATGAACTTAAAAAATCATTATAGGTAGATCCTAATAAAAGACCAAAAAATGATGAAGCAATACCAGCACCAATGACTTTTAATAGTGTGGGGTATTTTGGTAGAGTATCAATTTTTTTAAGAATTTCCATTCCTTCTTCAACAGATAAATAGGATATAGAAATTTTTCGTGAAAAATTATTTACCTGAGAAATTTTATTTAAATCAATCGTTCGAGTCTGTATTCTTTTAATGAACGTAACAACAGAGTTATCATGAGCTAGATTTTTCTGATCTATAGATACAAAAATACCTGTAGGTGTTACGAATGATTCTACGTATGGAATATTATAAGCATGACAAATTCTAATAATAGTATCTTCAACGCGATAAGTTTCTGCTCCATTTTTAAGCATGATTTCTCCAGCATAAACGGCAAGGGCAAGAATATTTTTCATTGTAGAATGCATTTTCATCACTCCTTTTTTAAAACAAAATCAATTATATCAGAATCAGAATAGGGTTACAATATACTATAGGTATGTTGTGAAAATGATGGAAATAACAATAAATATTGAATTTTCAATCAAACACAAAACTTGTAAATTTACGCTATAAAAATTATAATGAATGTAGGAAGAATTAATACATAGGAAGGAGCACTTAAAGATGAATTTTGAGAATTTAAAGAATGTAGACAGGGATGTATTTGAGGTGATTCAAAAGGAGATTGGTAGACAGCATGATAAAATTGAATTAATTGCATCTGAGAATTTTGTAAGCTTGCCTGTAATGGAAGCTATGGGAAGTCAGTTGACGAATAAATATGCTGAAGGATATCCTGATAAGAGATATTATGGTGGCTGTGAATATGTTGATGTAGTAGAAGATTTAGCAAGAGAAAGATTAAAAAAATTGTTTAAGGCAGACCATGCAAATGTACAGCCTCATTCAGGAGCAAATGCGAATATTGCTGTATATTTTGCCATGCTAAGTCCTGGAGATACAGTTTTAGGTATGAACCTTTCTCATGGAGGACATCTTACTCATGGAAGCCCTGTAAATATTTCAGGAAAATACTATAATTTCGTAGAATATGGTGTAGATAAGGAAACAGAAAGAATTGATTATGAAGAAGTAAGAAAAGTAGCTTTAGAAACAAAGCCTAAATTAATTGTTGCAGGTGCTAGTGCTTATCCAAGAACAATTGATTTTAAAAAATTTAGAGAAATAGCAGATGAAGTAGGGGCTTATTTGATGGTAGACATGGCACATATTGCAGGACTTATTGTAGCTGGACTTCATCCAAATCCTTGTGAATATGCACATTTTGTTACAACAACGACCCATAAAACATTAAGGGGTCCAAGGGGTGGAGCGATTCTTTGTAAAGAAGAATTTGCAAAAAAAATTGATAAAGCTATTTTTCCAGGGGTACAGGGTGGACCCCTTATGCATGTGATTGCTGCAAAAGCTGTTAGTTTTAAAGAAGCTTTAACCAATGAATTTAATCATTATCAAGAGCAAATTGTAAAAAATGCGAAAAAATTATCTGAGGAGTTAATGAAAAGAGATTTTAAATTAGTTTCAGATGGAACAGATAATCATTTAATATTAATAGATTTAAGAAATAAAGATATAACAGGTAAAGAAGCGGAGAAAAGGTTAGATGAAGCAGGTGTAACGGTGAATAAAAATACCATTCCATATGATCCACAAAGTCCTTTTGTAACAAGTGGTGTTCGAATAGGTACACCAGCTGTAACAACAAGAGGAATGAAGGAAGAAGATATGGTAGACATTGCAGAAATAATTACTATGGTTATTGATTCTCCTGAAAAGATAGATGAGGCAAAAGAATTAGTACATAAGCTATGCGAAAAGTTTCCCTTATATAAATAAAAGTCGAATAAATATTTATCCATATTAAATAAAACATGGCTTTTGTCATGTTTTATTTAATGAAAGGAAGAAACTTATGAAAGATTACACAAAGGAAATACTAGAAGCTATACTAGAATATATAGATGAGGGAGTACATGTAATAGATGATCAAAGGAGGACCATTTTTTATAATAGAGCCATGACAGAGCTTGAGGGTACAAAAAAGGTAGATATATTAGGGAAGGACTTTTTGGAAGTTTTTCCAACCTTAGACCAAAGTAGTAGTACCTTGTTAAGAGCTTTAAATAAAGAAGAAAAAATTATTGATCATCCTCAAACCTATCTAAATAATCATAAGAAAGAAATAACAACCATCAATACAACAGTACCTATTTTTAGCAATGAGAAAAGAATTGGTGCTGTAGAAATTTCTAAAAATATTACGAAGATTAAACATTTGTCAGACCAAATTATGTCCCTTCAAATGGAACTATCTAAGAGGGGGAATAAAGATTTAGAACAAAATAAATTTACCTTTGCAAGTATTATAGGAAATAATGAAAGATTTATTCAGGCTATTAATTATGCAAAAAAAGCCTCTAAGTTTTTGTCTAGTGTATTGATATATGGAGAAACGGGAACAGGAAAGGAATTAGTAGCTCAAAGTATTCATTATAGGAGCAATCGATCAGAAAAACCTTTTTTAGCCCAAAATTGTGCGGCTATTCCAGAATCGTTATTAGAAGGAATCCTCTTTGGAACAGTTAAAGGGGGATTTACAGGAGCCATTAATCGACCTGGTTTATTTGAACAAGCTAATGGAGGAACCATATTTTTAGATGAAATCAATTCTATGGGGATGCAGCTACAATCAAAGCTATTAAGAGTGCTACAGGAAGGAACCATCAGAAGGGTAGGGGGACTAAAAGATGTTCCCATTGACGTAAGAATTATAGGGAGTACAAATGAAGAACCTTATGAGGCCATTGAAAAGGGGAAAATTAGAAAAGACCTTTTTTATAGGATCAATGTAATTCCTATTTATTTACCTCCTTTAAGGGAAAGATCAGATGATATAGAAATATTAGCTAAGTATTTTGTCAATAAATATAATCAAAAACTAAATAAGAGAGTAGAAAATATAGATAGTTTTGTTCTAACTGCTTTTAAAAACTACAAATGGCCAGGAAATGTAAGAGAACTTGAAAATATTATTGAAGGTGCCATGAATATTATTGAAAATGGAAGTATATTAAAGAAAGAGCATTTTTCTCCTCAAGCAAATGCAAAAATATTTGCATTTGCTTATGAAAATGAGATTGAATTAAAAAAAAGTCTTCCAGATACACTAGAAGAGATTGAAAAAAATATTATTACAAAAGTACTGAAATCATGCAATAATAATATTTCAAGGGCTGCACTAGAGCTAGGGATCAAAAGACAAACGTTACAGCATAAATTAAGAAAATACAAAATCATCACAAAATAGAAACAGCAAATATATTTGCACCCACATGCAAATATATTTGCTTTTTGTTTGTGTACAGAAAAAAATAGGACAAATAGGAGATGAAATGACAAAAAACAACGCATAAATATTCTGAATATACTAAAAAACGATAAAAAATAGAGATGAAATTAAAAAAATCCACTCAAAAGAATAGATGTTGTTGGCATGGGTATTGCAACATATTTAGCATGTAAAGGATGAAAAAAATTCGGAGGTGCTTTCAATGGAAAATGTAAAAGTAATTATTTGGGGTTTAGGTGCAATGGGTGGCGGAATGGCAGAAATGCTTTTAAAGAAAAAAGGTGTTGAAATTGTAGGCGTTGTTGGTAGAGGTAAAAAATTAGGAACAAGTATGTATGATTATTTATCTGTTGAAAGAGGAGACAGACCTGATATAAAACTAGGAGCATATGATAAAGTCATTACTGAAAAAGCTGCGGATGTAGTATTACTTTGTACAGATTCGTTCACAAAAAATGCCTTTGAAAAAATAAAATTTTGTTTAGAAAAGAAAATCAACGTAGTATCAAGTGCGGAAGAAATGGCTTATCCACAGGCACAAGAGCCAGAATTAGCAAAAGAAATGGATAAAATTGCAAAAGAAAATGGTGTGACTGTGCTAGGAACAGGAATCAATCCAGGACTTATGATGGATCTTTTAGTAGTTGCTTTAACTGGAGCATGCGAAGAGGTAGACCATGTAACAGCTAGGCGTGTAAATAGTTTATCTCCATTTGGTCCAGCGGTTATGGAAGAACAAGGAATTGGTATTACAGTAGATACCTTCAATAAAGGTGTTGAAGAAGGTACACTTGCTGGACATGTTGGTTTTGCTGAATCAGTTAAAATGATCAGTGATGCTATTGGATGGAAATTAAGTGATGAAGTAAAACAAAGTATGGAACCAATCGTTTCAAATATATATAGAAAATCACCCTATGCAGAGGTTCAAGCAGGAGATGTAGCTGGTTGCGCTATGAAGGGATATGGTTATGTAGATGGAGAATTAAAAATAGAAATGGATCATCCACAACAAATAGAGCCAGAGCTTGAAGGAGTACATACAGGAGATTATATTATCATTAAAGGAACTCCAGATATTAATATGGCAATTAATCCAGAGGTGCCCGGTGGAATAGGAACAATCGCTATGTGCGTAAATACGATTCCTCATGCAATCAATGCAAGACCAGGTCTTAAAACAATGCTTGATATACCAGTACCAAGAGCCATCATGGGAGATATGAGAGACTTAATAGAAAGGTAGGCAGAAAAAATGCAAGTAAAAAAGGGAGAATGGGTAAGAATCCATAGTATTGTTTTAGATTCAAGTGAACGAGCACCACAAGTTCCAGATGATACAAAAAAAGTTCCATTGGAATTATGGGTAAAAGGATTTTTACAGCATGATGCCCAAATGGGAGAGGTAGTAGAAGTAAAAACTATGACGGGAAGAATTGAAAAAGGAAAGCTAATAGAAGTAAATTCATCGTATAAGCATAATTATGGAAATTTTGTTCCTGAGCTTCTTCAAATCGGTACGGATCTTCGTGAGATGCTGTGGGGAGGTGAAGCCCATGAGTAAGGATATGAGTTACCAAGGGGTAATGGATAGAAAAAATGAGATTATGAAAAAAGCTATTGGAATAGATTATAGTACTTTTGAATCAGGGCAAATTCGCTTTAACTACGAAGAAATGATGAGTGAAACGGGATATACCCTTGATGAAATGCAAAAAATTCAAGGAGATACAGGCGTTGGAAATACTCCATTGCTAGAACTTAAAAACTTAACAGCTCTTGCAAGAAAAGTATCTGCTGAAGGAAAAGGTGCTAGAATATTTGTAAAAGATGAAGCATCTAATCCATCTGGAAGCTTTAAAGCTAGAAGAGCTGCAAATGCAGTATATCATGCTAAAAAACTAGGCTATAAAGGTGTGATTGCAGCAACAAGTGGAAATTATGGTGCTGCTGTAGCCAGTCAAGCTGCTATTCATGGACTAAAATGTATTATTGTACAGGAATGTTACGATAGTAAAGGAAAAGGACAACCAGAGATTATTGAAAAGGCTAGAAAATGTGAAGCCTATGGTGCGGAAGTAATCCAATTAACAGTAGGACCTGAGTTATTCTATACTTTCTTAAAATTATTAGAAGAAACTGGATATTTCAATGCTTCTCTTTATTCACCATTTGGAATAGCTGGTGTTGAAACATTAGGATATGAAATTGCAATGGAATTTAGAGAAAGAATCGGAAAAGATCCAGATGTAGTTGTATGCACAAATGCGGGTGGGGGAAATTTAACAGGCACTGCTCGTGGTTTATTAAAAGCAGGAGCTGACTATGTGAAGGTTGTAGGAGCCAGTGTAAACTTAACAGGACTTCATATGGCAAGTGATGAACAATTTAATAAAAAGTCCTTTACTACAGGACATACAGGATTTGGTATACCCTTTGCCACATGGCCAGATAGATCGGATGTACCAAGGTCAGCAGCTCGCCCTCTTCGTTATATAGATAGATATGTGACCGTTACACAAGGGCAAGTATTTTATATGACAGAAACGCTAGCACAAATTGAAGGGCTAGAAAGAGGACCTGCTGGAAACACTTCATTAGCTGCTGCTTTCAGTATTGCTCAGGAGTTAGATGAAGACAAAATAATTGTTGTACAAGAAACAGAATATACAGGAGCAGGAAAACATATTCAGCCACAATTATCCTTTGCCAGGGAGAATGGAATAGAATTAAAATTTGGTAATCCAGAAGAAGAAATTCCTGGCCAAAATATTATATTGCCAGAGCATCCAAAACTGATTAAAGCAAAGGATATAGATTTGAATAAGTTAAAGAAATCCTATATCAATAAATGCGTAGAAACCTATGGAAAAAAAGAGATTAGTCCATCAGATTTAGAATTTTTAGTAAAAGATACAAAATCTAGTATGGCGTTTGTTAGAGAAGTTTTAAATGAAAAAGAAATTAGAGTGATAGAATAAAAAAGAAGGTAAGAGAAGGTGGAAAATTTATTGGAAATTTTCCATTATCTCTTGCTTATTCTATTCACTCAATAAGAATGGGGGAAAAGTTTTGAAAGGATATTTAAAAAGAGAAGATGATTTTCAAGATAGAAGAAAACATTTAGCAAATCTTTCTGATGAAGAATTGAAATCAAGATTTTGGGAATTAGCTGAGAAAGCTGTAGAACCATTATTAGAACTTGCAAAAAAGAATACATCACCATCCGTAGAGCGTTCAGTCCTTTTAAGAATGGGCTTTTCAAGTTTAGAAGCAAAGCCATTAGTAGAAGGAGCAATTGACCGAGGACTTATTGGAAAAGGTGTAGGACATATTGTATATAGAATGGCAAAAGAGAAAAAGATCCCTCTTAGACAAGTAGGACTTGAAATGATTGAAGGAAAGCATTGGGACGATGCTGTAGCAATCTTCAAAGGAGGGATGGAGTAATGAAAAAATTAGAAGTAAATGAAAAATTAGATATTAGAGAAATACTAAAGGATTTAGAAAGCTATAGACCAAAGAGAAGAGGCTGGGCTTGGAGAGAAAAGGTGGATGAACTTCAAATAGGGCCGCATGTGTACCATGATTGTTCGAAATCTTTGAAAAATTCTATAGGTATTCCAGCGGCAGTTCAATATTTTGATAATTTAGATCCTCAGCCACAAGAAACCATAACTACTGAAATTGCTTCAGGTAGATTTGAAGATGATATTAGAAGAATGAGAATGGCTGCATGGCATGGTGCAGATCATTTAATGGTAATCAGAACAGCTGGACAATCTCACTTTGATGGATTGATTGAAGGAACACCTCAAGGAATAGGTGGAATTCCTGTTACGAGAAAACAAGTTCGAGCACAAAGAAAAGCAGTAGATTTAATTGAAGAAGAAGTGGGAAGACCTATCAATTACCATTCTTATGTTAGTGGTGTTGCAGGACCTGAGGTTGCAGTTATGTTTGCAGAAGAAGGGGTAAATGGTGCCCATCAGGACCCTCAGTATAATGTTCTTTATAGAAATATCAATATGATTAGATCTTTTATTGATGCTGCTGAATCTAAAAAAGTAATGGCATGGGCAGATATTGCTCAAATTGATGGTGCTCATAATGCTAATGCAACAGCGAGAGATGCCTGGAAAGTTATGCCAGAATTAATTGTTCAACATGCTATCAATTCAATTTTTTCTCATAAAGTAGGAATGAAGAAAGAAAATATTTGTCTTTCAACAGTACCTCCTTCAGCAGCACCTGTGCCTTGTACAAAATATGACCTTCCTTATGCTGTGGCACTTAGAGATTTCTTATCTGATTATAAAATGAGAGCACAACAAAATACAAAATATATTACCTCTTCATCAAGAGAAGCTACTGTAACCCATGTTTTAAATATGATGATTTCTAAGCTTACAAGTGCAGATATTCAATCAACCATTACTCCAGATGAGGGAAGAAATGTTCCATGGCATATCAATAATATGGAAGCTTGTGATAATGCAAAACAAACCCTTGTAGGACTTGATGGCTTACTAGAAATGGTAGAGCTTAAAAAAGAAGGATATTTACCTGAAAAGGTGAGAGAATTAAAAGAAAGAGCTGTACTTTTCTTAGAAGAGTTGATTGACGAAGGTGGATATTTTGAAGCTGTAGAAAAAGGATTTTTTGTAGATTCAGGCATGTATCCTGAAAGAAATGGTGATGGTATTGGTAGAAAAATGAATGGTGGAGTAGGTGCAGGAACTGTTTTTGAAAGAGATGAAGATTATTTAGCACCTGTAACTGCTCATTATGGCTATAATAATGTTTCCCAATATGATAAAGATGCTATGGATGATCCAGCAAAATTAATTGAGGGTTGTACCTTTGAAAAGCCTGAAAAAATTATTTTTATTGATGAATTAGATGAAAATGATAATGTATATATGCGTTTAGATGAAAGTGAAAAATATAGAAATTCTAACTTTGTTAAGCCTGAAGTAGAGTGGCTAGCAGATGGAACGGTTCAAGTGGAATTATTCCTTCCAGCAAGCAAAAGAGTTGCTGAGTTTGCAGCATTAGAATTTGCTAAGAACATGAATCTAAGTGATCCTGAGGTAATTCATTCAGAAATGATGCATCCATCAGAAGGAACAAGAATACAAGTAAAAGGAAAAGTTAATTTTGATGTAGATATTAGTAAACTAGAAATCCCTGAAGAGCCTGAAGTTCTTAGTGATGAAGAATTATGGGAAGAAATTGAGAAAAATCCTATAAAAGTTGTTGCTGCCACTGTTGGGGAAGATGAGCATTCCGTTGGACTTCGTGAAATTATTGATATTAAGCATGGTGGTATAGAAAAATGGGGAGTGGAAGTTGAATACCTTGGAACCTCTTGTCCAGTAGAAAAGCTTGTAGATGCTGCTATTGAGCTAAATGCAGATGCAATTTTAGCTTCTACAATTATTAGTCATGATGATATTCACTACAAAAACATGAAAAGAATTCATGAACTATGTGTAGAAAAGGGGATAAGAGATAAAATTATGATCGCTTGTGGAGGAACACAAGTTACACCTGAAATTGCAGTAAAGCAAGGGGTAGATGCGGGATTTGGTAGAGGATCTAAAGGAATTCATGTAGCTACATTCTTTGTAAATAAAAGAAGGGAAATGAATAATGAAAATTGATATTTTAGTTGCTGAAATTGGAAGTACGACTACAGTAATCAATGCTTTTTCAAACATACACACTGACCGCCCTAAATTTTTAGGGCAAGGTCAATCTCCTACAAGCGTATTAGATGGAGATGTAACCATTGGATTACAAGGAGCCATAGAAAATCTTAAAAATAATTTAAATATTGATGATTTAACCTATGATGAGATGATAGCAACCAGTAGTGCAGCAGGTGGACTTAAGATGACCGTCCATGGACTTGTCTATGATATGACGGTTCGAGCGGCAAAAGAAGCTGCATTAGGTGCTGGTGGTATTATTCATAGAGTGACGGGTGGAAAACTTAGAAGGACGGACTTAAAAAAGATTAAGGAAGTCAATCCTAATCTCATATTAGTTGCAGGAGGCGTAGATTATGGGGAGAGAGATACAGCTCTTTATAATGCAGAATTAATTAGAGAGATGGATATAGAAACGCCTATCGTCTATGCTGGGAATATTGAGAATAAAGATGAGATTATTGAGCTATTTAAAGATCAACCCAATAAGCTGTATGTGACAGAAAATGTATACCCTAAAATTGATCAATTAAATGTAGAACCCACAAGAAGGGTTATTCAAGAGGTATTTGAAGAACATATTATTCATGCTCCAGGAATGGGTCGCGTAAGAGAAATGGTCAATGGTCCTATTATACCAACACCGGGTGCTGTTATGTTAGCTGCAAAGCTTTTAAAAGAAGAAATTGGAGATTTGGTAGTCATTGACGTGGGGGGAGCTACAACAGATTTACATTCAGTGACTGAGGGTAGTGAGCAAGTAAATAGAATATTGATTAGTCCAGAACCTATTGCTAAAAGAACTGTTGAAGGGGATTTGGGCGTATATGTGAATATGAAAAATATAGTGGAACGCTTAGGTGTTCAAAAAATAAGCAAAAGAATGGAAGTGTCTGAAGCGGAAGTAGAAGTGTTAATCAAGAACCATAAGCCCATTCCTACAGCAGAAATAGAAAAAAGATTTGTAGAAGAGCTTACGAAAGAAGCTGTTTTAACAGCTGTTAGAAGACACGCAGGAAAATTTAGACATTTGTATGGACCTGGTGGAAAGAAAACTATCGCAGAAGGTAAAGATTTAACTATGGTGCAATATATTGTAGGAACTGGAGGAGCTTTGACAAGACTTCCAAATCGAGTACAAATTATGAAAGAGATTGCCAAAAGTAATAAAGGGGATGAATTATTCCCTAAAAAAGAAGCAGCAATATTAGTAGACAATGATTATATTATGGCGTCCCTTGGGGTTTTATCAAAGAGATATCCAAAAGCTGCTTTATCATTAATGAAACAAAGTTTAGGAATAGACTAAGCCGGGAATGATCCCGGCTATTTATTTAGAGGGAGGGAAAAAGTGATGATCTGTCCTAGAATAGAGATCAATTTAAGTAAAGTAAAACATAATACATCTGAACTTAAAAAAATGTGCCACGGAAAGAATATTCAATTGGCAGGTGTAACAAAGGTGTTTTGTGGGATCCATAAAATTGCAGAATCAATGGTAGATGGTGGAGTAGATATGCTTGCAGATTCTAGAATAGAAAACTTAAAAAAATTAGAAAATATTAAAATTCCAAAGCTTCTTTTAAGATTGCCTATGATGAGGCAAGCAGAGGATGTAGTAAGATATGCAGATATTAGCTTAAATTCAGAGCTACAAACCATTGAAAGACTTTCAATGGAAGCCATCAAACAAGGGAAAGAACACAATATTTTATTAATGGTAGACTTAGGAGATTTAAGAGAAGGTGTATGGAAAAGTGATGTAATCCATACGGTAAAAGAAATATTAAAGCTTGAAGGGATCAAATTAATGGGAATAGGAACAAATTTAACCTGCTATGGGGGAGTTATTCCTTCTAATAAAAACTTAGGAGAACTCTCAGAATTAACAACTACAATAGAAAAAGAATTTAATATAAAATTAGAAATTATATCAGGAGGAAATTCGAGCAGTCTTTATTTATTAGAAAAAGGAGAAATGCCTGAAAAGATCAATCATCTGAGATTAGGGGAAGCCATTGTATTAGGAAGAGAAACAGCTTATGGTGAAGCGATTAAAGATACTTATCAGGATGCCTTTACTTTTGTGGCAGAAATTATTGAGTTAAAGGAAAAACCTTCTGTACCTATTGGTGAAATTGGAATGGATGCTTTTGGAAATACTCCGACCTTTGAAGATAAAGGTATCAGAAAAAGAGCTATTCTAGCAGTAGGAAGACAAGATGTAGCTGTGGATAATTTAAATCCAATAGATAAAAATATGGAAATCATTGGAGCAAGTAGTGACCATTTGATTGTTGATGTGACAGATGCGAAGGAAGCTTTAAAGGTTGGAGATGAAATAAAATTCCATGTTAAATATGGTGCATTGCTTCAACTGATGACATCAGAATATATTTACAAAAGCATTCAATAACCCACCCTGTGTGGGCTTATTTTTTTGTGAATTTATAAACAAAACTGTGGACATGAGAATATAATATAGCAAAAACATTTTGGAGTTGAAGAGAATGGTCTATAGTTATGAAAAATATTTAATTGTTTTTTCGTCAAATTATCATGGATATTATATTGAACAGTTATTTAATAGGAATGAAATAAAAAATACTTTAAGAAAAGCTCCTAGAGCTATAGCAAAATCATGTTACTCCGCTATTTATATAAAGGAGGAGGATTTGGATAAAGCTCTAAAATTACTCAGAAAGTCTAAAATATCTCCACAAGGAGTATATGAGATTATGAGAATAGGGAGTTTATTGGATTATAAAAAATTAAAGATAAAATAAATCATGAAAGCTTAAATAAGAGGTGAAGTAGTATGTATTTTCAACATAGAATAGTATAAAGTATAGCAGACAAAGGAGGATTGAAATGAAAGAAAAAGATTTAGAACAATTATCCCAAGACAATGAAAAAAAAAATCTACACTCTCATGAAGAAGGTGCCGGAACAAAAGCAAAAGGATTGTATTCTCATGCAGAAGGGATTAGAACAAAAGCAAGTAAAGATGGATCCCATGCAGAAGGAATCTTAGCTAAAGCAAAAGGAGCAGCAGGTCATGCAGAGGGGTTTAGTACAATTGCAATGGGAGAGGCATCTCATGCAGAAGGAGGTCATACAAAAGCAAATGGAGAGGCATCTCACTCAGAGGGGCAGCTTACCTTTTCAGTAGGAGTAGCATCTCATGCAGAAGGAAGTCAAACAGCAGCAAATAGAGAAGCATCTCATGCAGAAGGATATAAGACAATAGCAAATGGATATGGATCCCATGCAGAAGGAGGTCACACAACAGCAAATGGAGAAGCAGCTCACTCAGAAGGATATGAAACATTTGCACAGGGGTTTGCATCTCATGCTGAAGGTCTTGAAACAAGAACGAATGGAGATATTTCTCATGCAGAAGGATATAAGACAATAGCAGAAGGAATAAGCTCTCATGCAGAAGGAAGTAGTAGTATTGCTGATGGAAGATATGCTCATGCAGAAGGAATTCAAACAAAAGCAAAAGGATATGCATCTCATGCAGAAGGAGACAGAACGATGGCGTATGGAAATAGTTCCCATGCCCAAGGTGTACTCACCACAGCAAGTGGATATGCATCCCATGCAGAAGGATTTAAAGTAGTAGCAAGTGGAATGAATTCACATGGAGAAGGAAAAGGTACAAACACGAATGAATTTGAAGGAGCACATATCATAGGAAAATATGGAGATGCAGATGCTTCATATTCATGGTATTTAGCAAATGGAATTAGCAATGATACTAGAGGTATTGCTGCAAAAATCATAGGTAAGACAGCAGATATGTTTGTTGATGGAATAATTGGTACATCATCTACAAATTACGCTGAAATGTTTGAAATGGTTGATGGGAATAGGATAGATATTGGGTACTTTGTTACTTTAGAAGGAAAGAAAATTAGAAAAGCAAACAATGAGGATCAATATATATTAGGAGTTACATGTGCTAGTCAAGGTATTTTAGGTGCAAGCGGAGAGTTAAGATGGAAAAATAAATATCAAGTAGATGAATGGGGAAGGGTTTTATATCATGATGTGGTAATATCATCAATAAAGGATGATGATGAAAGGGAAATTATTGCTGAACGTATTGAAAGTCAACCCATATTGAACCCTGAATGGAATAGTATGGAAAAATATATTTCTCGATTAAAAAGAACTGAATGGATTGCTGTAGGGCTGTTAGGTCAAATGCTTATAAGAGATGATGGAACATGTAAAGTGAATGGATACTGTAAAGCGAACAAACAAGGCATTGCAACTATGTCAAAAAATGGATATCGCGTATTGGAAAGAACAGGAGCAAATCAAATATTAATATTATTTAGATAATAAAATTGAAATAATCATGAGTGATAGTAGTATAAAAATTCAAAGTGGTTTGTTCATTAAAGTTGTAACATAATCAATAAGTATTTTCATATAATTTATTGAAGAAAGATATTTAAGATAATAGTTTATGAGGAGTGTAATGATGAGAAAAGAAGAATTTATTAAAAAGATAGGGGAAAGTTTATTTCTTGAAGGAGAGCATCTTGAACTAGATACGAAATTAGAAGATCTAGAGGGATGGGATTCAGTAGGAAGATTAGGGATTATTGCTTTATTTAATGAAGAATTTGATAAAAAAATTGATCCTAAGAAATTAAAAGAATGTGAAAGTATAGCAGATATTGTACATTTTGCAAAAGATGAGTTGGAGGATTAGAAATGCCTGTTTCTAAAACTCAAAATGCCAAAATTAAAGGTGTTTGCTGTGCTGTACCAAATAACCCTATATCTGTAAAGGAAATAGGAAAAACATTCTTAAAAGAGAGTGAAATAAACAAAATATCAAATATAGTGGGAGTTAGAACATTATATCATGCAAGACCTAATCAAACTGCAGCAGACTTATGTTATGCTGCTGCAGAAAAATTAATATGTGACTTAGGTTGGGACAAAAAATCAATTGATGGGATTATTTTTGTTACGCAAACACCAGATTATATTGCTCCTGCTACTTCATGTGTTCTTCAAGGAAGGCTGGGGTTATCAAAAAATTGTTTAGTGCTAGATATAAACTATGGTTGTTCAGGATTTATATATGGTCTTTTACTAGCTAGTCAACTGATTGATTTTGGAACATGCAAAAGGGTACTTGTATTAGTTGGAGATACATTAAGTAAAATAATTTCAAAAAAAGATAAAGGTGTATCCTTATTATTTGGAGATGGTGGAAGTGCTACAGCTATAGAATACTCAGAAGAATATAGCAAAGCTACATTTGCCGTGTATACTAACGGACAAGGCTCTAAAAATTTAATTGTGCCTGCTGGAGGATTTAGAAAACCTAAAAGCATGGACACGAAAATTATAAGTAGGGATGGAAGTGGGAGCTTAAGAACAGCGGAAGATGTTTATATGAACGGAGAAGAAATTTTTTCTTTTGTAATCAGTGAGATACCAAAAACTTTAAAATTTATTTTAGAAAATCATGGTTGGATCATGGAGGAGGTTAATAAAGTATTATTACATCAAGCTAATAATTATATGCTAAAATATATTGCTAAAAAAGCTAAAATTCCTATAGCTAAGATCCCATTAAATATTAATAAATTTGGAAATACCTCGGGGGCAACTATTCCTCTTTTAATATGTGACCAATTAAAGGAGGAAAAAGAAGATCATCTGAAAGTAATTATGTCTGGATTTGGTGTTGGTTTATCATGGGGAGCAGCAGCACTAAATCTTGATCATATTCATTGTCCTGAAATACTATATGTATAAAGTATGTAAAGAGGAAATGGAGGCATGCTTATGCCCATATCACGTGTATACAATGCTACAATAAAAGGAATATGTTGTGCGCTACCTAAGAATAATCAGCATATAGAACAATTAGGTAGTGCGTACTTTGAAACAGAATATATAAAAAAAGTATCTCAAATTATTGGAATCAAAAGGTTATATCATGTAACACAGCATCAAACTACATCAGACTTATGTTATGCTGCTGCAGAAAAGCTGATTTCAAAATTAGAATGGACAAGGAAAAGTATTGACGCTATTTTATTTGTTTCACAAACACCAGATTATATTACACCCTCTACAGGGTGTATTCTACAAAACAGATTGGGATTATCTAAAGATTGCATTGCTTTAGATATAAATTTAGGATGCTCTGGATATATATATGGAATATGGTTAGCTAGTCAATTTATTTATAATAAAGCATGTAAAAGAGTACTTGTATTAGTAGGAGATACATTAAGTAAGTTGATTTCTGAAAAAGATAAGTCTACAGTATTGATATTTGGTGATGCAGGCTCTGCTACAGCTTTAGAATGTATAGATGGTCAAAATCCTTCTACATTTATTTTAAAATCTGATGGCTCCGGAGCAAATAATTTAATTGTACCTGCGGGTGGATTTAGAAACCCTTATGATGAAAAAACAAAGAAGATGATAGAAGATGATGATGGAAATACTAGATCACAAGAACATATATATATGAATGGAATGGAAATACTAGGTTTTGCTGTTCGAGAAGTTCCTAAAATATTGAAAGAGGTGATCAAGAGTCATGGGTGGCATATAGAGAATGTGGATCGGTTTTTACTGCATCAAGCTAATAATTATATGCTCAAATTTATTGCCCAAAAAACAAAAATTCCTATAGAAAAAATACCTTTAAATCTAGATAAGTTTGGAAATACCAGTGGGGCAACTATTCCCTTATTAATATGTGATAAGTTAAAAGAAGATTTGAAAGAGAGAAGTATGAATGTGATTATGTCTGGATTTGGTGTAGGTTTATCATGGGGCGCAGCGGCTATGAATCTTTCTAATATCCATTGTTTAGAAATTATTTACGTTTGATAGGAGGGATTTGATGAAAAACCCTTTTCGTTTGGAAAATAAAATATTTTTAGTAACAGGGGCATCTTCGGGTATTGGGAAAGAAGTTGCCATAGCTATTACCAAACAAGGAGGAAAAGTGATAATAACTGGAAGAAATAAAGAAAGGCTTGGCGGCACATATAAACAGTTAGTGGATTATAAAAAAAATTATATGGATACGTATGATTTAGAAAATATTGATGGAATAGCTAATTGGATATTAAGTATTATTCATAAAAATAATATTCGTCTCGATGGATTTGTTCATTGTGCAGGAATAAATATATTAAAGCCAACCATGATACTTAATAATAAGGAATTAGATAAAAGTATGAAAATCAATTTCTATTCAGGTATAGAATTATTAAGATGTTTAGGAAGGCCTAAAATTAGTAATAAGAACAGTTCATTTGTCTTTATATCCTCTGTGGGTGGTATTCTGGGTGAACTAGGTGCATTGGCATACTGCACAAGTAAAGCTGCATTAATTGTTGCTGTAAAAACAGCAGCTCTAGAATTGGCTAGATTCTCGTATCGAGTAAACTGTATTGCTCCTGGTATGATAGAGACACCCATGTTAAAACAATATAAAAATCTTTTATTGGAGGAACAAATAAGTGCATTACCGAAAAAAATACCACTAGGATTAGGGAATCCTAATGATGTTGCTAATGCAGCTGTTTTTTTACTTTCTGATGCTGCAAAGTGGATTACAGGAACTACTTTAGTTGTAGATGGAGGATACACTTGTGGTGGTAGACTTACAAATTAATCATAGTTCATTAAACTGGAGGGAGTAGTATGAATAAGATCAATCCAAGTGAATTGATGAATATTATAAAAGAAGTAGCAGATGAGTTTAATGAATCACAGGATTTTGAAAAAAAGATAACCGTTAAAGAAGATACAAAGTTATATGGTTCAGGTGGAATCTTGAGTTCAATTGAACTAGTAACTTTTATTATAGAGTTAGAATATAAACTAGAAGATGAATTTGGCATTTTGGGAGTTTTAACAAGTGAAAAAGCCATGTCCCAGAAGAATAGCCCATTTCGGACAATTAAGACTCTTGTAGAGTATATTTGTTCATTGGAGGTAGAATAATGGAACAGCAACAAGTAATGCTCATAACAGGAACACGAAAAGGAATTGGAAAATTTTTAGTAAATTATTACATGAATAAAGGGTATAAGATTATCGGTTGTAGTAGAAGCGCGTTAGATGAAAAAATTAATCATTATAAGCATTATATAGTAGATGTTACAGATGAAAAAGAAGTATCAAAAATGATTAAGGAAATCAAGCAGAAATATAAAAGATTAGATATTGTAGTAAATAATGCAGGAGTTGCAGCTATGAATCACTTTTTGCTAACACCAACAAAAACTGTTGAGCAAATAATGAATACAAATTTTATAGGAACATTTAATATATGCAGAGAAGCTGGAAAATTAATGGCTATTCAAAAGTATGGAAGAATTGTAAATTTTACAACCGTTGCAGTGGCTCTTAATATAGAAGGAGAATCCATTTATGCTGCATCTAAAAACGCTGTGGGGACCTTTACTAAAGTTATTGCAAAAGAGCTTGCTAAGTATAATATTACATGCAATGCAGTGGGACCTTCTCCAATAGATACAGATCTAATTCGATCAGTGCCAAAAGAGAAAATAGATAAATTAATAGAAAATATGTCTATTAAACGATTTGGTAAATTTGAGGATGTAGCAAATGTAATTGATTTTTTTATTAAAAAACAAAGTGACTATATAACCGGTCAGGTAATTTATCTAGGAGGAGTATAAAATGGATTTACAATGGCTATTTGATAAATTTGATCAATATCAAGGTAGAGAGGCTATCGTTTGGAAAAATAAAGTTTATACCTATGACTGGTTAATAAGTAAAATAAAAGAATGGAAGAAATTAATCATAGAAAAAAATATTACTAAAGGACAGATTGTTACAGTTGAGGGAGATTATTCTCCTTCTATTAGTGCTTTATTCATCGCATTGATAGAAAATGATAATATTATTGTACCACTTTCTTCTGCATCGGAAGAGAATAAAAGAGAATTTTTAGAAATAGCCAATGTATCTATTGGGATTAATTTTGATGAACAAGATAATTGGAAAATAATAGATTATGGGTACAAAATAGAGAATGAGGTAATAAAACAATTAATAAATAAGAAAGACCCAGGTTTAGTATTATTTTCATCAGGTTCAACAGGAAAAAGTAAAGGAGCCCTTCTTAATTTCAGAAAAATACTAAAAAAATATAAAAAAGAGCAAAAAACATTGAGAACATTAGTATTTTTATTAATAGATCATATTGGGGGAATAAATACTTTATTTTATATTTTATCCAATGGAGGAACTATGATTGTTGAAGGTTCAAAAGATCCTTCAGATATTTGCAAAGCTATTGAAAGATATAAAGTTGAGCTATTGCCTACTTCACCAACCTTCATAAACTTACTACTAATTTCAGAAGAATATAAAAAATATAATCTATCTTCATTAAAATTGATAACCTATGGAACTGAACCTATGCAAAAATATACATTAGAAAATGCAAATGAGATATTTCAAAATGTGAAATTTAAGCAAACCTATGGCCTGTCAGAATTAGGGATTGTTGCAACAAAATCAGAAAACAATACCTCTTTATGGATGAAACTTGGAGGAGCGGGTTATCAGTACAAAATAAAAGACAATACTTTGTGGATCAAAGCAGAATCTGCAATGGAGGGGTATTTAAATGCACCTAGTCCATTTGATGAAGAAGGATGGTTCAATACACAAGATGTTGTATTACAAAAAGGAGACTATTTTAGAATTTTAGGAAGAGAATCGGAGATTATAAATGTTGGGGGGCAAAAGGTTTATCCTGCTGAGGTAGAAAGTGTTATTTTAGAAGTAGATAATATACAAGATGTTATCGTTAGAGGAGAAAAAAATATAATTATGGGAAATATTGTATGTGCTAAGGTGAATTTAGTTGAACTAGAGCCTATTGCATCAGTTAAAAAGAAAATAAGAAAATATTGTAAAGAAAAATTAGAAGCATATAAAATTCCAGTAAAGATTGAGATTGATAACGATCATTTATATAATAAACGTTTCAAAAGAATGAGACGAAAAGGTATTAAAACGAACACAAATACTGAGTAGGGTGAAATTTATGTTTATTGGGGTTGATATAATAGAAATTGAAAAAGTGAAATTATTAATAAAAAAAGAACATTATATAGATAAAGTTTTTACAAAAGAAGAAATTGAATTAGTGAAAGGATATAGTGAGAGGAGAAGTGTTGAAAGCCTAGCAGGAAGATTTGCAGTGAAAGAAGCTGTAGTAAAAGCATTAGGAACAGGATTTGATCAAGGAATTTTACTTACGGATATTGAAACATTAAAAGATGAAAAGGGAAAGCCTGTTTTATTTTTATATAATAAAGCAAAAAAGAGAGCGCAGGAATTAAGCATATCAACATTATGTGTTTCAATATCACATTGTGAATTATATGCTGTAGGAATGGTTGCTTTTTCGTAAATCCTTATAATAGATGATAACAATATGAAATGGGGGATATATTTTGGACCATATGTTCGCTTTTAATATACAAAGGTTAAATGAAAAAGAACAATATACGAATCAAACCTTTAAAAATATTATAATAAAAAAAGCTGCTAGAAATATAAATCCTAAAGATGAGGCAATTATGTTTTATACAAAATGGTCTGAAGAGTTAGAAGAAAAACTAATGAGTATAAGAGATAGCCTTATATTAGTACCTGAAAATACACATATAAAAAATAATCATATTAAAGTAAATAATCAAATAGTATGTGTAGATAACCCAAGAAAAGAATATGCGGTCATATTAAAATATATACTTGATAAAAACAAAATGAAGAGAAAATATAAGAAATTAGGAAATAATGTAGTAGTAGGAGAAAATGTAAGTATTGGTAAAAATACAGTGATAGAACCTTTTGTGTTTATTGATCATGATGTAAAGATGGGTGATGATTGTATTATAAAATCAGGAGCTCGTATAGCTAGCTATGTTAAAATCGGGAACAATACCATTATTAGACAGAATAGTGTTTTAGGTGGTCAAGGCTTTGGTGTTGAGCGAGAAATAGATGGGTCTTTAATAAAAATCCCACATGTGGGAGGATTGATAATTGGTGATAGTGTAGAAATAGGGGCTTTAAGCTCTATTGCTTCAGGAACCATAGAGCCAACAATCATTGAGGATAATGTAATGATTGATGATAATGTTATGATAGCACATAATTGTAAAATAAAGAAAGGAACTGCAATTACTGGCTCTGTAGGAATAGGTGGAAGTGTAATCGTGGGCGAAAATTGTTTTGTTGGATCTAATGCAATATTAAAGGATCATATAACTGTAGGAAAAAATTGTATCATTGGTTTATGTGCAGCTGTTAAGAAATCTTTAAAAAGTAATAGTGTTGTTTTAGGAAATCCTGCAGATACACTTGAAAATATGTATTTAAAGAGAAAAGCATTAAAGAAAATAATAGATGAGCTTAAATGAAATCGGTTATTAAATATTTATGCAAGTAGAAAGAGTATCTTTTACAATAAAAATTAAGTAGAAGATGCTTTTCTTATTGTCTAGGAAAGTTAATTATTTTTTAGTCTATTTTGTTGTTATAGATAAAACAACTGAACTGATTAGTTTTGTGTTTGTTTTTGAACATAATAGATATGTTTTTTTCATATAATTAAATGAAAAATAGTTAGTAAGTTGTACATAATAGAGGAAGAATTTATTTTTATCAATTTGATTATAGGGAGTGATAGAATGTTATCTTTAGTAAAGAATGTTTCCCAAAATGCAAATGTGTATCAAGATGGATATTTTGATAATTTAGGGTTTACACGTACGAAAAGTAGTAATGAAAAACTATTGGTTTTTTTAAATGATAGTAAATATTTACCAGAGTTCTATAGAAACAAAAACATTTCATGTGTAATATGTTCCAAAAACATTTTTGATGCTATAAAAGATATTGACAATATGGGTATATGTATCACTGATGAACCTAAAGAACTTTTTTATAAATTTCATAACTATTTATTTGAAAATACAAATTTTTATAAAAAAAAATTAAAGAATCAGATTGATGATACTGCTCAGATTCATCCAACAGCATATATTGAAGATCATAATGTAATCATCAAAAAGGGTGCAGTTATAGAGGCTAATGTAACAATCTTAAATAATGTTTATATTGGAGAAAATACAATTATAAGAGCTGGTACAGTAATTGGATCAGAAGGATTTCAATTTATTAGAACCAAAAATGATATTATATCTGTTAAACATGCAGGAAAAGTAATCATACATAATGATGTTGAAGTACAAGCTAATAGCTGTGTATGCAAAGGAGTGTTCAATGATATTACAGAAATTGGAGAGAAAACAAAAATTGATAATCTAGTGCATATCCCACATGGTGTTAAAATAGGAAAAAGATGTTTAATTGTAGCAAATGCTATGATAGGAGGGTATGTTACTATTGGAGATGATGTATGGATTGGACCTTCTTCAAGTATTGTGAATTCTATAGACATTGGAGATCAAGCAGATATTAAGATTGGAGCAGTTGTTACAAAAAATGTTGAGTCAGGTCAATCTGTAAGTGGAAATTTTGCTATTGAACATAGTAAATTTATTAATTTTATTAAATCAATTAGGTAAATAATATATATCATTTAAAGGAGATTGAATATGTTTAACTATGAATTTTATGGAGAGTGCTTAAAGATTTTAAAAAAATCAGGGTATAGTTTTGAAAGCTTTTCTTCAGAGAAATATAGTGAGAAATATATTGTTTACTTAAGACATGATGTGGATAATGACTTTTTAGGAGCGTATAACTTAGCAAAGATTGAAAGTCAAAATAAAGCAAAATCAATTTTCTTTTTTCTGCCTAATCATAGTTTATATAATATGCTTTCGTTTGAATGTTTATCTTTAATCAAGAAAATAAATAATATGGGACATGAAATAGGTATTCATATAGATGCAAGTCTATTTAAAGAGCACAAAGAATTAGTGGAGTATACAAAAAATACATTCCATTATTATTCAGACTATTTACCCATTACAAATATTATTTCTTTCCATTGTCCAACTCCGTTGATTCTAAATAATAACATTGTTATAGATGGATTTATTAATACTTATGAAAAAAGATTTTTTAAAGATATAAAGTATTTTTCGGATAGCAATAGACGGAAATTCTGGAAAAATAATTTTTATGATTCTATTAAAAAGGGATTGTCTATGCAATTTTTAACCCATCCATTTTGGTGGGGACATTTCGAACAATCTATCTATGAGTCATATAACAATTTTTCTAAAAAGATGGATTTATATAAAAATAGAGCATTAATAAGAAATGCAGAACCTATTTCAATAATAGCTTCATGGTTGAACCAAGAGGACAATTAAGATTGGTGTATTTTTTACTTTTAAGAATTTGATGGAATGATGAAAAATAGTCATGACTACTAGAATCGTTAGTGGTCATGACTAAATATTATTGTATATCTTTTGGTAATATTTTTTCTTTTTTTAAAGTATCAATTATATATGCTGCCCGCTGCGTATAAGTGTAGTTTGAAACAGCGAGCTTTCCTTGCTTACGTATTTTTTCACGATTTTCAGGCCTACTTAAATAATAGTGTACTAATTCTAATGTTTCTTGAGGAGATGAAGAAACAATTAGATCCTGTCCTGGTTTGAATAAATTTCTGAGGGCTAACGTATCAGCAGTGAGTAAGAATCCTTCACAACCTAAAATCTCATAAGTACGTTGTGTAAGTTGTGTGTAATGATTTTGTAGACCAAGTACAATATCTGCACTACTATATACTTTTGTTGCTTCAGAATAAGGTAGATATCCATGAATCCAATCATTTGGTATGTCACATCTAATAATTGGATTCATTTTTTCCCAATCATGTCCCCAAAAATCAATACGAATATTCTGTTTAAGAAGTGGGTAGATGAGGGTCTTAATGGATTGTAAACGATAAGAATGAGGTTCATCTTTAAGAACGTGTGCATATGAATTTGCTACAATAGCAATAGAACAATTATATTTACGATTCTTTTTCTCTCGATAATGAATCTTTGGGTTGTATCCATAATCCATATAAGCTGCCCGAATGCCAAGTTTTTTAAAATAATCAACTCTTGATTTGCAGATAGTAAAAACAAAATCAGGAGATAGTGCTTTAATTAAAGGAAGAACAAAAAGATGGGTAAATGCTGGATCTTCAAGGGACCAGTAAACATTTGGAATTTTATATTTTTTTGCATATTTTGAAATACATTTTTGATAGATTGGTGATTGACATAATCCCCAACCCATAGAAAGAATAAGATGAGGCTTAAATTTATGAATCAGTTTTGCAATTTTTTGTTCGTTTAATTTACCAGAAATTTCAACTTCATGTCCTAAATCTTTAAAGGCACTAGGAAGTAAGGTATTAAATACTTCATTGCACTCAAAAAAAAGAACACGCATAGAAATATTCCCTCCTTTTTGTTTTACTTTATACAAATTATTTCTGAAATTTTATCTGCTATTTCCAAAGCTTTAAGTCCATCAAGTCCATCTACAATTGGCTTTTGATTGGTTTGAATTGATTTAATAAATGAAATAATTTGTTCTTTTAAGGGATTAGTCATTTTAACATATACTTTTTCTGTAATATTTTCTTGTTTATATTGAATATCATAGCCAGTGTTAAGTTTAAAATTAGTTTGTCTTGAGATCCTAATGATTCTATTTAAATAATCTACATAAATATAGGAATTCTTTGCATGAATTGTAAGCAACCTTATTTTATCTTCAGTTACACGACTAGCAGTTATACTAACTAATATATTGTTTGAAAATTCTATTATTCCTTGGGCATAATCTAAATATTTATCATTGTAGACACATTTTCCTTGAGCATAGATGGTATCTATTTTTGCATTAACAATCCAATTCATAATATCTAAGTCATGAATCATCAGATCATGAATTACATCTGTATCAAATATTCTTTGATCATAAGGACTAAGTCTTTGAAAATCTAAAGAAATAATCTGTTCATTTTTTAAAATTTTAGGAAGTTCTTTAATAGCAGGATTAAATCGTTCAATATGTCCAATTTGTAAAGTCAATCCATTATATTTACAAACATCAATCAAATGAATAGCTTCTTTTTGTGTTTTGCAAATAGGTTTTTCCATTAGAATATGTTTCTTTTTATTTGCACATAATAATCCATACGTATAATGAAGAGAAGTTGGTACAGCAATAGTAACAGCATCTATTTTTTCTAGTAAATCGTCAATTTGAGAAAATGAAGGAATGTTATATTGAGTAGAAATATTATGTGATCTTAGCTCATCTACATCATAAAAACCAATTAATTCCACATCTTTTGGTAGTTCTTTGTACATCTTAATATGCTTTTCTCCCATTTTTCCAGCACCAATTATGCCTACTTTTATTTTATTCATAATGATTGATCACCTCAGCAACCTTTTGAATATCTTCTTTTGATAAAGCAGGATGTACTGGAATAGATACAACCTCATTACTTATTTTCATAGCAATAGGTGTTTCCAAAGGATTATAACCTAATTGCGTATAGTAGGGCTGTGCATTTAATGGAATAGGATAGTATATGCCAAATCCAATACCATGTTTTTCTAGATGATTGATAAATTTCTCTCTATTTTTCACTTTGATTGTATACTGATGATATACGTGTTTACAGTTTTTTGGTACAGTAGGCAAAGTAATTACATCATTTTTAATATTTTCACTATAATATTTAGCATTTTTTATTCTTTTAGCATTAAAAGTATTTAATTTTTTCAATTGTTCAAGGCCTATAGCAGCTGCTATATTTGTCATTCGAAAATTATATCCTAGTTGTGTATGAATATAACGTTCTTGTTGCCCATGATTAATAATTGCTTGAACCTTTTTATAAAGGGATTTATTGTTTGTAAGAAGCATTCCCCCTTCACCAGTAGTCATATTTTTAGTAGGATAAAAGCTATAGGTAGAAGCTATTCCAAAGCTACCAACAGTTTGATTATTATATTTAGCGCCATGAGATTGGGCACAGTCTTCAATAAGAAGCAAATTATATTTTTTAGTTAATTCCATTAGTTTATCCATATTGCAGGGAAGCCCAAACAAATGAACGATCAATAGGGCTTTAATATCAGAATTATTTTTTAAGATCTGTTCAACACTAGAAGGATCAATGTTGAAGGTATTAGGATCAATATCTGCAAAAACAGGTACAGCTTTTTCGAATAATAGGCTATTAGCTGTAGCTGCAAAAGTAAATGGGGTTGTAATAACTTTATCTCCAGGTTGGATAGCAGCTGCAATAACAGCAGCATGTAATGCTGTTGTACCTGATGAAGTTGCTATAGCATAATTTACTTCCATATATTCAGCAAATTTTTTTTCAAAATCTAAAACTGTTTTACCAGAAGCAATCATTCCACTATTCATGATTTTTTGAACATGTAAAATTTCTTCTTTTTCGATCATAGGCTTAGCAATTTGAATCATTCTATCTACTCTCCTTACATGAAAAATTAGAGTGTATTTTCTCTTTTGTTTATCATATACGTTTAAAGCATTTTATGTACCGAAAAATTCGGGGTTTAAAAAAAGTTATTTGGATTGGAAATTATTAAATAATAAATAGGCATATCTTTAGATATATCTCATATTCCGGCTAACTAATATTTCCAAATAACATAATAAAATTTCAAAAAGGAATTTCATCATTTATCTCGAATAATAAATTAATAAAGTAAAACTCGAGGTGAGATAAATGACTTTTGATTTTAAAAATATAA